>JBDVSG010000029.1:0-12910 GCA_039967155.1 Sulfitobacter sp. | reverse complement strand
AATATTTTGTCGGTGCTCTCTGATTGATTTGGCGCTAACGCCGCTGCTAAAGGCAACATCTTCCGGTTTTTGGGATAGGTACAGACAGCGAAGTGCAAGGAAAGCGGTGCGAAGCCCATCGATGCGCGGTGAAAGTGGGATCGTATTGCCCTTGTCATCTAACCGCTTTTCCGGCGATTGAAGCCGCATACATACTGCTTCCAAAACTTTATCTGGCACGTATGCAACGAAGTCTGTCCCAGCATCTGCTGGGTATCGCAAGTGTGCGACGACTGCACCAGTGATAGGATACAGTCGGGTTGCACGCCCAGGCTTGTTCGCCAAAGTACTGCAGGCCTCTGCTTCAAACGTATGCTGACGGGGCTGTATCGACTCGAGATGCCGCCGAGCCCACAAATATACAGACTGGCCCTCGACAGAATATTCCCCATCGCCGCCGTGGTTCATTAGGGCGTGGCGAAAGCGCTCTTTTTCGCCGGAGTTCTCAAGGAACCGCGCCATAATCTTTTCGAGTCTAGTTCGGCTCATATCAACCTCCTGAAACACTTGATGCATATTCATGACTCATCTGTTCTGGGAAAAGATGGCCTGAAACGTTCATAACGCACCTTTAGAGGCGAGTATTGCAATGGCTGATGCCCCACATTGATCTCGAAGCGGTCATCGTGGGGATGGCCGTAGAGAACAAAGGACTTATGAAAGCCATGAAAAAAGTTATCTCTTCTCTTCTCGGCGCGGCGTCTTTGGTTGGCATCAGCGTCTCCACTGGTCTCGCTACACCCCAAGCGCTTGACCTGGACCTTTTGAGCATCCCGCCAGCAGTCACAATTCCTGTCGATAGCGGGCGCGGTTCTTCCGCTGATATCATCGTTGCTCCGAGCGATCCAACGATTGAAATCCGTGATGGCCGTCTTTTTGTTTCGATGGAACTGGGTTTCCCGAATATTGATGCCGCGATTGATGAACTCATGGATACCAAAGACTTCCGGCTTGCGCGGATCTTCAAGTATCGGCACGGAGACCTCCTGCACATGCATGCGGAAGTTGGTGAAGGTGATACTCTCGATACGCGCGTTGCGTTGCGCATCAAGAACCGTATCACCCGCGATTCGCACACACATCACTTCAACGTGGGTGTAGACTTGCACTGGACACCGACGACGGTCCACCTTGATTTGGACCTTGGCCCCAAAGAGGGCTTCCCCAATCAGGTCGAGGACCGTATCCAACGTGAACTTACCAGCCGCGAACCGCGTTTTGAGCTGTCTGAGGATGTTCAGGCGATTGGTATCCAGATTGAGTCGCTCGGTTTCAAAGGCGCAGCAGAGGAAGGCAGCTTTGCTGTAACGGCGACTTTAAGCGCTCCAGTGGAAATCTTGCCATCTCTACTTGCGGGAGAGTTTCCGGCGTTGAACGACATTATCGTTCCCGTGCAACGCGATCAGGTGGCCTTGAAAGGTTCAATCTGCCCTGGTGGTGGTGGCTATACGGACCCTGTTCATGGACGCCTGCCCTGCATGCATACTCCGTAATTCTTCCGAATAAGATGTAAGCTGAGACGGCCGGGGTGATCCCGGCCGCTTTTATTTCGTTGGACGGGATTTAGACGTTAGTTTGTCGATCTCGTTTTGTAACTCACGGCATGGTCACCAAAAAGGTTAAAAAATCTCGTGCCACAAACCCTTGGCAAAACTGCCTTCGGTTTTGTTACGTTTTTTGGCCGTCTTCCGAGGAGCGGACGTTAGTGCGATTTGCAGAATCTGGTAAAGTGGGCTCAAAGCCGCCATTCGCCGCATCACAACAACCTAACCTTTACAACCTCACCCATTCCCCGTTATAGGCCATCTCATACATGCGCGTGCAGCCCGCTCAGGCTAGAATCACCTATCGGTGTCCTCCCTTTCGGGAACGACTGCACGCATTGACACAAGATACACAGATAGGACGATCCTCATGGCCAATACAGCACAAGCAAAAAAACGCGCACGTCAGAATGAAAAGCGTTTTGCAATCAACAAAGCACGCCGTTCACGCATCCGCACATTTATCCGCAAGGTTGAAGAAGCCATCGAATCTGGCGTTAAAGACGACGCAGTTGCAGCACTGAAAGCAGCACAGCCAGAACTGATGCGCGGTGTTACAAAGGGCGTTTACCACAAGAACACTGCATCGCGTAAAATGTCGCGTCTGGCCGCACGGGTCAAAGCGATCGCATAAGAATCGCTCAAAACTAAAAATTTTACAGGCGTCACCTTTGGTGGCGCCTGTGTCGTTTTAAGCGCCCTTTCACAGGCACGTGAGATTCTTTTTGAACAAACACAGAGTCAACAAATAAGTTCTGTTGAACCAACCGCACCCCCCTTGGTATTTAAACACAGCGAGTCACTTCGCGGGGGGACAGACCCGACAATCAGATACCATTTTGCTAGAAATGGCGCTTTTGATTAACGGTCTCTCTCGGTGTCTTTGATAAGATACTTGAGATGAGTTGCAGATGCTGCTGCCAGCACATTTGCCTGTCACACAGTCAGAACGAACGGTGTCGTTCAAACAATAATGGTGCATGAGCGCCCTGTTTGTTTGTCGATGCTATAAATAACAGTCCGAAGGGCGTGGTCGGTTTCCGATGGGACCGGTACGGCTGCTTGTTGCCTAATGGATTGAGGAAACGGTTATCGCAGGTGCGGTGCAAAAGATGGTGGTAGGGAAAGAATGACCAAAGACGAATGGGGCAGCGTCAAGCAGCGACTATTGAAGACAGTAGGGCAGAATAACTACACGACATGGATCGACCCGCTGACTTTGGGGGACTCCCATAGTGGGATCGCTACGATCCATGTTCCGACAACGTTTTTTGGAAATTACGTCAGCCAGAATTTCTCTGATCTCATCTTGCATGAGATGAAGGCGCTTGACGCCACGCTGGCGCGATTGAAGTTTGCAGTCGCCAACAAACCAGAACAAGCCGCAACACAAAAGACCGATGCCATCGCCGCGCCACGCCCTGCCGCGCCCAAAGCCCCCAGCGCATCTGCCCCTTATACAGCGCCTCTGGAAAAACGGTTTTCGTTCGATACTTTTGTTGTTGGTAAACCAAATGAGCTGGCCCATGCCGCTGCACGCCGTGTTGCAGAAGGGGGGCCTGTTACCTTTAACCCATTGTTCCTTTATGGGGGTGTTGGCCTGGGTAAAACCCACCTGATGCATGCCATCGCCCAAGAATTACAGGCCCGCAAGCCTGAGCTAAACGTGCTTTACCTATCTGCCGAACAATTCATGTACCGTTTTGTGCAGGCCCTGCGTGATCGCAAGATGATGGACTTCAAAGAAATCTTCCGCACCGTTGACGTGCTGATGGTAGACGATGTTCAGTTCATCGCAGGCAAAGACAGCACCCAAGAAGAGTTCTTTCACACTTTCAATGCGCTGGTGGATCAAAACAAACAGATCATCATTTCTGCCGATCGCGCCCCACAAGACATCAAAGATTTGGAAGAGCGCGTGAAATCACGCCTGCAATGTGGTCTGGTCGTTGATCTGCACCCGACAGACTATGAACTGCGCCTTGGGATTTTGCAGACCAAAGTCGACAACCACCGCGCCTCTTATCCTGAGCTGGCGATGGATGACGGCATTCTTGAATTCCTTGCCCACCGGATTTCGACCAACGTGCGCGTACTAGAAGGCGCACTGACCCGCTTGTTCGCTTTTGCCTCCCTTGTGGGCCGCAAGATCGATATGGAACTGACCCAAGATTGCCTAGCCGATGTGTTGCGCGCCTCTGAGCGGAAGATCACCGTTGAAGAAATTCAACGTAAAGTCTCGGATCACTATAACATTCGCCTGTCTGACATGATCGGCCCCAAACGTCTGCGCAGCTATGCGCGCCCGCGTCAGGTGGCGATGTATCTGTGCAAACATATGACCAGCCGCTCACTGCCCGAAATCGGCCGCAGGTTTGGGGGCCGTGACCACACCACCGTCATGCACGGTGTGAAACGGATCGAAGAATTGAAAACAGCCGATGGTCAAATCGCCGAAGATCTGGAGCTTTTGCGCCGGGCACTGGAAGCCTAGGCCAAACAAAGATGCACTGATGCCACAGGGCGGCCTCTGAGGGGGCCGCCTTTTTCGTATCCGTGTGGTTAAGTCTTGTGATTGGCCAAGAAGCGGGTAATTTGGCCACTCTCAATACTGCTCAATGGAGATAGGCATATGAAATTCAGCATCGAACGCGCCGCGTTGCTTAAGGCCGTGTCTCAGGCACAATCTGTCGTTGAGCGGCGCAATACGATACCGATCCTCGCCAATGTTCTGATCGAGGCCGAAGGCAGCGATGTGTCATTCCGCGCGACCGATCTGGATATCGAGGTCGTCGACAAAGCGCCCGCGCAGGTAGAGCGCGCAGGCGCCACAACAGTTGCCGCCACAACATTGCATGAAATTGTGCGCAAGCTGCCCGATGGCGCGTTGGTGTCATTGACCTCGGATGCCGCCGCTGGCCGTTTGACGGTTGAGGCTGGCCGCTCCAATTTCTCTCTCGCCACCCTGCCAAAGGAAGATTTTCCTGTCATGGCGACCTCTGAATATGCGTCGAATTTCTCGGCCAATTCCGAAGTGCTGCGTCGCCTGTTCGACAAATCCAAATTCGCCATCTCGACAGAAGAAACCCGCTATTACCTGAACGGCGTCTACATGCACATCGCTGATGGGGACGGCGGCAAAATGCTGCGCTGTGTTGCAACCGACGGGCACCGTCTGGCGCGCATTGACGCTGAACTGCCCGGCGGCGCGGCAGATATGCCCGGTGTGATCGTTCCGCGCAAAACCGTGGGCGAGCTGCGCAAACTTTTGGACGAAGACGAAATGAAAATCGCGGTTTCTGTTTCTGAGACAAAGATCCGCTTTGCCACGCCGCAGATCACCCTGACCTCAAAGGTAATCGACGGTACCTTCCCAGATTACACCCGCGTCATCCCACAGGGTAACACCCGCAAGCTGGAAGTAGACGCCGCCGATTTCGCAAAAGCAGTCGACCGGGTTGCCACCGTCAGCTCGGAACGTTCGCGGGCTGTAAAATTGCAGCTGGACGAAGACCGTTTGGTTCTATCCGTCAACGCGCCTGACAGCGGCGCCGCCGAAGAAGAGCTTGCCGTGGCCTATGGCGACGAGCGGCTAGAGATTGGCTTCAACGCCAAATATCTGTTGGAAATTGCCAGCCAAGTAGACCGTGAAAACGCTGTCTTTATGTTCAACTCTTCTGGTGATCCAACCTTGATGCGCGAAGGCAATGACACTTCTGCTGTTTATGTCGTGATGCCGATGAGGGTCTAAGAAATCTATTTTCTTAGAACTCTCCATCCGTTCTGATGGCTGGTCTCTACCTCTCCAACCTCACAATCTCGCATTTCCGTTCGCATAAGCGCGCGGTGATTGATGTTGATCCGCGCCCTGTCGCCATTCATGGCAATAACGGCGCGGGTAAGACCAATATTCTCGAGGCCCTGTCGCTGCTATCACCTGGCCGTGGATTACGACGTGCCAGCGCAGAGGACATGACCCGCCGACCAGAGGCCTTGGGCTGGAAGGTTTCGGCACTGCTGCACGGCCCTCTAGGTGTCAGCGAGATCGACATCATATCGGAAAAAGGCACCGCGCGTCAGGTTCGCATCGACGGGAAATCCACGCCCCAGACAGGGTTGGGCCGCATTGCCCGTGTGCTCTGGCTTATCCCTTCGATGGACAGGCTTTGGATTGAAGGGGCCGAAGGGCGCAGGCGGTTTCTTGACCGGATGACGCTTAGCTTTTTGCCCGACCACGCGGAAATCTCACTGGCCTATGAAAAAGCCATGCGCGAACGCAATCGGTTGCTCAAAGACATGGTCAGGGAACCCTCGTGGTATGCCGTCCTAGAGAGCCGCATGGCCGAGACCGCCATCGCCCTCCACCAGAACCGCCAACATGCCCTGCACGCCCTAAGCGCGGCGCAAGACGCGGCCGAGACGGCCTTTCCCACGGCGACCTTGACCTTGGTTTGTGACATGCCAGATACAGTCGAGGAAATGCGCGCAGCCCTATCCGACAACCGCATGCGTGATCTGTCGGCGGGGCGGACGCTCATCGGTCCTCACCGTGCCGATTTATCGGGGGTCTATGCGGCAAAGGGGATCGCTGCCAGCGACTGCTCCACCGGAGAGCAAAAGGCGCTACTGGTCTCGCTGATCCTCGCCAACGCCCGCGCCCTCAGCGCCGATTTTGGCGCCCCCCCCTTATTGCTGCTGGATGAGGTCGCAGCCCATCTCGATTCCAGCCGCCGCGCGGCGCTATATGATGAAATAATTGCCCTTGGTGCGCAGGCATGGATGACCGGCACAGAGGACGGATTATTCGAGGCAATGGGACCCCGCGCCCAAACATTGCTGGTGGCAGATCAAGACGGCAATTCCACCGTGTCGCTGCGACCTTAGCCGCAGGAAGTTTGGGCACAAAATATTGTGGCAGCGGCGTGACAATGGGCCGCAAAAACAGTATATGTGGGGGATTGAATTACAGGATCATCCGAATGTCCGAGACAGACCAGACACCAGAAGAATACGGCGCGAATTCCATTAAGGTTCTCAAGGGCTTGGAGGCTGTTCGCAAGCGCCCCGGCATGTATATTGGCGATACCGATGATGGATCTGGCCTGCACCACATGGTGTACGAAGTTGTGGACAACGGGATCGACGAAGCGCTGGCAGGCCATGCTGACCGCGTGACCGTGACAATTCACGACGATTCATCAGTTTCTGTCTCCGATAACGGCCGTGGCATTCCCGTGGGCATCCACGAAGAAGAAGGCGTATCTGCCGCCGAAGTCATCATGACACAGCTGCACGCTGGCGGTAAATTTGACAGCAACTCGTACAAGGTTTCAGGGGGTCTGCACGGCGTAGGCGTTTCGGTTGTAAACGCGCTGAGCGATTGGCTAGAGCTGCGCGTCTGGCGCGAAGGCAAAGAACATATCGCACGGTTTGAGGGCGGCTATACCACCGAGCACCTGAAGGTTCTGGGCGAAACGGATCGCACCGGCACCGAGGTCCGCTTTCTTGCTGCAACCGACACTTTTTCCAACCTCGAATACTCTTTCGAGACGCTAGAAAAACGCCTGCGCGAACTGGCGTTTTTGAACTCTGGCGTGCGGATCATCCTGCGCGATGAACGCCCTGCAGAAACGTTGGAAACCGAGCTGTACTACGACGGCGGCGTAAAGGAATTTGTAAAATACCTCGACCGCAACAAATCGTCGATCCTGCCGGAACCGATTTTCATCACGGGCGAAAAAGACGACATTGGCGTTGAAGTCGCGATGTGGTGGAACGACAGCTACCACGAAAACGTGCTGCCTTTCACCAACAACATCCCACAGCGCGATGGCGGCACGCATATGGCGGGCTTTCGCGGGGCGCTGACGCGAACCATCAACAGCTATGCCGCCTCCAGCGGGATCGCCAAGAAGGAGAAAGTCTCCTTCACCGGTGATGACGCTCGTGAAGGTCTGACCTGTGTTCTGTCCGTCAAAGTCCCCGATCCGAAGTTCTCCTCCCAAACGAAAGACAAGCTCGTCTCCTCAGAGGTGCGCCCAGCGGTTGAAGGGTTGGTTAACGAAAAGCTGGCCGAATGGTTTGAAGAAAACCCACAGATCGCCAAAATCGTTGTCAGCAAGATCATCGAAGCCGCCCATGCCCGCGAAGCCGCGCGTAAGGCCCGTGATCTGACACGCCGCAAAACAGCGATGGATGTGAATTTCCTTGCCGGTAAGCTTAAAGATTGCTCCGAAAAAGACCCGTCCAAGACCGAAGTCTTCCTTGTGGAGGGGGACTCAGCCGGTGGATCCGCCCAAACGGGCCGCGACCGTCAAACACAGGCGATCCTGCCGCTAAAAGGTAAAATCCTGAACGTTGAGCGCGCGCGTTTTGACCGGATGTTGGGCAGCCAAGAGATCGGCAACCTTGTGATGGCACTGGGCACGGGCATTGGCCGTGACGAGTTCAACATCGACAAACTGCGGTATCATAAGATCGTCATCATGACCGATGCGGACGTGGATGGGGCGCACATCCGTACGCTTTTGCTGACCTTCTTCTACCGCCAAATGCCGCAGCTGATCGAAAACGGTCATCTCTATATTGCGCAACCGCCACTGTACAAAGTGTCGCGCGGCAAATCCGAAGTCTACCTGAAGGATCAGGCGGCAATGGAAGAATATCTGGTTCAGCAGGGCATCGAAGGTGCAATGTTGCGGCAGGGCAATGGCGAAGAAATCAGCGGTCAAGATTTGGCACGCGTTGTGGATCACGCCCGCCAGATGCGCCGTGTTCTTGATGCCTTCCCGACGCATTATCCCCGCCACATCGTGGAACAGGCCGCCATTGCAGGTGCCTTTGTTCCGGGTGCTGTGGATAGTGATCTGCAAGGCGTTGCTGACCGTGTTGCAGAACGCCTCAACCTGATTGCGCTGGAATATGAGCAAGGCTGGCAGGGTCGCATCACCCAAGATCACGGCATCCGTCTGGCCCGTATTTTGCGCGGCGTCGAAGAGGTCCGCACATTGGATGGCAAGGTTCTGCGCGGCGGCGAAGCCCGTAAATCAGGAACCTTTACCGAGCACTTGCAAGACGTCTACAAATTGCCCGCGACCTTGGTCCGCAAGGACCGCAGTCAGGTCATTCACGGGCCGATGGACCTGTTGAATGCCATCTTGTCAGAGGGCGAAAAAGGGCTGTCGCTGCAGCGTTACAAAGGCTTGGGTGAAATGAACCCAGATCAGCTGTGGGAAACCACCCTAGACCCCGACGCGCGCACTTTGCTGCAGGTAAAGGTCGAAGACATGGCCGAAGCCGACGATCTGTTCACCAAGCTGATGGGCGATGTCGTGGAACCACGCCGCGAATTCATCCAGCAAAACGCCTTGAGCGTGGAAAACCTCGACTTCTAGAACCTGCGCGAATGAACGCCGCTTTGAGCATGCCATTTACTGGCGTCAAAGCGGCGTTGTTTTCCAAAGCCACGATCAGGCTGGCTAGCGCCACGCGGCGTACGTTATTTTCGCAAGGCTGATGTTCGGTAGAGCAATAGAAAGACAAAAATCGACCCGATAGAGGTCGTGACAATCCCCACTGGCAGCTCTTGTGGCGCCAGCAGCAACCTGCTGAGGATATCAGACCCCACAAGAAGGTTCGCACCAACCAAAGCTGCCGTAGGTATCAGCGGGCCGTGAAGCGGGCCCGCAATGCCGCGCGCAATGTGCGGAACCATCAGCCCGATAAATCCAATGACGCCCGCGACGGACACAAAGACAGCCGTAGCAAGAGCCGCCGCAAAGAACATCATCAACCGCAAGCGCCGCACAGGAACGCCCAGCGTGGACGCCGTCAAATCGCCAGTCAGCAGCGCATCCAGCCACCGGTGACGATAAAGAGCATATAAAAAGATAAGGATGAGTCCGGCACAGACCAACGGAAACGTCTCCCACCGCGACAGACCAAGCCCCCCAAGCATCCAAAAGATAACGGAATGCGCTGCCCTGCTGTCGCCCGCAAAAATGAGGTAATTTGTGATGGCTGCAAACAGGAACGAAACCGCAAGCCCCGCCAAAATCAATTTTTCAGGCGCGCTTGTCCTCAGGCCGTGAACCAAGGCAAGAACGATGCCCGATGCCACCACCCCCCCCGTAAAGGCCGCGATCGGCAAGGTCCAAAACCCCAAAACGTCACCTGTCACTGTAATGACAAACACCGCGCCAGCGGCGGCACCAGAGGACAAGCCAAACAGAAATGGATCAGCTAGATCATTGCGTGTTGTGGTTTGCAAGATCACCCCAACAATCCCCAAACCCGCCCCAATCACGGCGGCAAACAGCGCGCGGGGCAGCCGTAAATCAAAAACAATGCGGTGCCGTGGGGACATCTCTCCCTCTGTCAGGCCCGCGCCCAGCAAGACCCCATCCAGGACATCTGCGGCGGGGATTGAGGTGGTGCCATAAGCCGTTGACAACAATAAGAGGGCGGCCAGAAGGACCGCCCCCAAAATTTGCATGACGCCAAGCCGCCCCATATCAGTTGAGGTTCGGGTGCATCGCGTCAGCCATTTTCGAAATCGCTGCAATGTTTGCTGGGCCAGGTGTCAATTCTTCGTACCGCAGACCGATCCAACGTTCGTTTTTCACAGCATCGGTCAGCGACATGACGGGGTGTTCTTGCAAAAACTTGAACGTATCCGCCGCGCCATTGCCCGTTTGGTAATCCAGCAGCACGAGGAACTCTGGGTTCGCAGCAGCAACCGTTTCCCACGACGTCCGACCCCAGCTGGTATCCATATCGTGGGTTACATTTTCACCACCCGCAGCTGCGATCATCGCGTCGGGGATCGCAAATTTACCAGCCGTGAAAGGTGCATCAGCAGGACCATCCAGCAAGAAAACGCGCGGCTTGGCCACATCAGCGGTGCGGGCTTCGATCGCGTTCAGGTTTTCTTTCCACCCTGCAACCAGTTCTTCGGCCTTATCAGAGACCTGCATGACCTTGCCCAGACGCAGGACATCGTCAAACAACAGATCCATGCTGGCGGTGGGGCGATCTTTGTCTAGGTGCACACAGCTTTCGGTCAAAACCATGGTTTGGATTCCAAAAGGTGCCAATGTGTCAGGGGTCACGTCACCGCCCGGCTTCATACCATAGTACCAGCCCGCAAAGAAAAGGTCAGGTTCAACCGCGACAAGGTTCTCGACAGTCGGGTACTTAGGCGCCAATTCAGGGATATCGCCGCGCAAATTGTCAAAGTCGGGGCTGGTTTTATACCAGCCAGTGATCCCTGTAAGACCAACGATCTTATCCTGCAGTCCCAGTGCAAAGGCCATGTCAGTCATGTTCATGTCATGCACAACAAGACGTTCAGGATAGCTGTCAAAGACCAGCGGTGCGCCACAATTGTCGACGGTGATTTCTTCTGCGCCAGCAGTTCCCGCTAGAACGGTGGCCAGCGCGGCGATCAAAAAGTGTTTCATTCGGATTTCTTCCTCGTTTTTTGGAATGTCGGATTGTTACGGATATCAAGTGCCGGAACGATCCGGCCTTCATGTTCGAAATGAAGGTAATCAACACCAAAAGTGTCACGTACCTGTTGTGGGGTAAGAACGTCGGCCACAGGGCCAAATCCCGTCAGCGCGCCAGCATCCAGCAGCGCAACATGGGTTGCAAATTCTGGGATCAGCACAAGATCATGCACGATCATCACCACCGTAATGCCCAACGCGCAAACCAACGACAACATGCGGCCCTTAGCGTCAGGATCAAGGTGGTTGGTCGGCTCATCCAGAAACAAAAGCGATGGGTTCTGGGCCAAGGCGCGTGCGATATGTGCCCGTTGGCGTTCGCCCCCTGACAAAACCGCCATTCTTTTGCCTGCAAGGGCCTCCAACCCAGTAAGTTTTAGAACACGGCGCAGCTCTGCTGCGTGCTCCTTTGCGGAATGGTCTGCCTGAACGGGTATCTGCCCCAATGCAACATAGTCGCGTAAAAACAGCCGCCCGTCTGGCTGTTCTTGTTGGCCAACAACAGCGATCAAACGCGCGCGTTCGGTCGCGGATATGGCGCGCAAGTTACGCTGCCCCACCATCACATCACCAAAAGCCGCATCAGCTACGCCGCAAAGCAGGTTCAGCAATGTGGTTTTGCCCGCACCATTTGGGCCGGCAATGGCAAGGATTGCACCAGTTTCCAACTCAAAGGACACGTTTTGCAGCAACGCTGCACCGCTTGGCGCATCAAACCCCACATCTTGGGCCACAAGGAATGGAAAAGCGGTCACAGGGATCCCCCCTGTGAGGCCCTAAAAGACCCAACAAGAACCTGTTTGCGTGACACGTCTATCTGCGCCAACCAGATGATTGTGGAAATATTAGCCGCGACAACCATCATCCGCTCCACTTAAGGCCAAGCGGGGAAGGAAGGTGCCAAAACTGTATTCACGTTTGAAACGTGCCATCAAAACCTCCTTCCAGGACGCCCCGCCCTGGGTTGGTGAACATTCGATGGCAGGTCTCCTGACTTGCGGGTCGATGCTTGGCCAACCTTCCCAGCCCAAAGGCTAGTGGATTCTGGCTTCGCTCTCCGCCTACAGTTGCGGGGGCAGTCACGGAATTGGTGCCAAAGCAACCGTACCGTATTCCCTTTTCATCCCCTGCTTGTGCTATGGGGAACCATCATCCGGTAGAGGTGGGGCAAAAACGACCTCACGTCAATGGCAGAGTGAAATTAGAAACGGAAACCAATCCGCGTCGTCACCGCGATGGTCTAAGCTGTCATCTTGCGCAAACGCAGCGCATTGCTGAGAACGAAAAGCGACGACAAACCCATCGCGCCAGCAGCAAGCGCGGGCGACAGCAAGATGCCAAACAGCGGGTATAGCGCCCCTGCCGCGACAGGGATCAGCGCGATGTTGTAGCCGAACGCCCACATCAAATTTTGCCGAATGTTCTGCATCGTTTTTTGCGACACTGTCATAGCAACAGACACTGCTGCGGGGTCTCCGCCCATCAGCACCACATCAGCCGCATCCATCGCAACATCGGTTCCGGTCCCGACGGCGATCCCAACGTCCGCATGTGCAAGAGCGGGCGCATCGTTAATGCCATCACCGACAAAGGCTATCACATCGCCTGTGCGGCGCAGGCTGTCCAAGGCAGCAATCTTTCCATCCGGAAGCACATCCGAGACGGTTGTTTCAATCCCAAGCTGCTCCGCAAAATGGGAAACAGCCGCAGCGCTATCGCCGCTGATCAACGCCACGCGTACACCGCGCGACTTCAGCGCATCAACTGCGGCTTTTGCCCCGTCCTTTATCGTGTCTGACATGGCCATCATCGCCAGCG
>JBDVSG010000028.1:0-3964 GCA_039967155.1 Sulfitobacter sp. | reverse complement strand
CGCTGGCGATTTCGCGGTTGGCGGGCAGGCCCTGATCCAAACGCCATGCGGCAGACAGGGTTAGGAATTCCGCCGCATCAATTTCAGTGATCATATCTGCCAACTGAAAGCTAACCCCTTGGAACTTACCGATAGGCTGGCCGAACTGCTTGCGTTCAGCGGCATAGTTCAGCGCGTATTCAAAACAGCGGCGCGCGCGGCCAACAGCGTTGGTTGCGACGGTGATGCGGGTGGCATAAAGCCATTCATTCATGACCGCGAAACCGCCGTCGACTTCCCCCAAAACCTGAGCATCCGGCAAGCGGCATTCTTCAAAGCGCAAGATCATGTTGTTGTAACCGCGGTGGCTGACCGAATTGTACCCAGGTGCAATTTCAAAGCCGGGGGTGTCGCGATCAACCAAAAACGCGGTGATCCGCTTTTTGGGACCTTTGGGTGTTTCGTCCACGCCTGTGGCGATGAAGACAATCACAAAATCGGCGTGCTCGGCACCTGAGATGAAGTGTTTTGTGCCGTTCACAACCCAATCACCGCCGTCCCGTTTTGCGGTACATTTCATGCCACGGACGTCTGATCCCGCATCAGGTTCTGTCATCGCCAGCGCGTCCATGCGCTCTCCGCGTACGGCAGGCAGCAAATACCGTTCGATCTGATCGCCTTCACAGGCCATCAAGATGTTCTGTGGGCGGCCAAAGAAATGGCTCAGCGCCATGGAACCGCGCCCCAGTTCACGCTCAACCAATGCAAAATCGAGATGCCCCAAACCCGCACCGCCAACTTCCTCGGGGAAGTTACACGCGTAGAACCCAAGATCGATGCATTTTTGCTTGATCTGCGCGCCAATTTCGGGCGCTACGAAACCATCACGTTCCACTTTTTCTTCATGAGGGTAAATTTCATTCTCGACGAAACTCCGGACGGTCGAAACAATCATTTCTTGTTCCTCGTTCAGTGCAAAATTCATGATCCATACCTCTATGTGGTCAACCGGAGTCGGCGTGTGGGAAATTCGAAAACCCGTGCCCGCAGGGGGTGTGCGGGTAGGTAGATGAAAGCTATACACTTGTATAACTTCTGTGCAAGAGTGTTTATACAAGTGAATAACAGTGGATTTAGCAGACAAGATATGCGGACCTTCTGCTGGGAACTTCTGTGAAAAGGGATAATATTTTGGAAGATAAAACAAAGCACTACATAAATGGAGCATGGGTCGCACAAACCCCTGCGTGTCCATCGATTGTATTGGATCCCAGCACAGAACAACCCGTCGCAACAATTTCGCTAGGGTCTCAAAGGGAAGTTGATTCTGCGGTCAGCGCCGCGCGTGCGGCTCAAAACGACTGGGCCAATTTACCTCAAGAGCACCGCACAGATCATGTGCGCCGCTTGCTGCACATCTATACCGCGCGCGCCGAGGAAATGGCGGTTGCGATCTCAACTGAAATGGGCGCGCCCATAGATCTGGCGCGGGATCACCAAGCACCCGCCGGTAGCTGGCACATTGAAGGGTTTCTGGACGCGATCAAACACCACAAAGCAGAAGAGCCCCTGCATGATGGATCCTCCGAAACCATCGTGCGCGACCCAGTTGGCGTTTGCGGTTTAATTACCCCGTGGAATTGGCCCATGAACCAAGTCACCCTCAAGGTCATCCCGGCGGTTTTGGTCGGCTGCACCGTGGTCTTGAAGCCCTCAGAAATTGCGCCTTTGTCATCCATGTTGTTTGCCGAAATGATAGACGAAGCAGGCTTCCCAGCGGGCGTGTTTAATCTGGTGAATGGCGATGGCATCGGGGTAGGCAGCGCGCTGTCTGCTCATCCGCAAGTTGATATGATGTCCTTTACGGGCTCGACCCGCGCTGGGATGGCTGTGGGGAAGGCCTGCGTCGACAGTATGAAGCGGTGCACGCTTGAGCTGGGTGGGAAGTCCCCCAACCTCATTTTTGCTGACGCAGATATTGCAACCGCAGTAGCCGCGGGCGTGCAGCTGTGCATGCAGAACACTGGGCAATCTTGTAACGCGCCAACTCGGATGCTTGTGGAGCGCGCCGTATACGATGAAGCCGTCAACATCGCGTCTGAAACAGCAAAGGCCATAAAGGTTGGTCCGTCGCATGTTGAGGGCTCTCATATTGGGCCTTTGGTCTCGGCAAACCAATATGACATCGTGCAGAAATATATCCGCATTGGCGAAGACGAAGGCGCCCGCCTTGTGGCAGGCGGATTGGGGCATCCAGAAGGGATGGCACAGGGGTATTTTGCGCGCCCTACTGTTTTTGCCGATGTCAGCAATGACATGCGGATCGCCCAAGAGGAAATATTCGGCCCCGTGTTGGTGATGATCCCCTTCGACACAGAGGAAGACGCGATCCGTATCGCCAATGAGACGCCGTTCGGTCTGGCAGCCTTTCTAAGCACCTCCGATCCAGCCCGCGTTCAGCGTGTCTCGCGGCGGTTGCGTGCGGGCATGATTTCAGCAAACAGCGCTGATTTTGAAAAAGGATCGCCATTTGGGGGATTCAAGATGTCTGGCATCGGTCGGGAAGGCGGGGTCTTTGGTCTTGAGGACTTTTTGGAAATCAAAACCATCGCAATCTAGGGTGTGGTGTTGATTTTGGGAAATTCTAGATTGGAAAACACATTCATCTTGCCCGTTGTCAGATCGGCGGCGGGCAGGGGATTAGCATGGGTGTTGAAAATCAAAGCTGCCCTCATTCATGGACCTTTAGATTTCAGTTTTTGCGGCATCCGCAATTGCAGCTTTTGGCGGGGCTTCAGGCGCAAGGCTACGGTCGCGTTAGACTTAGACATCGAGGCGGCATGTCATAACGGTCGACATTTATTGATCGCAAAACGCAAGGTTTGCCCAACCCCTTACGGCGCGACCCTTTCTCGACTGCCGAAAAATTAACCCCCTCAACCGCCGAGCGCTTAAAAATAAGGCACCTCAAACCGCTAAGTACAGGCAATATGCCGCCTGCATGATCTTGAGGTCTCGCGTCGTAATTTGTTGTTTTTAAAAATAAATATAACAAATGATTCCGTTTATTGATCAATTTTAAACGAGATACACTCGCAAACATAACACAGACATGAACGCCTTTTGTGTAGTCATGATGATTTATAGACTGTACACAAGGATGTGGAAATTCCAGCTTCGGGCATGAAATAAATGGTCTACTCTTGCGTTTTTTTGCGGCACCCAAATCGTCACACTGATGCTTTCAGCGTGCCCCTTTCCATGTCAGCGGCCTTGACCAAAAAATGACTGTGAACCCACATATCGCCGCCTTGCCGCCCTATAATGCAGGCCTGTCCATACGGCAGTTTGAACAAGCCTATGGCACACCCCCGACGGCAAAGCTGGATAGCAATGAAACCCCTTTCGGGGTCTCGCCGCACGCGATTAATGCAGGACAATCCGCCGTTTTAGAGGCCGCGCGCTATCCCGATGGCAATGGCACTGACCTGCGGGCGGCACTTTCAGCGCAGACAGGCGTGGATGTGAACCAAATCATCCTAGGCAATGGATCCGAAGACCTCATCTATGCGCTCTACAGTGCGGTGCTGTCCCCCGAGGACCATGTTCTGACTGTGGTGCCTGGGTTCGGGCTGCACAGTCTCGCTGCGCATTGCCTGCAAGTTCCGGTCAATACTGTCCGCTATGGGGCGGATTGGCGTCTGCCGTTCGCGCAAATTGCAGAAGAATTGGCCAAGAAGCCGAAGATCTTTGCCATCGCCTCTCCCTCTAACCCTGTGGGCGTTGCCATGTCGCTGGAAGAGCTGCAGGCCCTCATTGAGATCACACCGCCCGAAACGCTCCTGCTGCTGGACGAAGCCTATTTCGAATTTAATCCGATCGCGTCACTGGATCTGTTGCAAAACAGCGGCCTGAATTGGGTGAGTTTGCGTACTTTTTCAAAAGCTTACGGTCTGGCGGGCCAAAGAGTCGGCTATGGGCTGTG
>JBDVSG010000027.1:0-15340 GCA_039967155.1 Sulfitobacter sp. | reverse complement strand
AACCACCCCGTCAAAGATCTAGACACGGGTAAGGTTGAAATCACCTCCATGAACCACGGTTTTGCTGTAGACAGTCAATCTCTGCCGGATGGTGTGGTTGAAACCCATCGTTCGCTGTTTGACGGATCCAATTGCGGTATCAAAATAGAGGGCCGGCCGGTCTATTCCGTTCAGCACCACCCTGAAGCCTCTCCTGGTCCGCAAGACAGCTACTATTTGTTTGAGCGTTTCGCAGAGGCTATGGCAGAACGGGCTGCAAAAGTTTCGGCCTGAACGCCTTTCCTTACAGGGGGGATTAACCAAAACTTAAGACTTGTTTGAAATCGTTTCGATGGTTCGAAACAATTTCAGGCAGGCCGACAATGAGCGACCTTTTCCTGCGGCTACCCGATCCGCAGGCGGCCACCCCTCCCTTGGATCGGTTGCCGTTAGGTCGGATCATGGTCGACGCTGGTATCATATCCCAGAACGATCTCGTCCATGCACTGGACTTGCAGCGCCTTATTGAGGCCCCCTTGGGTGAAATTCTGGTTGCTGAAGGGCTTGCGACAGATCTTGAAGTCCTTCAGATGGTCTCTCGGCAGCATAATATGCCTTTGGCCGACATATATGCCGATCCTCCTGCCGCTGATCTTAGTAACGCCATTCCGGCCCGATTGTGTCTGACCCACAGATGCGTACCGTGGTTGAAAATTGGGGATGCGATTTTTGTCGGGACAACCCACCCTGACGATTTCAAGGCCCTTCAGGCCTGCATGGGCACTAAGGGGCGCAGAATGCTGCCCGTTTTGGCCCAAGAAACCGTCATCCGCAAACACATTGGTTTGCTATATGGTGCCGAGCTGGCAGAACAAGCCGCCGTTCGCGTCCCTGCCTCTGAAAGCTGCCGTAACTGGAACGCATCTTCTCGGTGGCGCGCCCCGATTGCCTATGCGCTCATGTTTGGGGTCCTGTCAGGAATGGTTTTCGCGCCCCTTTGGACCATCACAATGGGCATGATATTTGCCTTCACCACCTTGATGATGAGCACGATCCTAAAATCCGCTGCTTTTGTCGCGCGCATTTCAGAGATGTCACTGGGGACACCTGAGGATCACACCGAAAAGCAAAGCTCCTTTCCGCTCCCCAAAGTGTCCGTTCTTGTGCCGCTGCTGCAAGAAAAGGAAATCGCGAGCAAACTCATCAGCAGGCTAAGCCACCTCACCTACCCAAAATCGATGCTAGAAGTCGTTTTGGTTTTGGAGGAGCACGACATTGTCACCCGCGAAACCATTGCTCGGGCGGATATGCCCAGCTGGATGAGCGTGATCGAGGTCCCCTCAGCGGGTAATCTGACGACCAAACCACGCGCATTGAATTATGCGTTGGATTTCTGCCGTGGTTCGATCATAGGCGTTTGGGATGCAGAAGACGCCCCCGAACCCGATCAGATCGAAAAAGTTGTAACCCGTTTTCATGAGGCCCCAGATAACGTGGCCTGTGTTCAAGGCGTGTTGGATTACTATAACTCTAAAATAAACTGGCTATCGCGTTGTTTTGCCATTGAATATGCAACGTGGTGGCGCATGATCCTGCCAGGCATTGCGCGTCTTGGCCTTGTGATCCCGTTGGGCGGGACGACATTGTTTTTCCGGCGTGCCATTTTGGAAGAACTCTCGGGCTGGGATGCCCATAACGTGACAGAAGATGCTGATTTAGGGGTTCGTTTGGCGCGCCACGGCTATGTGACTGAATTGATCCCCACTGTCACCTATGAAGAAGCGAATTGCCGCGCTTGGCCTTGGGTCAAGCAGCGCTCGCGCTGGTTGAAAGGGTTCTTGATCACATGGTGTATCCACATGCGTTCGCCGCGCAGCCTTTTGCGTGATCTGGGTCTGTTGCGGTTCTTAGGGGTGCAAACCCTGCTGCTGGCCACTTTTGCGCAATTCGCCTGTGCGCCGCTGCTCTGGTCATTTTGGATCACCCTTGCTGGGTTTGAGCACCCGCTGACCTCTACGTTGGGCGCGCCCGCATCCTATGCAATGGCGTGGTTTTTCTTTGGCTCAGCCGTGATCAACCTGATCATTTCTATGGTCGCAGTTTCCAAAAAAGAACATCGCCACCTGATGCTGTTCACCCTCAGCCTACCCTTCTATTTCCCCATGGCGGCGCTTGCGGCCTATAAAGCCCTGAAAGAAATCGTCACCGAACCGTTTTATTGGGACAAAACCGAACATGGAATCACGGATCAGACGGATTAAGCCTCGTTTTCGCGCAGCTCGGCCTCTTGTTTAAGGCGGGTCGCAAAGGCGACAGAAATATGCGCACGCAACGCGGCATCAGCCGCATCCCCGTCACGCGCCTCAATCGCTGCAACGATCTTGTCATGCTCGTCTTGGGCAATCTCACCGCGCCCCACCACAGCAAGAGAAGTCGTGGCCATCAACGCCATAGAACGGTGGACTAAATCCAGTTGGCGCACCAGAAAACGGTTGTGCGACGCAAGATGGATTTGTTTGTGAAAGCGGCGATTGGCGCGGGCCAATGCCGCGGGGTGTTCCATCAATGCATTATCCGCTTCGACCATTTCACGCAGCAGACGTACCTCTTCCTTAGTTGCATTGCGCGCCGCCAGCCTTGCCGCCAAGCCTTCCAGCTCTCCACGCACGACATAGAGCTCGGCCATTTGGTTGTGATCCAAAGAGGCGACAATCAGGCTTCGGCCATCGCGGGCCAAAAGGGATTGCGTTTCAAGGCGTTGCAGTGCTTCTCGTATAGGGGTGCGGGACACGCCTAGGCGCTCTGCCAGCTCACTTTCGACCAAACGGTCGCCGGGGCGGTAGATGCCTGTGTCGATCGCATCCAGGATCATCGAATAGGCATCGGTATTGCCGGTACGTCCGGTAGTATTGGCAGAGGGCATGGGCACGCCTTTTTGGTTGTAATCGCCGCACCTTAACGCGCGACCGAGCGCGCGCATACCCCCTTGCGCGCCTTCATTTGACCGCCTACCAACAGGTATGCCACGTAATTCTTTCTCACATGTCTCCACTTGGGTTTTTGACCTCGACAATACCCTTTATCCGCCCGAAGCACGCCTGTTCGATCTGATCGAGGTGCGGATGACCAATTGGGTGATGGAAACCATCGGCGTGGACCGTACCGAGGCCGACCGCCTGCGCAGCAGCTATTGGCGGACTTATGGCACCACGCTGGCGGGGCTCATGCGGGAACATAATGTCGACCCCGAACCTTATCTGGTGGATGTGCATGACATTTCAATGGATAGCCTAGAACCAGACCCCAAACTGGCTGCACGTATTCGCGCCCTTCCCGGACGCCGGATCGTTTACACCAACGGCTGCGCCCCCTACGCCGAGCGCGTTCTGGCCGCCCGTGGCCTGTCGGGGGTGTTTGATGCTATCTACGGGGTTGAGCATGCCGATTTTTTGCCAAAACCCGAACGCGGTGCTTTTGACAAGGTCTTTGCCCAAGACCAGCTTACCCCCGAAACCGCTGCTATGTTTGAGGATGACGCCCGAAATCTAGAGGTGCCCCATGATTTAGGCATGCGCACAGTGCATGTGGCCCCCACCCGCGCCGCAGGGTCGCATGTGCATTTCCATACCGATGACTTATCTACATTCTTGCAAAAACTGATCTGACAAAGGCGCATCCCGCTATGGCTGACACCTGCGATATCCTCATTTCTGGCGGCGGCATTGCGGGCCTCACGGCGGCGGCGGCCTTTGGGACGGCAGGGTTCAAAGTGATCTGTGTTGACCCCACGCCCCCCGTGACTGATGCCGTTTCGGCTGGGGCTGATCTGCGCTCTACCGCAATGATGCAGCCCGCCCGCAGCTTGCTAGAGCGCGCGGGGCTCTGGCAGGGTCTGGCCCCCTTTGCCGCGCCCCTTCAGGTCATGCGGATCATTGATGCAGGGGGCGCGCAGCCTGACCCAAGGGTCATGCGTGAATTTAACGCGGCCGAGATCTCCGAGCAGCCCTTTGGCTGGAATTTCCCCAATTGGCTGCTGCGCCGTGAAATGCTGAGCCGGTTGCAAAGCCTGCCCACTGTCGATTTTCGCGCAGGCATCAGCACCACGCGGCTGTTCACCCGCACCGGCCGCGCCAAAGTCACCCTGAGCGATAACAGCATTGTCGAAAGCGATTTAGTGATTGCCGCTGACGGGCGCGGATCGCCCATGCGGGCCGCCGCAGGCATTGCCGTGCAAACCAAACGCTATGGTCAAAAAGCACTGGTCTTTGCGGTCACGCACCCTATTCCTCACGAAAATGTCTCGACCGAAATACACCGCACGGGCGGGCCTTTCACCTTGGTGCCCCTGCCCGATCACGACGGAAAGCCCTGTTCGGCTGTGGTGTGGATGGACAACGGGCGCGCCTCTCAGGACCGTATGGCCATGGGTGTCACTGCGTTTGAGGCTGAGGCCTCCGCCCGCTCGACCCAGCATTTCGGGCCGCTCACCTTAATCAGCCCGCGCCAGATTTGGCCAATCATCACCCAACACGCCGAGCGGCTGAGCGCCGAACGCATCGCCCTGATTGCAGAGGCTGCGCATGTCATGCCGCCCATTGGTGCGCAGGGGTTGAACATGTCGTTGAACGACATCGCCACGCTGTTGGATCTGGCCCAAGCACGGCCAGAAGCGCTGGGGGATGCCACAATGATGGCGGCCTATCACAAGGCCCGCTACAGCGATATCACGTTGCGGGTGCGCGGGATTGATATGTTAAACCGCGCCAGCATGGCCCGCAGTCCCTTGGCGCGCGATGCACGTGCTGCGGGGCTGAGTGCGCTCTATGGGGCGGCGCCTGTACGCAAGATGTTGATGCAGATGGGCCTTGGGACGCGCTAGGCGTCTTCGGCGCTCTCTGCGTCTAACTGCGCGGCGCGGGTTTCAACCTGCTCCACAATATGATCGACCATGGCGGCGTTATCCATCTTGTGGCTTTGTTTGCCTGCGAGATAAACCATGCCAGATCCCGCCCCACCACCGGTGAAGCCCACATCTGTCATCAGCGCCTCGCCTGGGCCGTTGACCACACAGCCGATGATGCTCAGGCTCATGGGGGTTTTGATATGCTCCAGGCGCTTTTCCAGTGCCTCAACGGTTTTGATAACGTCAAACCCCTGACGCGCACAGGAAGGGCAGGAAATGATGTTCACCCCGCGGTGGCGCAACCCCAGCGATTTAAGGATTTCATAGCCGACTTTCACTTCTTCTACGGGGTCCGCAGAAAGCGACACGCGGATCGTGTCCCCGATGCCCATCCACAAAAGATTACCCAAACCGATGGCCGATTTAATAGTACCCGACGTCAGGCCGCCTGCTTCGGTAATCCCAAGGTGGATCGGCGCGTCTGTGGCTTCGGCCAGTTGTTGATAGGCGGCGGCGGCCATAAACACGTCGGAGGCTTTGCAGCTGATTTTGAATTCGTGGAAATCATTGTCTTGCAAGATCTTGATGTGATCCAAGCCTGACTCAACCATCGCATCGGGGCATGGTTCGGCGTATTTGTCCAACAGGTGTTTTTCCAGCGAACCTGCGTTCACGCCAATGCGGATCGAACAATTGTTGTCGCGCGCTGCTTTGATCACTTCTTTTACGCGTTTTTCGTCGCCAATATTTCCCGGATTGATCCTGAGGCACGCGGCCCCTGCTTCGGCTGCTTCGATCCCGCGTTTGTAGTGGAAATGGATATCCGCAACGATGGGCACTGGGCTTTCGCGGACGATCTGCTTCAACGCGGCAGAGCTCTCCACATCCGGTACGGAAACGCGCACAATATCGGCGCCGGCATCGGCTGCGGCCTGAATTTGCGCGATGGTCGCACGGGCGTCCGTGGTCAGCGTGTTGGTCATTGTCTGCACCGTGATGGGCGCATCGCCGCCAACAGGCACATTTCCCACCATGATCTGGCGCGATTTACGGCGGTAGATATTACGCCATGGGCGGATGTGGTTCAGCGACATATTGGCCTCACGAGACAATTCAGACATGTCTTACCTAAGGGCGCCGCCCCTTGGCTGCAATCAAAAGCTATGTGAATTTGAAGGATTAACGCACCGTGGCCGCGAAGCGTTATTGATCCGCATCTACTGGCGTGACGCCAGCGTCTGCGCGCAGCTCAGCCACCAGTGTTTCCAAGGCGCTGTCTTGGCCAGGCTGTGCGGGCTCATAGAGCTCTGCCAACGCTTGCTGTTGCAGCGGTACATTCGATGTTACGCTGCCACGGCCGCCAGCGGGGCCAAAGAATTCACCGTTCATGACGAAATAGACAGCACCGCTTTGGCCTGTACGCAGCAAAGGTGGCTCTTCAAGGGTTGGCACATCGAATGTGTCGCCCTTTTGCATTACTTTTTCAAACAGGTTGCGCCCGTCTGCTGCTGTGACCCGCACCCAAGTTTCGCTGGTTGCCACCACTTGAACGGCAGGCGCCGGTCCTTCCAAGACACGTGGCACGCTTAGGCCTTCGGCAACGACTGTCGTCTCCAAAGCATCCGCAACAGCGTCATTCACCGCAACGCCAAACGCATCTTGCGGCGCAATTGTCGGCGCGACAGGTTCATCAAACAAGCCGCTGGTCCGCGGATCAAGCGATGCGATGGGGGCATCGCGGGCAACCAAAACCGGAACATCCAATGCGGCAGGACGGTACAAACGGTCAAGTGCTTCGACACGCGGTGCATCCTGCAACGCTGTCGGCGCGGCGACATTACCACCTGACAGTGGCTGCGCAGGCGCATTGGCCTGAAGCGGGTCAAGATCCGACAGCACAACAGGTGTCTGGTCCACAGGCGACACTTGCACGCGCTGAACCTCTTTCAAAACGCTCCACCCGCCAAAGCCAATTGCACCGATCAGCGCAACAAGGATCAAAGACGACCCGATCGCGGCAGGCTCGATCCGTGACAGCATCCCCTCGCCACCAGGTGCAAAGGGCATCGCGGGACGGGCAAAAATATCGTGTTCGGACTGGCGGCTCAGACGTTCTTCGCGGGACGGCTTATTCACAACGGAGGCTTCGGCAGACATGCCATGCGCCACGCTAAAGCCGCTCTCGTTACAGAATGCGTCGAAGGCTTTGTCAGGATCCATATTCAGATAGCGCGCATAAGACCGTACATAGCCTGCAATAAATCCGGGTGTATCAAAGGCATCGGGATCTGCGTTCTCGATTGCAGCGATATAGGAGGCCTTGATCCGCAGCTCACGCTGAACATCCAAAAGGGATTTACCGAGCGTCGCACGCTCGCCGCGCATCAGGTCACCAAGGTGCAAATCAAAAGCATCAAAGCCGGATTGTTCTTCCGCTTCGGCTTCCGCCCCTTTGTTGGCCCAACGCCCTATCATAGAAATGCCCTAGTTTGTTACTTGTACCCGTCGACTCTTTGACAACCAAACATCGTGATTCGTCTTAAGCCTTGTTAGGCTAAAATTAGCACACTGGAAACTTATTAGCGAGATATTGCAGTTTTATCCTGCCTGTTCGGCGCGATTCAGCGCACAATGTGCCCAAAGGCCGTCCATTGCCCCCACAAGCGCGTCTAATTCGCGGGCGCCATGCACGGGCGACGGCGTAAAGCGCAAACGCTCGGTTCCACGTGGCACAGTGGGAAAGTTGATGGGCTGCACGTAGATTCCATGCTCTTCCAACAACATATCCGACAGCATTTTGGTGTGCACAGGGTTGCCCACCATGACCGGAACAATATGGCTGCCGTGATCAATAATCGGCAGGCCCAACCCTTTGAGGCGCAACTTCAGCTTCTTGGCCTGTTCTTGATGCTTTTCGCGCAGCTCGGGCGCGCGCTTCAGATAGGCGACAGATGCGGCGGCACCTGCGGCAATGGCAGGGGGCAAGGATGTGGTGAAAATGAAACCCGGCGCATAAGAACGCACCGCATCGCACATCTTGGCGGAAGCCGCGATATAGCCCCCCATTACGCCATAAGCCTTGGCCAACGTGCCATTGATAATGTCCAAACGGTGCATGAGGCGGTCCCTTTCGGCAACCCCTGCCCCGCGCGGGCCGTACATGCCCACGGCGTGAACTTCGTCGATATAAGTCAACGCGCCAAATTCATCTGCCAAATCGCAGATTTCTTCGATCGGGCCAAAATCGCCATCCATGGAGTAGATCGATTCAAAGGCGATCAGTTTTGGGGCATCGCTATCGTCTGCTTCCAACAGCGCGCGCAGGTGCTCCAGATCGTTGTGGCGGAAAATGCGTTTCGCGCCACCATTGCGGCGCACGCCTTCAATCATGCTTGCGTGGTTGCGTTCGTCTGAATAGATAATCAGGCCTGGAAACAGCTTTGGCAGCGTGCTCAGCGTGGCGTCATTGGCGATGTAGGCCGACGTGAAAACCAGCGCGGCTTCTTTACCGTGCAAATCGGCCAATTCGGCCTCAAGACGTTTGTGGTACACTGTTGTGCCCGAAATGTTGCGCGTCCCGCCAGAGCCAGCGCCCGTGGCATCGATCGCTTCATGCATCGCGTTCAGAACGACTTCGTGTTGCCCCATGCCCAAATAATCATTGCCGCACCACACTGTGATGTCTTGTTCGGTGCCGTCGGATTTGGTCCAAACCGCATGCGGAAATTGGCCATTGCGGCGCTCGATATCGATAAACGTGCGGTAACGGCCTTCGTCGTGAAGGCGCTCCAACGCTTGGTCAAGCTGGTCCGAATAGGTCATGCGCATCTCCGTGTATTCTGGGCGCTGCACGCGGGCAGGTAAAGACAATGTAGCAGCAACTATAGAATGGTTCCAAACGGATCAACACATAATGGGGGTCGTAGTGTCGCAGGCCTTGTTTCCTATGGGAAAACCCCGCCACTGGACATCACAATTCCGCCTGTTAGGTTCGGGCCAAATCCCCCACTCAGGAGCCTCCCCCATGTCACTCGACGCCGTCCTTGCCCGCATTGATCAAGACCTGCCCGCCGCCACCGAAAGGTTGCTGGAATTGCTGCGGATCAAATCGATTTCAACCGACCCCGCCTTCAAAGACGATTGCCAAGAAGCCGCCGACTGGCTGGTGCGTGATCTTCAAAGCCTTGGTATTGATGCACAAAAGCGCCCCACCCCGGGTCATCCAATGGTTGTGGGGCATGTGGGTCCAGAAGAGGGCAAACCACATCTTCTGTTTTACGGCCACTATGACGTGCAACCCGTGGACCCGCTGAACCTCTGGGATCGTGACCCGTTTGACCCTGCGATTGAGGAAACCGCAGCTGGCCCTGTGATCCGTGGGCGCGGCGCCTCGGACGACAAAGGCCAATTGATGACATTTCTTGAGGCTTTTCGGGCGTGGAAAGAAGTGAACGGCGACTGGCCTTGCCGGATCACTTTCTTTTTTGAGGGCGAAGAGGAATCGGGCTCCCCTTCATTGGTGCCTTTCATGAAGGAAAACGCAGATGAGTTGCGCGCCGATTATGCCATGATCTGTGACACTGGCATGTTCGAAAGCCGCACCCCCTCTATCGTGACCATGCTGCGCGGCCTTCTGGGCGAAGAGCTGACCATCACCGCCCCCGATAAGGATCTGCATTCAGGCATGTTCGGCGGCATTGCCATGAACCCTGTGCGCGTGTTGTCGCGCATCATCGCAGCCCTGCACGACGATCAAGGCCGCGTGACCGTCCCTGGTTTTTATGACGGTGTGCCCGAACTCAGCGACGAGCTGGAGGCCCAATGGCAAGGGCTGTCCTTTGATCACTCAAAATTCTTGGGGGATGTGGGCCTGTCACAGCCCGCTGGCGAACAGGACCGCACCCCGCTGGAAATGATCTGGTCGCGCCCCACCTGCGAGGTCAATGGCATCGGTGGCGGGTATCAGGGAGACGGCTTTAAAACTGTGCTGCCTTCACAGGCCAGCGCGAAAATCTCCTTCCGCCTTGTGGGCGATCAGGACCCGATCGCCATCCGCGAAAGTTTCCGCAAGATGGTCGAAGACATGCTGCCGCCTGACTGCAGCGTCGAATGGACAAGCCACGGCGCATCGCGCGCATCGGGTACAACAACAGACGCGCCCGCCTTCGCCAAAGCGCTCAAAGCACTGACCGACGAATGGAACGTGCCTGCCGCCTATGTGGGCTGCGGTGGCTCCATTCCGATTGCGGGGCATTTCCAGAATATTCTGGACACCACGCCCATGCTCATCGGGTTTGGCAAAGACGATGACCAAATCCATTCGCCAAATGAAAAATACGACATGGAAAGTTTCCACAAAGGCATCCGGTCGTGGGCGCGGATCTTGGACGCGCTGCGCTAAGCCGCCCTACCCTGAGACAAGCCGAGCAGCTTCACCCAGCGGGCGGCTTGTCTTTTTGCACGACCGCCCCCCCGTTTGCCCCGCAGCACCGCTGGAATATCGCCTTGCCCTTCCCCTGCATGAAAAGGACGTAGACCAATGGTCATAAGACAAGCGCAGGCCAAGGACATATCAGACATCCAAAGCTGCGCAGAAGAAGCCTACGCGCAATACGTGGCAGCAATCGGGAAAAAACCGGCGCCGATGGTCGCAGATTTTGTGCCTCTGATTGCGGCAAAGCATGTGCATGTCTTTGTCGATAAAGTGGATAGTTTGTTGGGGTTTGTTGTCTTTTTCCCAAAGGCCGACCATATGTTTCTTGAGAACGTCGCCCTCCGCCAAGATGCAACTGGCAAAGGCGTCGGAAAGCAGCTGATCGGCTATTGTGAGACCCAAGCGAAACAGGCAGGCCTAGGGCGGGTCAGGCTCTACACGAATGAGAAGATGACCGCGAACTTATCGCTATATCCTCACCTCGGGTACCGTGAAACACACCGCAAAAAGGAAGATGGCTTCAATCGCGTCTTCTTTGAAAAGACCATCTGAGGGGTCACGCCCTTTTGCACCTTCGCAATCGGTGTGCGGGCCAGCACAGGGCGTATTTTTCCAAATCACCCATGGATCGCGCGCGCCTCAGGGGCCCGCGCCCAGATGTGTAGGTGGCTTTGTTACCTCGAGAAAATCACTTGAAAACCCACCTTTGATCCCTGCCGTCGAAAGAGGGTCATCAATTGCCAAAACCGACGTGCCATTCCCCCTTCAATAAAAATTAGCTAAAAAAACGCATTAATGTAGGTTACCATCCCCCCCTGCATTCACGCTCAGCACCAAAGGCCCATACACTGGCTGAAGGCTCTACCACTCTAAGACCCCAATGACCTTCCCTGTTTGTGCCATTCGCCCCAGCCGCCAGCCCCTAAAGCGGCCCCGCCAAACGCTCTTCACTTAGCAACACATTCGCCTCAACATCCCCCGCCCCCGGCAAGGTCATGATCCTACGCCGCAAAACACGCTCAAAATCCGGCAAATCGCGCGCGACCACCCGCAGGCGGTAATCATATAGCCCCAAGACATGCTCAACTGTTTGCACCTCAGGGATCGCCGTCACCGCGCGCTCAAAATCCTCCAAGCTCACTCGCCCGCGAAGGGCCAGCTTGACGCCCAGAAAAACCGTAACACCAAACCCCAACTTCTCCGCATCCAACCGCAATTGGCGTCCGCGGATGACCCCACCTTCTTCCAACCGCTTGATCCTTCGCCACGTGGCTGGCTGGCTAAGCCCGAACCGCCGCCCCAAAGCCCCCGTGCTTTGCGTGGCATCGCGCGCCAATGCCGCCAGCAGTTTCGCATCGATGGCATCAATCTCGATCATATCGGCAGCCCCTCGCTGGTTTTGATCTGCGCCACATGCACCAATGCTTCGATCTCAGCTATATGAGGCAAGGTCAGCACACGGTTGCGGTAAATCTCTTGGTAATGCGCCATGTCACGGGCAATGATCGACAGCCGCACATCCACGCGCCCCAAAAACGTCTGCAGCTCGACGACCTCGGGCACTTCACGGGCCTGCGCCATAAACACATCAAAAGCGTTGCTCTGCGTTTTATCTAACGTCACGCGCAAAGATACCTCGACCGCATAGCCCAGCGCGCCCCAGTCGATTACAGCCCCAACACCCTGCACGAACCCCGCCTCTTGCAACCGCGCAATGCGCCGCGCCGCACGGCCAGCGGTCAACCCCGCCCGATCTGCCAGCTCTGTATGGCTCAGGCTTGGATCGGCCTGCCAATAGCGCAACAATTTACGATCCGTATCATCAAGCATGAATTCTCCATATTTTTTACAAACGGCGAATAACTATCTTCATTTTGCCTACTAAACTCATAAATCAACAATGGCACAGAACGCAACAATGCGTATTGTTGCGCTCAGATCAAATCAAAAGGATAAAATCATGCGCGTTTATTATGACCGTGACTGCGACGTTAACCTCATCAAGGACGCAAAAGTCGCGATCCTTGGCTATGGCTCACAGGGTCACGCCCACGCTCTGAACCTGCGCGACAGCGGCGCAAAGAACCTCGTCATTGCTCTGCGCGACGGCTCCCCTTCCATTGCAAAAGCCGAAGGCGAAGGCCTGAAGGTTATGGGCATCGCAGAAGCGGCGGCATGGGCCGATGTGATCATGTTCACAATGCCCGACGAATTGCAGGCAGAGACATACAAGAAATACGTGCACGACAACATCCGTGAAGGCGCTGCAATCGCATTCGCTCACGGCTTGAACGTACACTTCGGCCTGATTGAGCCAAAAGAAGGCGTTGACGTGATCATGATGGCGCCAAAAGGCCCAGGTCACACAGTGCGCGGCGAATACACCAAAGGCGGCGGCGTGCCTTGCCTTGTTGCTGTTGACCAAAACGCTTCCGGCAAAGCGCTGGAAATCGGCCTGTCCTATTGCTCTGCCATCGGTGGCGGCCGTTCCGGCATCATCGAAACCGATTTCCGCGAAGAATGCGAAACCGACCTGTTCGGCGAACAAGCGGTCCTGTGTGGCGGTATCGTTGAACTGATCCGCATGGGTTTCGAAACCTTGGTCGAAGCCGGTTACGAACCTGAAATGGCCTATTTCGAATGCCTGCACGAAACCAAGCTGATTGTTGACCTGATCTATGAAGGCGGCATCGCGAACATGGATTACTCCATCTCCAACACAGCTGAGTACGGCCAGTACGTTTCCGGCCCGCGCATCTTGCCTTACGAAGAAACCAAGGCAAACATGAAAGCGGTTCTGACAGACATTCAGACTGGTAAATTCGTGCGTGACTTCATGCTGGAAAACTCAGTTGGTCAGCCAACATTGAAAGCATCGCGTCGTGCCAACGACGAGCACCAGATCGAAGTTGTCGGCGGCAAACTGCGCGACATGATGCCTTGGATCTCCGCAGGCAAAATGGTCGACAAAACCAAAAACTAAAGCGCCCCAAAGCGTTTCAAAAGGCCCGCGGGACTCCTCGGGCCTTTTTTCGTTCCCCCACCGAAACATGCTAAGGTGGTGACTTCCCCCTTGTTTCACACCTCTGACTTCTCCAATTATTACCGATGAATACCTCCCCCCAAATCACGCCGCGCAGCTGGCTTATGGTTGCCCTTCTGGGGTTCACTTGGGGCGGTACGTTTATTGTCACAAAAATCGCGCTCGAGGGCGGCATGCCGCCGTTCTGGCTGGCCGCATCGCGCATCCTATTCGCCAGTTTGGTAATGGGGCTTATCTGGGGCGCCTTGGGTTTTCCGCTCTTTTCCCATCCCATCAAACGCAGCGATTGGCCGAACTTGCTGGTCATTGGCGCGCTCAGTTCTGCCGTGCCGTTTTGTTTTTTGGCGTGGGGCCAGCAATATGTTACCTCAGGGTTCGCGGGTGTCTCCATGGCCGCCGTGGCGCTGATTGTGCTTCCGCTGGCCCATTTTACGTTGGCAGACGAACGCATGACACGGCGCAAGACCTTGGGCTTCATCATCGGCTTCATCGGTGTTGTCGTACTGATTGGCGCACAGGCGTTTGAAACCACTGGCGCCCCGCGCGAAACAGCTGGCCGGATCTCATGCGTGATGGCCGCTGCCTGCTATGCCAGCACCTCTGTCATGTTGCGCAGGTTGCCCCAAGCCCACCCCATTGGCTTGGCAACGGCCTTCGTCATCATCAGCGCAATCATCATTGTGCCAATCGCTTGGGTCCTCGAAGGGCCACCGCCGATGCCATCCGCAAACATGCTCATGATCCTAGCATTTCTGGGCCTGATCCCCACCGCCGGCGCAAATTTCCTCAGGGTTATTGTTGTGCGCAGCGCAGGGCCGGTATTCATGTCACTGGTGAACTATCAGGTGCCCGTCTGGTCGGTCATTCTGGGCGGGATGATCTTGGGCGAAGCTTTTCCCAAATCTCTTTTTCTGGCGATGGCGCTTATTTTAATTGGCGTTGGCCTTAGTCAATTTGGTGCTCTGCAACGGCTCTTCAAACGCTGACCCAGTCTGCGGACCGCCCCCCATTCGACGGGCGGTCATGAAAATATAGCGCGCAGGCAATGCCTGCACCTTAGGATCACGGCTTTACCGCATCCTCAACCGCACAAACCACCGACTGCACAGCGCGCTGCATCAAGCTTGCGTCTTCATGCTCTGCCATAACACGTACCAATGGTTCCGTTCCAGATTTACGGATGAGCAAGCGCCCCCCGCCCGCCAAATCCGCCTCGGCTTGTGCAATCGCGGCTTTCACTTGCGCATCATCCAGCGGCAGCTGCCCTGCAGCAAAGCGCACATTCTCCAACAGTTGCGGCACAGGTTCAAATTGATGCATCAACGCCGAAGCGGGTTGCTCCGCGCGGATCATTTCGGCCAAAAACTGCAGCCCCGCCATCAGCCCATCGCCTGTGGTCGCGTAATCCGTCATCACAATATGGCCGGACTGTTCTCCGCCTAGGTTGAAGCCGCCTTCGCGCATCCGCTCCACAACATAGCGGTCTCCGACATTTGTGCGTTCTAGCCGCACACCGCGGTCGGCTAGAAAATGCTCCAGCCCCAGATTGCTCATCACTGTGGCGACCAGTGCATCCCCTTTCAGGCGCTCTTCGGCCTTCCAACGCGATGCCATAAGCGCCATGAATTGATCCCCGTCCCCAACGCGACCTTTTTCGTCCAACAAAATGACGCGGTCCGCATCCCCGTCCAGACAAATGCCGACATCCGCCCCATGCGCAACAACCGTTTCGGCAGCCGTTTGCGGATGGGTGGAGCCACAGGCATCGTTAATATTGTGGCCGTTCGGCGATACGCCAACAGGAATAACCGTCGCGCCAAGCTCCCAAAGGGTCATCGGGGCCACATGGTGGGCCGCACCGTTGGCGCAATCGATCACGACCTTCAGCCCATCCAACCGCATCTGGCGTGGAAAGCTGGATTTGACCCGCTCAATATAGCGAAAGCGGCTGTCATCAATCCGTTTCGCACGGCCGATTTCG
>JBDVSG010000026.1:0-9616 GCA_039967155.1 Sulfitobacter sp. | reverse complement strand
GATGGGCTATTCCCCTCTTAGCGGCCTGACCATGGGGACCCGTGCAGGCGAAATCGATGCTGGAGCTGTTCTGCGTATGGTCCGCGATCTTGGCATCGATGAGACCGACCATCTGCTGCACTATGGATCAGGCCTGCTGGGTCTGTCAGGTCTCAGTTCAGACATGCGCAAGCTGGAACAAAGCGGCAGCCAAGACGCCCAATTCGCCATCGACCATTTCTGTTACTGGATCACACGGCAAGCAGGGTCGCTTGTCGCAGCGATGGGCGGCATTGACGCCATCGCCTTTACCGGCGGCATCGGTGAAAACGCCGACCAAATCCGTGCAGCGATAACAGACAGTCTCGCTTGGCTGGGTGACATCCCCAGCTATATCGTCCCCGCCCGAGAAGAACGCTTTATCGCCCAAGAAGCCCTAACCCTGATAGAAAACCCTTAACCCCAGAGGAACCCAATGACCCATAGGCAGCCTACTCTGGACCTGAACCCGAAAGTCTCTGACGAGATCCGCAAAACAACCTGTTACATGTGCGCCTGTCGCTGTGGCATCAATGTGCACATGAAAAAGGACCCGCTGGGCGATCTGAAGGTCGCCTACATCGAAGGGAACCGAGACCACCCCGTGAACAAAGGCGTGCTCTGCGCCAAAGGCTCGGCTGGGATCATGCAGCATAACGCGCCTTCGCGGCTTAGCTCTCCCATGAAGCGCGTGGGGCCGCGCGGCTCGGGTGAATTCGAAAACATCAGTTGGGATGAAGCCTACGACATCGCCACAAGCTGGCTCAAACCGATCCGTGAAACCAACCCCGAAAAACTGGCCTTCTTCACCGGCCGCGACCAATCGCAATCCTTTACATCCCTGTTCGCGCAATCCTTTGGCACGCCAAATTACGCCGCCCACGGCGGATTTTGTTCGGTCAACATGGCGGCCGCAGGCATCTACACCATGGGCGGTGCATTTTGGGAATTCGGCCAGCCTGATTGGGACCATACAAAACTATTTATGCTTTTTGGCGTCGCAGAAGACCACGACAGCAACCCGATCAAAATGGGCATCGGCAAGATCAAAGCACGCGGCGCCCGTGTCATCGGGGTGAACCCCATCCGCACAGGATATAACGCCGTTGCCGATGATTGGGTTGGCATCACGCCCGGCACGGACGGACTGTTTATCCTGTCCCTGATCCATTGCTTGATGAAATCGGGCAAGATCGACCTCCACTATCTCGCCCAATACACGGATGCGGCGGTTCTCCTCAACGGCGATGAAAAATCTCCCGAGTTCGGCCTCAAGCTGCGCAATGGCGATGGCAAAGAACTGGTGATTGACCGCACCACGGGCAAGACTGCGCCCTACGACCAGAAAGGGGTGAAGCCAGATCTAGCAGCAACCCACCGCGCAAAAGGCATCACTCATCGCCCCGTTTTCCACCAAATGGCCGAGATGTATCTGGACGCACAATACGCCCCCGAAGCCGTCGCCCAGCGGTGCGGCATCCCAGCCGCGCGCATCCGCACGATTGCCGTAGAACTGGCACGCGTTGCCTTCGACGAGGCCTTTGAGCTTGACCAAGAATGGACAGACTTTCGCGGCGAGACCCATAAAACCATGACAGGCCGCCCCGTCTCCTTTCATGCCATGCGCGGGATTTCGGCCCATGCAAACGGGTTCCAAACCTGCCGCGCCCTGCACATGCTGCAGATCATTCTCGGCACCGTCGAAGTTCCGGGCGGCTTTCGGTTCAAACCACCCTACCCCAAACCAGCTACAGCCCATCCAAAGCCACATTGTAAATCAACATCCGATTGCCCGCTCGATGGTCCCCACCTCGGCTTTGTACACGGACCAGAAGATCTCGCATTGAAGGATGACGGCACCCCCGCGCGCATCGACAAAGCCTTCACATGGGAAAACCCCATGTCCGTGCACGGGCTTATGCATATGGTGATATCCAATGCGCATGCAGGCGACCCCTATAAAATCGACACACTGTTTTTGTACATGGCCAATATGTCGTGGAATTCCTCGATGAATACTGGCGGCGTGACCCAAATGTTAACCGATACCGATGACACGGGTGAATACGTCATCCCGCGCATCATCTACTCCGATGCCTATAGCTCCGAAATGGTCGCCTATGCCGACTTGATCCTGCCCGACACCACCTATCTCGAACGCCACGATTGCATCTCGCTTCTGGACCGCCCCATCTGCGAGGCTGACGCCCTTGCGGATGCAATCCGCTGGCCCGTGGTCGAACCGGACCGCGATGTAAAAGGCTTCCAATCCGCGCTGTGCGACCTAGGCGCCCGTCTCGGGCTTCCCGCCTTCACACATGCAGATGGCAGCCAGAAATATGCAGACTACGCAGACTACATCGTCAACCATGAACGCCGCGCGGGCGTGGGGCCTCTCGCGGGTTGGCGTATGGGGAAAAACGGCCTCCAAAGCGGCCGCGGCGACGTAAATGCCAGCCAATTGGACAACTACATCGAAAACGGCGGCTTCTTCGTCGAACACATTCCCAAAGGCGCAAACTACTACAAGCCATGGAATGCCGCCTACCAAGATTGGGCCGTAAAAATGGGCTTTTTTGACACCCCACAACCCTACTTGTTCACCCTCTACTCAGACCCCATGCGCAAATTCCAACGCGCAGCAGAAGGCCACGGCAAACGCCAACCCCCAGACCATCTGCGCCAACAGATAAAAGAGAAAATGTCCCCTCTCCCCATCTGGTTTGAAACCGACCAACACGGGAACGAAGGATACACCATCAACGCGCTGACCCAGCGTCCCATGGCCATGTATCACTCATGGGGCAGTCAAAACGCATGGTTGCGCCAATTGCACGGCCACAACCCCATGTATATCCCGACAAAACTGATGCGCGAACACAGACTCATCGATGGCGATTGGGCCGAAATCTCTTCCCCTCATGGGACCATCACTGTTCCCGTCATGGAAATGGCTGCTTTGAACGAAAACACCATCTGGACATGGAATGCCATCGGCAAACGCAAAGGCGCATGGGCCCTAGATGAAGACGCCCCCGAGGCCACAAAAGGCTTTCTACTCAATCACCTGGTCCACGAATTAATGCCGCCAAAAGGCGATGGCCTACGCTGGTCAAACTCCGATCCCATCACAGGACAGGCCGCTTGGTTCGACCTAAAAGTTTCCATGAAAAAGGTCGCGCCCCCAAAAAGCCTAGAGTCGCAGCCCCCCCTTCCCCCGCTAAATTCACCCGTTGCACCCGCACCCACCGAATTGAAATGGAAACTGGGCAAATGATACGCGTACCCTCTATCTTTCTTGGCCCTAAATACTCCGGGGGGATTGGCCAACGGCCAATGGGGGCTGGCCCCCTGCGCCGCGCATTGCAGGAGCGCCTCCAATGACCCTACTCCCAACCAACACCGATAAAAAACTTGGCCTCGTCATCGATCTAGATACCTGCGTTGGCTGCCACGCTTGTGTGATTTCATGCAAAGGGTGGAACACCGAAAACGACGGCGCGCCCTTGTCAGACCAAGATCCCTACGGCGCGGCCCCTTCAGGGACCTTCCTCAACCGCGTCCACAGCTATGAAATCCAGCCAAACGCCACGCCGGCGCACCCAAATCCCGATGCCCAGCTCATCCACTTCCCGAAATCCTGCCTGCATTGCGAAGACGCCCCCTGCGTTACCGTATGCCCAACCGGCGCCAGTTATAAGCGGGTCGAGGACGGCATCGTATTGGTGAACGAAACCGATTGTATCGGCTGCGGGCTTTGCGCGTGGGCATGCCCTTATGGTGCGCGCGAACTGGACCAAGCCGCAGGCGTGATGAAGAAATGCACGCTTTGTGTGGACCGCATCTATAACGAAAACCTACCCGAACAGGACCGTGAGCCATCCTGCGTGCGCACCTGTCCTGCAGGCGCGCGCCATTTTGGCGATTTGGGGGATGAAACATCCAAGGTGAGCCAACTTGTAGCGGAGCGGGGCGGCATAGAACTGATGCCCGAACAGGGTACAAAACCGGTCAACCGCTACCTGCCTCCACGCCCCAAAGACACGCTCGCGGCCCAAGACACACAAATTGACGTGCTCGCTCCGTTTTTGGAACCCGTTGCCACCGAACCCAGAGGCTTCCTCAGCTGGCTCGACAAAACGTTGGAGAAACTCTGATGCATCCCGCCCCTTCCGTCATCTTCTTCACTACTTTCTCTGGTCTGGGTTTTGGCCTGCTGTTTTTTATGGGCATTGGTCTGCATGTGCCTATGGGATGGATCGCTTTTGTCTTCTTCTCCATCGCCTATATTCTGGCCGTGGGGGGGCTCGTTTCATCCACTTTCCATTTGGGCCGCCCGGAACGCGCGTTCAAGGCTTTCTCCCAATGGCGTACCAGTTGGCTATCGCGCGAAGCATGGTGCGCGGTTGCGGCGCTTGTGCTCATGGCGATTTATGGGGCGGGGTTGGTGTTTTTCTCTCAACGATGGACGCTGGTGGGTTTGCTTGGGGGGGGCGCCTCTCTCGGGACCGTTTTCACCACGTCGATGATCTATGCCCAACTCAAAACAATTCCACGCTGGAACACGGCCTATACTCCGGCGAATTTTCTCTCCCTCTGCCTTGCTGGTGGCGCTCTTTTGGCGGGGCAAACGATGCTTGCCACGGCGCTTCTGGCCCTCGCGGGCGGGGTGCAGGCAATGACATGGTGGCACGGGGATCGCGCATTCAAAAACAGCGGCACCAACATTGCAACCGCGACAGGCCTTGGTGACACTGGACATGTTCGCGCGTTTGAGCCCCCCCACACAGGAACCAATTACCTGCTGCGCGAATTTGTGCATGTCATTGGCCGCAAACATGCGCTGAAACTGCGCACCATCGCCCTGATCTTGATGTCTGGCTTGCCAGTGGTTCTGTTACTGATCCCGTTCACCCACTGGCTGGCGCTGATTGCGGTGTTGGCGCATGTGGCAGGCGTGCTGGTGGCGCGCTGGCTGTTCTTTGCGCAGGCCGAACATGTGGTCGGTCTCTATTATGGAAAAAGATGAGCGCGCCTGCTTGTGCACCACGCGCCCACCTAACGGTTATAAGGGCAAACGCCGCTCAACCACACGGGCCATCACAGAGGCCCCGACAGGCAAGATTTCCGGATCCAACATGAACGACGGATTGTGCAGCGGCACGGTGCCGCTGTGGCCCACGCGGCAATACGCGCCTGGCACGACCTTCAACATATCCGCAAAATCCTCGGACCCTGTCGCGGGTTCAATTTTATCCGAGACATTCTGCGCGCCAACGATATCCGCAGCTGCCTCCATATAGGCGTCCGACAGATCGTTATCGTTCATCAACACGTCAAAAACATTCCGAAGCGTACAGTCCACTTTCACATCATGGGCCAAGGCAAATCCGTCACAGATCGCGTTCATTCGCTTGGACGCCAGCGCATAGACCGCGTCTTTGAAGTACCGAATTGTCCCCGCCAGCGTCGCCACCTCTGGCACCACGTTATAGGCCGACCCCGCATGCAATTGCGTTACCGATATAACACAAGCATCCAGCGGTTCGATATTGCGGCTCAGGATGGTTTGCAGTTCTGTTGCCAGACTGGCGGCAATGATAAGCGCGTCTTTTCCGTCACAAGGGCGCGCAGCATGGCTGCCTTTACCCGTTACAGTAATGTCAAAGAATGCCGCCCCCGCCATTGCTGCGCCTTTGCAGATACCCACCTGACCTGGCTGGCCATTCGGCGAATTATGCATGCCGTAAATTTCGTCGCAGGGGAATTGTTCAAACAGGCCATCAGCGATCATTTGGCGTGCTCCGCCCAGCCCCTCTTCGGCGGGTTGGAACACCAATACTGCTGTGCCGTCAAAATCGCGGGTGGCGGCCAGATGTTTGGCGGCGCCCAGCAACATTGTCGTATGACCGTCATGCCCACAGGCATGCATCACGCCGTCATTTGTCGAACCATACTCTAGGCCCGTGATCTCTTGGATCGGCAAAGCATCCATATCCGCGCGCAGTCCCACGCGACGATTGCCCTTTTGCTTGCCATGGATCAGGCCCACAACACCCGTTTTTCCCAGCCCTGTGTATACCTCATCCACGCCGTATTCGCGCAGCTTTTCAGCAACGATGGCACTGGTGCGGGTTTCAGTAAAACCGATCTCAGGGTGGGCATGGAGATCGCGGAAAATCGCGTTCAACTCTTCCGTGCTATCCGCAATGAGGGGGAGGATATTCATGAGGGAGGCTCCAGTATCAGGTGGGGTTTCCCCCACCCTACGACCAAACTTCCCGATGCGGTAGAGGGGTTTAGCCCCCTCCGCCCTGTGCCGCCTTGCTTATAGCAAGCCCGCGTGTTTCAGACCTGCGTCAATCATGCCGCGTGTCTCATCCAGCAGCGCAGTCAAAGGCAAACGCACCTCTTCAGAGCATAGGCCCAGCTTTGACATGGCGTATTTTACACCCACCAAACCCGGCTCGGTGAAGATTGCTTGATGCAAGGGCATCAGCTTGTCCTGAATCTCCAACGCTTTTGCGTAATCACCCGCCTTACAGGCAGCCTGCAAAGCAGACGCCAACGCAGGCGCCACATTCGCCGTAACCGAAATACAGCCAACACCACCCTGTGCGTTAAACCCGTGCGCGGTTGCATCTTCGCCTGAGAGCTGGATGAAATCCTCGCCACATGTGATCCGCTGGGCACTGACGCGCGACAGATCAGCAGTCGCATCTTTTACACCCACAATACGGGGCAGTTTGGCCAGCTCACCCATGGTTTCAGGTGTCATGTCGATCACCGAACGGGGCGGGATGTTGTAGATGATAATGGGCAGATCGCAGCAATCATGAACCGCGGTAAAATGCGCGATCAAGCCGCGCTGCGTTGGTTTATTGTAATATGGTGTCACCACCAAAACCCCATCCGCGCCCACTTTTTCCGCGTGCTGCGCAAGACGGATGGATTCCAATGTGTTGTTGCTGCCAGCACCTGCAATTACAGGAATACGGCCAGCGGCAGCTTTGACCACTTCTTCGACAACCATTTCATGTTCGCGGTGCGTCAGCGTCGGCGATTCGCCAGTGGTGCCCACAGGAACCAGACCATTTGATCCTTCGCCCACGTGCCATTCCACGAGTTTCTTCAGCGTTTCAATATCCAGCTCGCCGTTGCGAAACGGCGTGACGAGGGCAGGCATAGAACCTGAAAACATGTGCACGCTCCTTATGTGCTGGAGACCAAAAACGGCCGCCGGGGTGAAAACGGCCCCCAACCATAGGGATAACCGTCGAAACATCGCCTACGCGCAAACCCGTGATTTGAACCCGCGCGCAGATGCGCTATGCTGATAGGCTCTACTGTGAGCGAGATAGGAAATGCAAGCCATGACACGCTATCTGACGGCCTTGTTGCTGCTGTGTGCCATGGCGGCCCCGGCAGCATCAGAACGCCCGCGCCCCTTGGGATGGGCAATAGATGCCATGCGCGGCGGTGATTTTTCCGCCGCCGAACGGATCGCCACACGCGACGGAGAAGTCGCCCGCGACGTCATCCTATGGCACCGCTTGCGCGCGGCTCAAGGCACATATGAGCAGTTGATCGACTTCATCACGCGCCGCCCCGACTGGCCTGGCATGGACTATTTGCGCCGCCGCTCGGAACCGGTGGTGATTGAACAAGACGACGCAGCGATCCTCTCCTTCTTTGGCCAGCGCGCCGCCCAGACACCGCGCGGCGTGCTGGCACATGCCCGCGCGTTGATCGCAACGGGTGAAACAGGCCCGGCGCAGGCCAATCTGGTTTTGGCATGGCGTACCATGCCGATGAATGCCAACTCACAGGCTGCATTTTTAAAAAGCCACGCAACGCTTCTCAAACCGCACCATGACGCGCGGCTGGATGCGATGGTGTGGCAGCGCGAATACGACGAGGCCCGCCAAATGTACGGCGTGGCCAGCGCATCCGCCCAGCAAGCTGCCCAATCGCGCATCGCCTTCTACCGCCGCTCTGAGAACGCTGTTAGCGCCTATGAAAGCCTACCTGCCGTGTTGAAATCCACCGGCGGGGTTAACCACGCGCGGTTCGAATGGCGCATTCGTAAGAACCGTGTGGGCGATGCCAAAAATTTGCTAATTGAAGCGTCCCGCAGTCTAGAAAGCTTGGGCAATCCTGCTGCTTGGGGGAACCGACGCCGTGCGCTGGCGCGTGGCGAAATGCGTTCGGGCGACACCACGCGCGCCTATGCGATGGCCTCGCAGCACTATCTGACCGAAGGGTCCGATTACGCTGATCTGGAGTGGCTGTCAGGCTATATCGCGCTGCGGTTCTTGAATGATCCGATGCGGGCGCATCAGCACTTCCTCAACCATGATGAGGCCGTCGAATCCCCCATCAGCCAAGGCCGCGCCGGCTATTGGCAGGGCCGCGCATTGGAAGCGGCGGGCGACAACGAAGGGGCCACCGCAGCTTATAAATTGGGGGCTAATTTTCAGACCTCCTTCTACGGCCTGCTTGCAGCCGAACGCGCCCGCATCCCTTTCCCCGAAAAACTGCGCGGCGCCGCACCCGCCAGTGATTGGCGCAACAGTGCCTTGGCCAAAGCGCCCCTGTTTGAGGCCGGCATGCTGCTGCAAGCCTCGGGCGAGCTGAACTTGGCCGAACGTTTCTGGACCCATCTGGCAGAACAATTGCTGGAACCTGATCTGGAGCTGCTGGGCCAAGCCGCGATAGACGTGGATCAACCCCATATCGCCGTGATGATTGGCAAACGTGCCGCGCGCAGGGGGCTGGAAATCGCGGCACCCTATTATGCCTTGCACCCCGCAGGCGAGGCCGACCTGCCCATGGCCCCTGAAATGACCCTGGCGATTGCGCGGCGCGAAAGCGAATTTGACCCTGTTGTGCAATCCTCAGTAGGCGCGCGCGGCCTTATGCAATTGATGCCCGCCACAGCAAAAGAAGTCGCGCAGGGTTTAGGCCTAAGCGCCCAGCACACCACCGGCCGCCTGACCGCCGATCCCGTTTACAACGCGCGGTTGGGCTCCCAATATTTGTCAGAACTGGCGGGCCGCTTTGACGGAAATGTTGTGATGATGTCTGCGGGCTATAACGCTGGACCCAGTCGCCCGATCCGTTGGATGGACGCATACGGCGACCCACGCGAAGGCGACATTCACATCGTTGACTGGGTCGAAATGGTCCCCTTCCGCGAGACGCAAAATTACATCATGCGTGTCACCGAAAGCCTGCCCGTCTACCGCGCGCGATTGGGGCGTGATCCGCTGCCCATCAGTTTCTACGAAGAGCTGACAGGCTCAACCCTGAAGGCGTTCGCGCCAAAAGGTGAATAGCCCAGCGGCAACAATAATCGTGCCACCCATGGCCACATTCAGGCTGATTGTCTCACCAAAGACGGTCATGCCGATCAACGCCACAAACCCCAGCTGGAAAAACGCAAAAGGCTGAACCGCGCTGGCCTCGGCCACTTCATAACAGCGGATCAACAGCCAATGCCCCGTGATCCCTGTCACACACAGACACCCCATCCAGAACCAATCGATCGTTGCCATCGGCTCCCATGACGAAATCCCGACCACCGTCAGCACAATAC
>JBDVSG010000025.1:0-4391 GCA_039967155.1 Sulfitobacter sp. | reverse complement strand
GCCGCATTGCCCGCCGCCCCTGAGGGATGCAGATCGCGTGCAACCCAACCGGTGACCATCGGGCCCAGCACGCGAAGGTGGGTGTTATCCTGTGCAACTGTGCGGGAGTGGGGGACAAAATCCTCGGCAAGGTCCGCATCCACCAAATCGGGGCGCAGATGCATCATCACCGACGTTTCCATAAAGCCGCCGTGAATGTCGTCGCGGCGGGTCTCTTGGGGGTAATCGGGCATGCCAAAGGACATCCACCCCGCAGCCGCCGCGAATAAGTTCCGCTCAACCCGCAGCTTGCGGCAAACGATCTGCAGCGCGGGAATATTGCCGCCGTGGGCATTCAGAAAGACGACCTTCTTGAGACCCGCTGCTGCGACACCGCGCCCAATGGCCATCAACGTGGGGATCAGGACTTCGGGTTCCAACCAGATCGTGCCGGCGAAATCATGATGCTCTTGCGAGGCCCCCAGTGACTGCACGGGATAAAGGATCACATTGGCGGATTTGGTTTTCTCAGCCGCACCTTGGGCAAAGGCCGAGGCAAGGATCATATCTGTTCCCAGTGGCATATGGGGCCCGTGCTGTTCGACCGCGCCCACAGGGATCAACGCCACTGTGTTGTCGTCTTGAGGTGCGGAAAAATCGGTTGTTTTGAGGTCTGTGAGGCGGCGAAAGGGCATTAGGTCTAATCCAATATCGAACATCCGTTCGTTATTTGGTAGGTTCCCCATGCCGCCGCTGTCAAGTTTGAGCCGCGAAACCTGCTTACAATTGCGGATCAATAGTGCCAGATTGCCGTAAAAACATGCGCGGATCCCTCTGCTGTCGCAGCCTGTTCGGGGCGGGGGCGATCAAACCAACAAAAGGACTCTTGATTTGCCAAAAGAAGAGACAATCGATTCCGAAATTTCGATGACCTTCAGAAAGGGGCTGCAATTGATGGCGGCTTTTGACGGGCAGGACCGTCAGTTAACGTTGTCAGAGCTGGCAAAAAAGACGGGGTTGAATCGTTCGGTTGCGCGCAGGCTGGTGCGGACATTGGTGCAGATGGGATATCTGGCCGAACAGGGGCAGCGCTATGAAATGACGGTTTGCGTGATGCGCATGACGCGCGGGTTTATTGATGGCCGCCGCATCGCGCAGGTTATTCAGCCCAATCTGCGCAAGGCGGCAGGGCAAATCGGAGAAAGCCTGTCCTTCTCATTGCGCGACCGTGAGGATGCGACCTATGTGGCCCATGCCCATCTGGAAGGAAAGTTCACGCTGAACACAGTGGCGATCGGGACCCATGTGCCGTTGCACAGCACGGCGGCGGGCCATGCGATCCTTGCGCATTTGGACCGCGCAGATGTGCTGGCCACGTTGTCAGAGATCTCGCCCGAGTTGGACGCAGATTTGCAGCTGACGCGTGCCCGCGGTTTTGCGTTTAATTCAGGCGGGTTCATCCACGGGGTGGATTCGCTGGCGGTTCCCGTCTTTGGGCCGACCCGCCAGATCGAGGGCGCCGTTTCGATGATTTTCCCAACACATACCTATGACGCGGCAGCCTTGCCGCCCAACATGCTGACGCTGATGCAGCAATGCGCGGTGGACATCGGAGCAACCCTGTGACCGCGACGGTAGTATTTTCGGGGACCGAAATGGCCGAAACCAAAATTGCGGCAATTCGCGCGCGGCTGAAGGGTGAAATCACGCGCTGTTGTGTGGTGCGGGATGCGCAAAGCGGGCCAGCCGCGGCCTATGCTGTGCGGCTGGCGGGGTTTGCAGCGGCGGCGGGCATTACGGTTGTTGAAATGGGGTATGATCAGCTGGAGGCGTTGCTTACTGAGGAGGCGCAATCGCCCGTGATCTTTTTGCAGCCCGCACCGCCAGAGGTGAATGTCGCCGATTGGATCGCGCGTCTGGGCCCGCTACGCGACGCCGAGGGGCTTCATCCGTTGAATGTCGGGCGCTGCGCTTTGGGGCGTGGAGCGATCCTTCCGCCGACCGCCCATGCAGCACTTGCGGTTGCCCGCCAGATCGCGGGGCCGCTTTTGGGCAAAAAGGTTGCAATCGTGGGGGCATCGCTGGTGGTGGGGCAGCCGCTTGCTGTTTTGATGATGCAAGAGGGCGCAACGGTGCGTGTGGCCCAGCACGCGACGCTGGATCTGGCGGCTGAAACCCGCGATGCAGACGTTGTGATCACAGCGGCAGGGGTTCCGCATCTTCTGGGCGCGGATCACATTCGCGCAGGGGCGGTTGTCATCGATGTTGGCGTGACCCGTGTGGGCGATGATTTGCTGGGCGACGCAGATCATTGCGCGTTAGAAGGCGTGGCTGCTGTGCGCACCCATGTTCCAGACGGAGTCGGACCCGTTACAGCGGCGTATTTGTTTGAAAACATTGCCAATCTGCAAGGATCGGCACCCTAGGAATAGGGGGGAAGTTTGGTCAGGTCAGTGCGCAATCTGATTCGCCCGTAAAGACATGTTAAAAATCAGGCACAAATACTGCCGACCGTAGATGGTTTAGAGAAATTGTCGGCATGGTCTGGATAGCACGTTGGATAATAGCAACAGAACGGGAGCATGGGCAGATTGTGTGCCCACGTTCGCAGATTTCCCCTTGCTCAATTTTCGCAAAATTACACATATTTGTGAATGCTGTAGCCTGTCTTGAGAGGGTGCAGGGGACTGACTGGTAGGGTGTTCTTATTTTTGAATGCAGGATCGGGCAGTTTTCTGTGTTTTGTAAGTGATGAGAATAATGATGAATCTGACGAAACTAGCCTTTGTCCTAATCACGGCAATTTTTGCGTTTGTGGCCTCGCGGTCCGCTGAGGCAACAACGTTTACGACAACTGTCCCCGGCACGTCGCTGACGCTTCCTGGTGAATACCCCGAAGCGGGCGGTGTTGCGTTTGTTTTGGTGGGCGTGAACGGGAACGTCTATTACCAATTCTCTGACCCGACGGGCGCGTTCATCGGGTTCCAAAGCACCGGCAGCCCAACGGCATTTCGTGGCAACCCGTTTACAATCAACAACCCGATTGAGCTGGACTGTGGGTTTTCGGAATGTACTGATTATTTTGGTGGTGCGCTTGAGCAGGTGCATATCCGCTTTTCGGCCTTTGACGGTGACACGCAGGTCAACGGATTTGATGAAGATGATATCTCGCTCTTTCTGAACGGGTTTAACGTTGGCAACTGGTCCGACGTCACGACCGACAACACAAACACCGCAGGCACAACCAGCTTTGGTTTGGTGCAGGGGTTTGGGAACAACACGTTTAACACTGGCTGGTTCAGCACAACGAATTCGGCGCTTTTGTCTAACATCCTGACGACAGGTCAGACGACGACACAGGTTTTTGACGATGACCCGAACGACAACTTTTGGGATTTTAGCCGCGGCAGCTCGCTTACTAACCCAGCGATTGTAACGGTGGCACCGGGCTACACGCTTGAGAAAACCTCCGACACGGCGACATTTGCGGCGGTGGGTGAAACCATCACTTATACCTATATCGTTACCAACATCGGTTCCGTGCCGATCGCGTCGCTCGCTGTTGTGGATGATAAGATCAGTTCGGTGAGCTGCGATAGATCAGAGATCTTGGACACAATGCTAGATTCAGGCCCGGCCGAGTTTGCAACCTGTACGGGGACCTACCAGATCACGCAGGAAGATTTTGACCGGCAAGAAGTCACAAACGTCGCGCGCGCGACAGGCGTGCCCAGTTTTGGGGAATTGGGACAGTTGTCAGATACGGTCACTGTAACAGGGCCAGCCGCGTCGCCGGTTTTATTCGTTGATAAATCCACCACGCTTTCGAATTTCGGTGAAGCGGGCAGCACGATCCCCTACAGCTTTCTGATCCGCAATGACGGGGACGTCACGCTGCGCAATTTCACCACCAGTGACAGTTTGATTCCGTCGTTGGTTTGTAATGTGCCAGATCTTGCCCCGACCGAGGCGTTTACGTGTTCGGGCAGCTATACTGTTTTGCAATCCGATGTGGATAGCTTTGCCGCCAACGCCGCGAATGAGATCAGCAACACGCTGACGGTTTCCGCAGATACGCCGCTGGATGGGCGGTTGACTGTGACAGACACCGTCGATTTGCCCGGCCCGCCCATCGATGTCGCGCTTGAGCTGACAAAGACCGCATTGACCGCTGACTATGACGCGGTGGGGGATGTGATCAGCTATCAGTTGGTTGTTCAGAACAACAGCAACGTGACCTTCCCGACCGCACCGACTGTGACGGATCCTGATGCGGGGGCGGTCAGCTGTCCGGCGGGCGCAGTTGCCCCTGGTAATAGTGTGACCTGTACGGCCAGCTATACAATCACCCAAGAAGACATTAACGCGGGCCAATTCGACAACACGGCCACCGCCTCTATTACAGTTGGGGG
>JBDVSG010000024.1:0-13207 GCA_039967155.1 Sulfitobacter sp. | reverse complement strand
ATGCCCATGCCCGTGGCCGACCGGTAAGCGGTCAGGCGGCCGTAGTCAGGGATGAAGTTGTTTTGCGGGTCTTCTGTGGTGATCCGCGTTTGCAGCGCATGACCTGTCAGCGTGATGTCTTCTTGGCGCGCCTTGCCTGTGGCCTCGGCGATGGTTTTGCCTTCTGCGATCAAGATCTGCGAGCGCACGATGTCGATGCCTGTGACCTCTTCGGTCACGGTGTGCTCAACCTGAACGCGCGGGTTCACTTCGATAAAGTAGAACTCCTCGGTCTCCATATCCATTAGGAATTCGACCGTGCCTGCGCATTCGTACTTCACATGTTCGCAAATTTTGCGGCCCAATTCGCAAACATGGGCGCGTTGTTCTTCTGTCAGGTAGGGGGCTGGCGCACGCTCAACAACTTTTTGGTTGCGGCGCTGGACGGAGCAGTCGCGCTCAAACAAGTGGTAGATGTCGCCGTGGTTGTCGCCAAGGATCTGTACCTCTACGTGGCGCGCCTTGAGGATCATCTTTTCCAGATAGCCCTCACCATTGCCAAAGGCGGCTTCGGCTTCGCGGCGGCCCTCGCGGACTTTTTCTTCCAGCTCATCTTCGGAATAGATCGGACGCATGCCGCGACCGCCGCCGCCCCATGATGCCTTGAGCATCAAAGGATAGCCGACCTCGGCCGCCTCTTTCTTGATGGCGTCCATGTCATCGCCCAGAACTTCGGTGGCTGGGATCACTGGCACATCGGCCTCGACCGCCACGCGGCGCGCGCTGGCTTTGTCACCAAGGGCCCGCATGGTCTCGGCCTTGGGGCCGATGAATGTAATGCCGTTTTGCGCGCAGGCGTCTACGAAATCGGGGTTCTCGGACAGCAGGCCATATCCTGGATGGATGGCATCTGCGCCGCTTTCTTTGGCCACGCGGATCATCTCGTCGATGCTCAGATAGGCGGCGACAGGACCGAGGTCTTTGCCGATGCGGTAAGCTTCATCCGCCTTAAATCGGTGCAGGCCCAATTTGTCCTCTTCTGCAAAAACGGCGACGGTCTTTTTGCCCATTTCGTTGGCAGCGCGCATGATGCGGATGGCGATTTCGCCACGGTTAGCGATCAGGATCTTACGGAATTCGGTCATAACTAGGCCTTGTTCAAAAAAGTTAAGGGTTTTTATGCAAACGAAGCCGCCCTCGCAATGCGTGTCATTGGGTAGGGAGCGAAATAGTTACAAAATGCGCCTCATCTTGCCGGAGTTCTAAGGGAGAGCAGTTCTACTGCGTATCCATAGGTTGATTTGTCTGCGTGTGAAGCTTGGTGCCGCCCCCCGCGGACGCAACTATAAGGGGGAGAGGGTAAATGTTTGGGGTAGTTCAGACAGATTGCGCGCGCCGATTTGCCCCATATTGGAGATCATGTCCTGCGTTAGGATATCGACTAGGTGATCAATGCCCTCAGGCCCAAGTGCAGCAAGCGCATAGTGGAAACCACGCCCCATCATAACAAAATCCGCCCCCAAGGCCAAGGCGCGTAGGATATCCAAGCCCCCTTCAACGCCGCTATCAAAGATAATGGGCAGTTTTGTAGCAGAGGCGACCTCGGGGAGGACTTCGATGCTGGCAGGGGCGCCGTCAAACTGACGGCCTGCGTGGTTAGAAACCCACACCGCATCTGCCCCCAACCCTTCAAGGCGGGCAGCATCTTCGCCGCGCATGATGCCCTTGACCAAAAGATCGCCGTCCCACGCATCGCGCAACCATGCGATATAGTCCCAATCTGGCGCAGTGCGCAGCAAATATCCCACATGCGCATTTACCGATTGCCCATTGGTTGCCGCATTGGCGTATTTATCCAGACCGCGCATGTGTGGCATGCCGCGTGGGGCCATGCCAATCGCCCACGCAGGCCGAAGTGCTACTTGGGCCAGCAGGCGCGGGGTCAGCCGTGGCGGGTTGGTTAAACCCGATCGCACCTGCCGCTCACGTCTGCTGGCCACGGGAACATCGACGGTGATGATCAGGGTTTTGAAACCGGCGGCTTTGGCGCGGGCCAACATATCGCGGCGAATCTCGGTATCGCGCGGGGGGTACATCTGAAACCACGCGTGCGCGCCCAGATGGGGGGCGATGTCTTCGGGACTCTGAGTGGCAACGGTAGAGATACTATAGGGGATGCCCATACGCGCCGCGCCGCGCGCCAAATGCCCTTCGGCGTCGGGCCACATCAACCCAGACATGCCAATGGGCGCAATCCCGATGGGCAGGGGGTATTTATTCCCCAGAAAAGTCGTGGAGAGATCCGGGGCGAATTCGCCATGCAGCGCCGAGGGCATCATGCCGACACGGTCTAATGCTGCGCGGTTGCGCGCGGTGGTGGCTTCGGTGCCTGTGCCACTGTCCAGATATTCCCATACAAACTTAGGGATACGCGCCTGCGCGCGGCGGCGCAAATCGGAGAGGGCGGGGTATTTTGCGTGATGACTCATAACCGCATAAGGGCAGCGGGATAGGGCAATGTCTAGCGCAATTTCGACGGTAAAAATGGCCTCAAAAAAATGACAGAACAATAGTGGAACATGGGTTTTCGGCAGAGCATGCATGCGCTATTTAGGTAGAATGAGTGATTTTGACGAAAATGCCGCCTTTGAAGGTGCTTCGCTGTCCGCGCGCGCAATGGCCGCGCGCCCGCAACCCTATCTGGACGGGCTGAACCCCGCTCAGCGCGCCGCTGTTGAGCAACTGGACGGCCCCGTGCTGATGCTGGCGGGGGCGGGAACGGGTAAAACCCGAGCGCTCACCGCGCGGATTGTGCATTTGATGAACACAGGCCGTGCGCGTCCAAATGAGATTCTGGCTGTTACATTCACCAACAAAGCCGCGCGCGAGATGAAAAATCGTGTGGGCTCCATGTTGGGGCAGCCGATTGAGGGCATGCCGTGGCTGGGCACCTTCCACGCGATCTGTGTAAAGCTGCTGCGCAGGCACGGTGAGCTGGTGGGCCTCAAATCAAACTTCACGATTCTGGATACTGACGACCAGTTGCGCCTGCTTAAACAATTGGTAGCGGCAGAAGGGATCGACGATAAGCGCTGGCCTGCACGGATGCTGGCGGGAATCATTGATGACTGGAAAAACCGTGCGCTGACCCCAGACAAGATTCCTGTCGCGGATGCAGGTGCTTACAATGACCGCGGCATCGCTCTGTATGCGCAGTATCAAAAACGGTTGATAGAGCTAAACTGCTGCGACTTTGGCGATCTGTTGCTGCATATGGTCACCATATTCCAGACCCATGAGGATGTGTTGAACCAATACCAGCGCTGGTTTAAATATATCCTAGTAGACGAATACCAAGATACCAACGTCGCCCAATATTTGTGGCTGCGCCTGCTGGCCAGCGGCCATAAAAACATCTGTTGCGTGGGCGATGATGATCAGTCGATCTATGGCTGGCGCGGCGCCGAAGTGGGCAATATCTTGCGGTTTGAAAAGGATTTTCCTGGATCCCACGTTGTGCGGCTGGAGCAGAACTACCGCTCGACCCCGCATATTTTGGCGGCGGCATCGGGGGTGATTGCGGGCAATGAAGGGCGTTTGGGCAAAACCCTGTGGACCGAGGCAACCGAGGGCGAAAAGCTGCGGCTGATCGGCCATTGGGACGGCGAGGAAGAGGCGCGCTGGATTGGAGATGAAATCGAATCCATGCAGCGCGGTACGCGCGGATTGCGACCCTTTAGCCTTGATCATATGGCGATTCTGGTGCGCGCATCGCACCAAATGCGCGCGTTTGAGGACCGTTTCCTGACCATCGGTCTGCCGTACCGCGTCATTGGTGGCCCGCGGTTCTATGAGCGGATGGAGATTCGCGATGCGATGGCCTATTTCCGCGTAGTGACCTCGCCTGATGATGATCTCGCGTTTGAGCGGATTGTGAACACGCCCAAAAGGGGCCTCGGCAATGTCGCTCAGCAGAAAATCCAGATCGCTGCGCGTGAAAACGGCACCAACCTTGTGGAAGGTGCGCGGATATTGCTGGACCAAAAAGGGATCGGCGGCAAAGGTGCAAAAGAACTGCGTATTTTGATCGAGGGCATCGACCGCTGGGCTTCCAAATTGCGGGGGCCGCGCATTGAGGTTGTCGATGATTTGGGGCTGGATGATGCCGTGCTGGACGATGGCCCGCAGGGTGATTTTGGCCAGATCCGCATGGAATATGGCCCGCCAGAGATCACCCATGTTGAACTGGCCGAGATGATTCTGGACGAAAGCGGCTATACGGGCCATTGGCAAAATGACAAAACCCCCGAAGCGCCAGGGCGGCTCGAAAACGTAAAAGAGCTGGTTAAGGCCTTGGATCAATTCGAAAACCTGCAAGGGTTTTTGGAACACGTCAGCCTGATCATGGATAATGAAAAGGAAAATGAGGGTGAGAAAGTCAGCGTCATGACGCTGCACGCCGCCAAAGGTCTGGAATTTCCCGCCGTCTTTTTGCCAGGCTGGGAGGACGGGCTGTTTCCTTCGCAGCGCTCCATGGATGAAAGCGGTTTGAAGGGGCTCGAGGAAGAGCGGCGGCTGGCCTATGTGGGGATCACCCGTGCCGAAGAAATTTGCACAATTTCGTTTGCTTCCAATCGGTTCGTCTTTGGTCAGTGGCAAAACGCGCTGCCTTCGCGGTTTGTGGATGAATTGCCGGAGGCCCATGTGGATGTGCTGACCCCACCTGGGCTCTATGGTGGGACATTCGGGGCGGCTGGCATGCCTAAATCGACCCTACATGAGGCCGCAGCGGAGGCGAATGTCTACGATTCGCCTGGATGGCGTCGCTTGCAGGCGCGGTCCAGCGCGCGCAGCACCCACCAGCCCTCTGCCGCGAACAGGATGACGGTCGACATCACTGCGAACAGCAGTTTCGTGATGGGGGAGCGGGTGTTCCACCAAAAGTTCGGCTATGGCGCGATCATCGGGATTGAGGGCGAGAAGCTGGAGGTTGCCTTTGAAAAAGCAGGCGACAAAAAAGTTGTGGCCCGTTTTTTGACCGCCGCTGATGATGCGCCGTTTTAACGGGCTATGAAGGATCCGCGTTTGGTTTTGCGTGATCAATGATGCGGCAGGTGTATAGCCCGTCTTCGAGCGCTTTTGCGCGCAGACCGACCTGCAATTTCATCAGCGCTTTCATGCTGCTGGTGTAACAAAAGGTCAAAGCGGCCTCAATTGCCTGCTGGGCGGTGTCGCGCCGCGTGGCCCATCCGAACGAATTCATTTGGGATTTGGCAAAAGCCCGATGTCCCTCTGATCTGCTGCTGTAAATTCTAAATTTGTCAGAGGCGCGTTGGCTGAGAGTGTCTTGTGGGATATTTGCTGTCGTCATGTCTTCTGGGTAAATAATCCCCGCCAGCGTGCATTTGCCTGCGTCGGCGTGATGCTGGCAGATGCGAATTGCTGCTTCCATTGCATCATTCATATTGTGGGCTCCCGTGAATGACCCCCAGCCCGAGCCGCCCTTTTCAACAAAGATCGCGCCACAATAGGGCTTTCCCATTTGGAATTTCTCCAAGCCGTCCCGTTGGTTTTGTGTCAAAACGCCCATATTTTCCAAATGAATTGTGGGATGGTTGCCGAACAGACGTATATCGGCCTGCGCGACCCCAGCAGAAAATAGGAACAATAACAGGGTAATTGTCGATTTAGGCATGGCAATCTCCGAACGGGGAACTCACGTATCGGTTGAGCAGGGGAATATGGCCATTTCAGGGAGGCGCCCCAGCTTCACGATAATTCTCGTCACAAAAGGAATTCGCGTCACGAAAGGTGGGGCCGCTAAATATAAAACGGCGATCCACAGGGAGGTGTGGATCGCCGCTCTATCAGGTGCACCCTTCCGAATGGGAGGAGGGAAAGATGCATCTTTTGCAGCACAGGGTCATCAGGGAGGAGAGACTCTGCCGTGCTGCTTATTCGCCCGCGGGGTAATGGGAGGATCAACCCGCGGGGAATCTCTATTATTTAACCAGTTCAGCCGCTTCTCGTGACAGGCGGCGGAAGTCGGCGCGGGACATGCCCAGATCAGCCAGATCGCGTGCTGTCATCGTGCACAGCTCGTTAAAAGTCTGACGGTATGCTTTGCGCTTGCGTAGTTTTAGGGCGATTGAGTCGAAGAATGCTGCGGTGCGGCTAGGAGTTGCTGCGACTGCTGCGCCGGTGTCTGTGAAGTATGCCATGTCTATCTCTCTTCGTCTTTATTGCGTCTTGTTGTGTTCTATATTTAGCGAAATTTTACGTTCGTACAACTCACAATGCTGCAATGCGGCTATGCAATTGCTGCATGAGCAAGGTTATCGCTAACACACGTAGGAAAACCTGTGGCGTTACCACTTTTTTCACCGCGTAAAGAAATTGAAAAAAATGCGACGACGTCAGGGAGGAGGAAGACGTCGCCGCTAAAGATGAAAGGACTACTCCGGGAGGAGGATGGAGGCCCTTTCGGTATTCACGAAAACCATCGGGAGGATTGTCTTCATTAATTTCTTTTAACGGTTTCCCCTCCGTTAGCACAATGAAAATTACCGCAATGCCGCTATGCAGCATGTGCATATGTGGGCAATTGCCTGTTTTTTGTGCGAATGGGCGTATTTGGCGCTGGTGGGGTCGGAATATGGGGTTTCTTGACGCGCGTGTGGGTGGTCTTGCGGTTTCTGGCCAATCTGCGATGTGAGTAGGGATGTAATAGGAGAAACGCCATGTCCGTCACCAAAGAAGAAGTCCTCACTGCTCTTGAGCGGGTCAATCTGCCGGACGGGCGTAGTTTGATTGCCCATGACTTGCTGCGGGCATTGAATGTTGAAGATGGCGTTGTGCGGTTTGTGATAGAGGCGCCTAATGCGGATATCGCTCGGTCTATGGCGCCCTTGCGCGATGCTGCGGAATCTGTGGTGAAAGAGCTCGCAGGCGTCTCTCAGGTCACAGTGGCCCTGACGGCTCATGGTCCGACAGCAAAACCAGCCGCCGCGCCTAGTCTGAAGATTGGCGGTCATCCCAAGCCCCAAGAGGGGCCAACCAAACCTAGCGGAGTGAAGCGCATCTTGGCTATTGGGTCAGGTAAGGGCGGGGTTGGGAAATCCACTGTCAGTACCAATGTTGCTGTGGCTCTGGCCAAACAGGGGCGTAAAGTAGGGCTGCTGGATGCGGATATCTACGGCCCAAGCGTTCCGCGCATGATGGGGGTGAATAAACGTCCAGCCAGCCCTGACGGCAAAACGATTATTCCGCTCAAGGCTCATGGCGTAACGTTGATGTCCATCGGCTTTATGATGGAAGAAGGTAAGGCAACGATCTGGCGCGGTCCGATGTTGATGGGCGCGCTTCAGCAGATGTTGGGGCAGGTAGAGTGGGGCGAGCTGGACGTCTTGATCGTCGACTTGCCGCCTGGCACGGGGGATGTGCAGTTGACCCTGTGCACGAAGTCTGAATTGACGGGTGCTATTGTTGTCAGCACACCGCAAGATGTGGCGCTGATCGATGCGCGCAAAGCACTTGATATGTTCGACACTTTGAAAACGCCCGTTTTGGGGCTGATAGAGAATATGTCGATGTTTGTCTGCCCAGACTGTGGCGCGCAGCATCAGATCTTTGGTCAGGGCGGCGTGGCGGAAGAAGCCAAGAAGCTGGATGTGCCGCTATTGGGCGTTTTGCCTATTGATCTGGATACGCGGCTGGCTGGCGATACAGGTACACCTGTTGCTGCTGGCGATGGCGCCATGGCCCAAGCTTATGCGCGAATTGCTGAAGGGTTGATCAAGGGCGGTATGGCTTAGGGCGGTATGGTTTAAGGCAGTATGGCTTGGGGTGGCGACTAGAGGTCGTCTGCCTCGCCGCGCTGGATCTGCGTCGCATAGAGCGTTGTGAGAACGCTAAAGATAAGGAGCCCTTCCACCACGTAGATGGGCAGCTCTAGCATTAGCATATAAAGCGGCTGCGATAGGTTCATCATTGCAGTGATCCCCGTCATGACCGCACTGAGCAGAGCTAGCGCGGCGGCCACACCCCATAGGGGGCGGCTGAGCGATAGGGTGAATTGCCAGCTGTGGGCCATGGTGATGGGGCGTCCCAATGCTGCGGCGGGTAAAATCAGGCTCAACCGAAGCGAAAGCCACAACATCAATAGCTGTGTCACAAAGCTGGTTATCAGCATGGATGGCAGGGCAGGGCCGCTGACAGGCGTTGTGCCTGTGCTGTTCGCCACGATCAGCGGGATGACCAAAGCAAGGCCGGCGGTCATCTGAATAAGTGCAAGCGCCAGCACGCGCCACAGATAACCCAGCAGCAGTCGCAAGGTCATCGGCTGGGGCGGGCGTTTTTCGCCAAGCGTATGGCGGTGCCATAAGATCGCCATCAACGAATAGCTGAAGATAAAGGTGCTCAGCAGGATCACCGCCAGCTTTACGGATTTGATGCTTTTCAGGTCGGGATGGGCAGGGTCAATGGTCAGCAGCTCTGGGGCGCTGACGGCAGTAATAACGCCCACGCCGCACATCAACGTCAATGCAGGTGCAACCACGGAAACCGTTTTCAGTGGCTCCTTAGCGACGAGAGTGAATGCGTGGCGCAAAAGGGTGAAGGCTGTGTTCACGGCGGACCTGTTCTAAATAATGGCCCATTCTGGCTGTTTGCGGCCTATTCCACAAGATTGCGGAAAAAGGACAGGCGCTTCTGTGGTAAAAATGGGTCGCCATTGGGGGATTTGGGCTTTTGCGGGACTTCTTGGGTGGTGCCGTGGGAAAATATGGGACTTATCGGGCGTATCTGCGGGGTTTGGTTGTGATTGCGCGGCGGGTTTCGCTTGTTTACCCCCGAATCACCCTCTCATTGAGGGGCGTGAGGGTGCTTTTTCGAGAACGTACAGTGAACACTCTTGGGGATTGTTTCGTCTCGCAGGCTGGTGCTGAGAAAATCTGGGAATTTATGGGAAATTTTGGACGGTGCCGATGTTGTCTATATGTAGTGGCTGAGTGATTTTGATGTCTAAATATACCAGAATTTTTGAAAATTTTCATCTAAATGTTGTTTTTGGCCATGCTCTTTCGCAAGATGTAGTATGAAAATTTGAAAATAATTGTAGACGCCCATGAATTCCCGTGGCATCCCTTATTCATCGGATGAGAACGAGACACGGGGCACCAAACGACCCCAAATACAAAAAAACTCTAGCAGGTTTCATACAGGCCTCGATTTTCATCAGAACAACGAGATCCGGCGCGCGGGCGAGCAGACATCCCCCCAGGTGGCGCGCGCAGTCGGACTTTCCCGCATAGCGGGGCAAAGCGGCGGGTTGATCAGTGGCAGCAGATCAATCCGCCCTTTTTACATTCAGCGGCATCCAAAATGCCGCATCAGCACCGACGGGTGCGCAGGCAGGTATAAACGCGCAACGCGCAAAGAGGGCAGACACAGTGAGCCGAAGGTTCAGAGGCGAAAGCCATCACAAGGTCGACACGAAGGGGCGGGTATCTATACCAGCCTCTTTTCGGCGTGTGCTGGAAGCCTCTGATCCAGACTGGAAGTCAGGCGAAACGCCAGAGCTGGTCATCGTTTATGGCGACCACCGCCGCAACTACCTTGAGTGCTACACAATGGCCGCGATCGAAGAGGTCGACACCAAGATTGACGCGCTGCCGCGCGGATCCATGCAGCGTAAAATGCTGCAGGCCCTGTTTCACGGGCAGTCGTTTCCCACGACTGTCGATGAAACCGGACGGCTGGTTTTGCCCGCGAAATTGCGCGGTAAAATTGAACTGAACAAAGAGGCATTCTTTATCGGGATGGGCGATACCTTCCAGATTTGGCAGCCTGAAACATATGACACCCAAGAACGCGCCAAGCAGGAAGCATGGCTTGACGATTTGCCAGAGGATTTTGATCCGATGCAGTTCTTGGATGGACCAATCGAAGGATAACGGGTCATGGCTGCCACCGAGACCTCTCCCCATATTCCTGTTCTCTTGCGCCCCATTCTGGCGGCAGTTGCTCCTGTGCAAGGGCGCTGGCTGGATGGCACGTTCGGGGCAGGCGGATACACCCGTGGTTTTCTGGATGCAGGCGCTGACAGTGTTGTGGCGGTGGACCGTGATCCGCTGGCGTTTGAAATGGCCGCCCCTTGGGCGGGCGCATATGGGGACCGTCTGATCATGCAGCGCGGCGTTTTCTCCAAGATGGATGAATACGCCCAAGACCTTGATGGGGTGGTGCTGGACCTTGGGGTGTCCTCCATGCAGCTGGATCTGGCCGAACGGGGCTTTTCCTTCATGCGCGACGGGCCGTTGGATATGCGGATGTCTCAGGATGGTCCTTCTGCTGCTGATCTGGTCAATGACTCCTCTGAAGAAGAACTGGCCAATATCATATTCCTCTACGGAGAAGAGCGCGCCAGCCGCCGCATCGCCAAGAAAATTGTGTTGGCCCGCGCCGAGGCGCCCATTACCCGCACACTGGAGCTGTCCAAACTGGTGGAAAGTTGCCTGCCACGCCCTAAACCAAATCAAAGCCACGCGGCTACGCGCACGTTCCAAGCGCTGCGCATTGCGGTGAACAATGAATATGGTGAGCTGTGGGAAGGGTTGATGGCGGCGGAGCGCGCGTTGAAGCCGGGCGGCAAGCTGGCTGTGGTCACGTTTCATTCCGTCGAGGACCGTATGGTCAAACGGTTCCTGACCGCGCGGGCAGGGGCAGGGGGCAACGCCAACCGCTTTGCGCCCGAGGTCCAACAGTACGCGCCACAATTCACCCTGAAATCGCGCAAGGCCATCGGCCCTGACGATCAGGAACTGGACGAAAATCCACGCAGCCGCAGCGCCAAACTGCGGGTCGCCACGCGCACAGATGCGCCAGCGGGCACTATTGAGGCAAAGGCCATCGGGATGCCGATGATGAGGGGGAAAAAGCAATGAGAAGCGTAATCTACGTATTAACTGCTTTGGGTGTGATCGGGCTGGCCTTTTGGGCCTACCGTGAAAACTATGCCACGCAGGCGGTGTTGAATGACACCGACAAGCTGCGCCGCGAAATTCGCCAGACCCATGCCCGCCTTGCTGTTTTGCGCGCCGAATGGGCGTTTCAAAACCGTCCCGACCGCCTGCGCGATCTGGCCGAGCTGAATTTTGAACGCCTTCAGCTGTTGCCTCTGCACCCTGATCAATTTGGACAAGCGGATGAGGTCCAGTACCCGACGCCAAAGCTGCTGCCGATCACTAATTCTGTCGATGTATCCTCAGCCAACGGGGAGGAGCCGCTATGATCCGCACACCCCTACGCCCGCTGGCGCGCATTCTGGAAGCGCGCGCAAAGGGGGAAAATCCCGACGCGATCGAGCACCAAAACCGCCGCATCCGTCATGAGCAAATGCGCGACCAAGATCGCAATCGCGCCGAAGGGCGCCTATTTGTTTTGGGCGTCTTCTTTTTCTGTGCATTCTCGGTCGTTGGTGCGCGCATGGGTCTGTTGGCCGTTTCCGAACCGATGGAGCCGCGCGCCCATGCACCAGGTGCTATCATTGCCAACACCCGTGCCGATATTGTCGACCGCAATGGGCGTATCCTTGCGACCAATCTGGATACCCATGCGCTCTATGCTCAGCCGCCACATATGATTGACGCAAAGGGCGCTGCGGAAAAACTGGCAGCGATCTTTCCGGACCTAAAAGAAGAGCGCCTGATCAAGGACTTCACAGGTAAGCGTAAGTTCCTGTGGGTGAAGAAGAAAATCAGCCCAGAGCAGATGCAGGCCGTGCATGAAATTGGCGATCCTGGTCTGCTGTTCGCGCCGCGCGACATGCGGCTTTATCCCAATGGCAAACTGGCGGCCCATATCATGGGTGGCGCAAGTTTTGGCCGCGAAGGCGTGCGGGCGGCCGAAGTGATCGGCGTGGCAGGGGCTGAAAAATATTTCGATGACTACCTGCGTGATCCTGCCAATGCTGGCAAACCGCTGGAGCTGAGCCTTGATCTGAGCGTACAAGCCGCAGCCGAACGGGTGTTGGATGGCGGCATGAAGCTGATGAACGCCAAAGGTGCAACCTCAATTTTGATGGATGTGCACACTGGTGAAGTCATCAGTGTCGCGTCTTTGCCCAGCTTTGATCCTAACAAACGCCCCCGCCCTGCGGTTCAAGGTGATCCATCTGATAGCCCGCTGTTCAACCGATCGGTTCAGGGGGTGTATGAACTGGGTTCGACCTTCAAGATCTTTGCCGCAGCACAAGCGATGGAGCTGGGGTTGGTGAATGCAAACACGCAAATCAACACGGCTGGCCCGATGAAGGTTGGCGGGCGTCTGATCGGCGAATTCCGCGGCAAGAATTACGGCACGCTGAGCGTATCACAGATCATCGAAAAATCCTCAAACCGTGGCACGGGGCGGTTGGCATTGATGATCGGCAAGAAACGCCAACAGGATTTCCTGCGCTCGCTTGGATTGTTCGAAAGCACACCTTTTGAGATCGTAGAGGCCTCGGGTGGACGTCCATTGTTGCCAGAGCGCTATACGGATTTGTCGGCGGTAACGATTTCATACGGCCACGGCATTTCAACCACGGCGATGCATCTGGCGGCAGGCTATTCAGCCATTGCGAACGGCGGCTATGCGATCAAGCCGACGTTGCAAAAACAAGACGGCCCGCAATACGGCGCGCGCGTGATGCGCAGCGATGTTGCCGCGGCCTCGCGCCGTATGTTGCGTGATGTGGTTGTGGGGAAAAACGGTACGGCCTCCTTTGCAGAAGTCCCAGGATATTTCGTTGCGGGTAAAACCGGAACCGCTGATAAGCCCAAGCCGCGGGGGGGCTATTACAAAGACAAGACAATCACCACGTTTGCGTCGATGTTTCCTGCCAACAATCCACGCTATGTTTTGATTGTGACATTGGATGAACCTATTGAAACTTCCAGTGGGAAACCGCGCCGCACGGCAGGCTGGACAGCAGTGCCTGTGGCTGCAGAAATGATCCGCCGTGTTGCGCCTTTGTTGGGGATGCGGCCAACCATTGAACCTGCGGGTGTCACTGGTATAACCCTTACCAGCAGTAACTGACATAACGCAGGCCCTTCTATGACAACGCGCCCTGATACCTCTCTTAATTCTTTGGGGCTGATGGCCGTCGGGGGCGAAAATCCGGCCCTGTCCGGCATCGAAGTCGACAGCCGCCGTGTGGGCGAAGGCACATTATTTGCAGCAATGC
>JBDVSG010000023.1:0-9899 GCA_039967155.1 Sulfitobacter sp. | reverse complement strand
CCATCATCACAGGTGTTTCCAAACCGCCGCCCACATGCAGGTAGCCATAGGTCCCGTTCCGTGCGCCCCCAATTTTGAGGACCGCACCTGCGGCCATCAAGTGGCTGGCGTTCCATGTCAGAGGCTCATCATCCAAGGTCGCTGTCATTGGGGCGCCCGTCAGGGCAATGCGAACATCAGCGTTTGCGCAAAAACTGCCCCCCATGCCAACCATTTCCAGCGCCGCCAGCTCTGCGGGTTGGCCCAGCAGCGCAGCACCTTCATAGATTGCCAAGACATCTGCGGCACCGCCACGGGTCAGGCCTTGGGCACGATATCCAATGCGGCCCAAATCCTGCACTGTGACCGATGGACCGCACGAGAGGACCTCTAGCAGGGGGCTCATTGAAGAACACTCCGCACGGCGCCGCCTTCACTGGAATGATCCTGCTGGGTGATGCGGGTGAATTCAGCAGCGGTGACAGCGGGAAAGCACATTTCGTCTCCGGGGGTTAGAGCGATAGGGATTTTGTCATTTGGGCGGAAGGTCCGAAAGGCGGTTTGCCCCACATGCCGCCACCCCGTAGGCGAGGCATTGGTGAACACAATGAGCTGCTTGATCGCGACGACCAATGCGCCGCTGGGCACGGATTTTGTCAGCGCTTGCTGGCGCGGAATGTCCCAATGATCCGGCAATTCGCCAGTATAGGGCTGACCAGGTGCAAAGCCGATGGTTAGCACGCGAACACGTGTCGATGACAGCTCGGTTATGGCTTGCTCAGGCGTGACACCTGCGGCTGTGGCTGCTTCTTCTAGCTGAGGCGCCGCGTCGGTGCCGTAAAGGGTCGGGATCTCCCACAGGGTGCGGCCCGCAGGCAGGGGGGCGGCGTACCAGTCTCGGGTGGCGATCAGGGCTTGCAGCCTCTCGATCAAAGCCTCGGCCGGTGTGGCCACCAGATCAGCGGCGACAAAGGTCGAAACAAGAGAGGTAGACGTCTCAGAGATCTCGGGCCATTCAGCGGCGTCAACGTCCGCGCGAAACGCAATCGCCGCACGGTTTGCAGGTTCGGTCATGCCAGCGCCAAATTGAACCAGCAGGCCAGACAGGCCAACACGGCGAATGCGAGGGTATTCAGCCATTTTTCAATGCCTTTTGATAAAGTTTCGGAAGCAACATCGGCGTCAGGTACATTGGCAGTTGCCAGCAAGCGATGAAGATCATTAACGGGGCCAGTGTTTGCTGTGGCAGGGCCACAAGAAACAGCGCGATGTTGCGGTTGCCAGCCCCAATCGCCAAAGGCCCCGCCAGCGGGCGCAGCCGCGTGAGGCGTACAATTAGCAGTGTGGCCGCTTGCAATCCAAAACAGATCCCAAACGACAGCAAAGTCCAAAGCCCCACGACATCCGGAGTGGCCCGCAAAGCCGCATTAAGAGGCGCGACCAGCCCAATAGCAATCACCGAAAACGCCAGCACGGACGCACCATCAAGAGTAGTGAGCTGCGTGGGCGTCGGGGCGGGATACGCACGCGCGCGCCAAATGAAACCCAACGCGGTTGCACCGATGATCACAGCAAGCGTCACACCAGAGGAGCGAGCCACATCGCCCAACGCGCCGATTTGCGGCGAAAGCAGCAGCACAGGAATAACAGTAACAGGAAAGACTGCAGTCCCCAAAATCATGATTTGCATCATGCGCCCGGCATCTTGCCCCAACAATAACGCCAAATTTGGGCTGCCGGTAATAGCAGGTGTAGCGGTGACCAAAACCAATGCCAGACCCGCAGGCGTGTCTGCCAGCCCCGCAATCACAAGCGCACCCATACAGGTGATCGGCAGGACAAGCTGCAAAACAACCACGGCCCCTAGGCCCCACCGCAGATCGGACAAAGCGCCGCGCAGAGCAGTATGGCCGATGCGTAATGCGGTGATCGTCAAAAGGACAGCGACCATTGCTGGCAGCCACGGTACCATCGCCTGCCCTACTGAAGGTAACAGCAGGCCGATCACCAGACCCGCCACCAAACAGCTGCGGGCGTGCAGTGAGATAAATTTGAATAAATGCGCCATCATGGTTTCTGGCGCGCTTTGGCGTTTTGCATCATTGCCTCCTGCGGGTAGTCAGACCAGAGAGGTCAGGCAATGGCAATGCCGCAAAATGAGCAGATTGACCTGCTAAGCGTTATTCTTTTCCAGCACCAGATCGCTGGCCTTTTCTCCGATCATAATTGCCGGCGCATTGGTATTCCCTGACACGATTTCCGGCATGATGGAGCAATCGGCAACACGCAGCCCCGCGATGCCGTGGACGCGTAATTGCGCATCCACAACAGCCAAGGGATCCTGCCCCATTTTGCAGGTCCCTGTTGGGTGGTAAATAGAGGCCGTGTTGTCGCGCGCCCAATCCAGCGTGGCGTCATAGTCACCCATATCGAGACTGGCATCGGGGCGGTGTTCGGCCAAAATTTTGGCGGCCAGCGGGGGGTGGCGCGCGATGTTTCGTGCGATGTTGATGCCATCCACAATTGTCCTGCAATCGGTCTGGGTGGACAGGTAATTCGGGATGATTTTGGGATAAGTCCGTGCCTCTGCGCTGGCCAGTTTGATTTCCCCACGGCTTTCGGGCCGCAACTGGCAGACGGACATGGTAAATGCGGAAAAGCGATCCGCGCCTTTGCCGGGATTTTCGGCGGAGAGGGGTTGCACGTGGAGCTGAATATCGGGGGTTGCTACCTCGGGGCGGGTTTTGAGAAAACCCGTGGCCAGACTGGCGGCCATGGCCATTGGGCCGGTTCGTGTTGTGAAATAGCGCAGGCCAATTCTGGCTTGCCCCAACAGGCTGGAGACTTCGTCGTTTAGGGTTGCTTCGTGGGTTTTGTAGACCAGTCGCGCTTGCAGGTGGTCTTGCAGGTTTTTGCCGACACCGTTCAGATCGGCCTGCACGGGGATGCCGTGTGCTTGCAATTGCTTCGCGGGTCCAATGCCTGATAACATCAACAGATGAGGGGAATTGATGGCTCCGCCTGACAGGATGATTTCCTTGGCCGCATGCAGGGTTCGCAATGTGCCGGTTTTGTCGGTGTACTGAACTGCTGTGGCGCGTTTCCCTTCGATTACAATCTTTTCGACTTGCGCATGGGTAAGGATTTGCAAGTTTTTGCGTGACTTGGCGGGGTTGAGATAAGCCACAGCAGCAGAGCAACGCCGCCCCTTGTGTGCCGTCAGCTGGAACAGGCCTACGCCCTCTTGATCCGCGCCGTTATAATCAGGGTTAAATCGGTGCCCAGCAGCCTGTGCAGCTGCAAGCCACGCATCCGTAATGGGGCGGTTTATCCGCATGTTTGAGACGGAAAGCGGCCCCTGATCCCCATGGAATTCATCCGCGCCCCGTTCATTGTTTTCAGCGCGTTTAAACAAAGGTAAAACGTCGTCCCAACCCCAACCGACATTCCCCATTTGGCGCCAGCGGTCATAGTCTTGGGGCTGCCCGCGCACGTATAATAATCCATTGATAGAGGAAGAACCGCCCAACACTTTGCCGCGCGGCCATTCAATAGAGCGGTTGTTTAATCCGGCATCTGGCTCGGTATTGTAGCACCAATCTAGGGAGGGGTTGTGAATGGTTTTGAAGTATCCGACAGGGATATGTATCCAAGGGTTCCAGTCGCGGCCGCCTGCCTCAAGAAGGATGACTTTGTTTTTGGGGTTCTCGCTGAGACGGTTTGCAAGGACACATCCCGCCGATCCCGCACCGATGATGATAAAATTCGCGTCCATTATGCCTCCAGACCGTCCTTGAAATTTCAACACGGATGCAGTGCTTTGGCCAGTGATATATTAGAATTGATGCGCGAGAGGTGGTTTCAGCCAGTCGTCTTCATATTCGATCCTGCTGACCCCAGCGAGCCGTTTTAGGCGATCCAGCTCCGCTTCGAAGGCGGCGTGGCGGCCTTTGCCCCATGTGGTGCCTTTTTCTGGCCAGAGGGCGCGAACGCGCAGGCAATCCTCGGCGCGGAATGCTTTCATATCAACGCGACCGACCAGCTGCTCTGCTTGCAACAAGGGAAAGACATAATAGCCGAATATGCGCTTGGCTTCAGGCACAAACATTTCAATCCGGTAGTCAAAACCAAACAGGAATTTGGCGCGTTTACGGTCGCGCAAGGCAGGGTCAAACGGGCTGAGCACGCGTAATCGCTTGGGCGCGGTGATCTGCGCTGCGGCGTCTTTTTCCAGATCAGAGCGGGCAAAACAACGCTTTATGCTGCCGTCAGCGCCGGTAATTTCTATGTCTTGTATCGTGCCGTTCTTTAACGCAGTGGCGCACCATGTTTTGGCCTCTGCTGCGGAAACATGGGCCCAAAATGCAGCGATTTCACCCGAAGTGGCAAAGCCCAATCTGTCCAAAGCGCCAGCGCAACACCAGTCGATTGTGTCCGCCTCGGAGGGGGCAGCGTCTTGGGCGGACAGTTGTGGATCGATACTGCGTTCGGTCAGATCGTACCGCTTTTGGAATTTGTCGCGCCTGACAACGTGCAGCGTTCCTGTGCGCCACAGATATTCCAATGCGGTTTTAGAGGGGTGCCAGTCCCACCATCCGCCAGAGCTTCGCTTTTCATCTTGCCCGACATCGGAGGACCCGCAGGGCCCATGCGCGCGGATGTGGTCAACGACATTTTGCATTTGCTCTTCGAACCCGTCGCGCCGCCAGCTGCGCCATTGCTTGCGCAGCTTGGCTGCATCGCGGGTTCGGCGCATTTGCCAGTCGGGGTAGAAGGCCATGGGAATGACGGCGGCGTCATGGGTCCAATGTTCGAATAGGGCCTTGTCCTGTTCGTAGAAACGCTTCAGGTCGTCGCTGCGATACCTTGGTTTGCGCGCAAAAAGGATCAGGTCATGGGCGCGGGCAACTGTGTTGATACTGTCCAGCTGGACAAATCCCAACTGTTCAAACAGCTGTGTCAGACCGGCCTTATCGGCAGGCCCTTGAGGTGTTTCAAGAAGCGCGTGGCGGTCCAGAAAAATACGTCTTGCGGCAAGGTTACTCAGCCGTGGGAGGATCATCCGCGTGATTTGCGGCGCAACGTGTCACCAAGGGTGAGGGTCGGTTTCATTGTGATCAAATTGGGTTGGGCAGGATCAGGTTCAGGAAGGCTGGCATTCAAGATGATCTTTGCCGCTTCTACACCTATTTCACGGCGACACGCATCGGTGGTGGCCAATTGGCGCGGCAGACCTTCTAACAGCTCAACACCGTTGAAACCCGCCAGCCCGATTTGGCCAGGAACATCGATGCCCGCATCCAAAAGATGCAGTAACCCGCCCGCGCCGATCATGTCGTTGGAGTAGTAAAGAAAGTCGAGATCGGGCGACCGCTCCAACATCTCTTTTGTCATTTCGCGCCCCTTAAGCAGCGCAGACCCGCCCGCGTAAAACGCCCGATCTTCAATTTCGATACCTTCCTTGGCCAGCGCCTCGGTAAAGCCTTCAAACCGTTTGCGTGCGCGGTGGTCCAGTGGCATCTTTGTGCCCATAAAACCAATCCGCTCATAGCCTTCGCGCAAGATCGCCCGTGCCATATCGCCGCCCGCCTGACGGTGTGAAATGCCCACAGCCGCATCCACAGGATTGCCGTCGACATCCATGATCTCAACCACTGGAATGCCCGCATTCAGTAGCATCGCGCGGGAGGCCTCGGAATGTTCCAGCCCCGCGATGATCACACCCGAGGGCCGCCATGACAGCATCTCATAGAGAACTTGCTCTTCTTTTTCAGGGCGATAATCCGTGACGCCAACGACGGGCTGTAGCGGCGTTTCATCTAGTGCTGCATTGATGCCTGCCAAAACCTCAGGAAATACCATGTTGCCCAAAGAGGGGATGATCACCGCAACCAGATTCACCCGTTGAGAGGCAAGGGAGCCCGCAATCTGGTTGGGCACGTATCCCAGCTCTTTTGCCGCCAGAAGGACACGTTCCCGCGTGGTTGCAGATACTTCACCGCTTTTTCGGAGCACACGGCTGACAGTCATTTCTGATACCCCACAGGCCTCTGATACATCGCGCAAGGTGAGGGGGCGTTTCGAAGGCTGTGTCAAAATACTGTTCCTGTCGGCCGTTACGGTTATCGACCAGCGTAGTGGCTCACTGGGTAACAGGCAATCTAAGATCTGGTTGTAATATAGCAATGTCCCGTCAATTTTGCAGCAATCGTGGGTTCGGGTGCCTTGGCGCTAGAACAAAAGATACGTTTGCTATACGCCGCTGATACGGCCCCGTGGCTCAACTGGATAGAGCAGCCCCCTCCTAAGGGGCAGGTTATTGGTTCGAATCCAATCGGGGTCACCATATCTGCCAGTAATTACAAGGTGTTGCGCCCTTTTTGTTTACCCGCTTTGCAAGATTATGCAGGATTTTGCAGCTTCTGTACGGGAACATGTAAAGAACACCGGTACAAAACCCGTACAGCCCGCTCCAACAACTAGAAAATTCTACCAATGCCATGAAAAGAAAAATCCCGGCTCGGCGGTAACCGAAACCGGGATAAATTCGATAGTAAAAGCCTCCAGCTTTCCTGAACGTAATAACATCCTGAGAGACCACTCGTCCAGTAGCGAGGTGCGGCAATGACACGACACCTTACCCACAACGGTTTGCCTGACGGCATGACACGCTGGCAGTTCTTTGGGCTGATTGAGGCTGCACGCCAACAGCTCGGCCTTAGCAAGGGTGCAATCGCCTATCTCAAGGTCGCGATTTCAAACACGATGGATGAGGATTTTGCACCAGGCCGGATTTGCAGCTTCTGGACCTCGGTTACAAAGATCGCCGCGCGAGCGAGACTAGACCGGCGGCAGGTTGCGCGGATCGAGGCATGGCTTATTGAAAATGGCTTTCTCATTAAGACAGCCTCAGATCACAGCCGTCGGGGAGGGTCGCGTAGAGATGGCAAAATTGGGCATGAGTTCGGCATCAATCTTGCACCATTGATTACGCGCGTCGCCGAGATTCAGGCTGCCGCACGGAAGGCTGCCTTCGAGGAAGGGGAGGCCGAACGGCTTCGCTGCCAAATCAAAAAGCTGTTTGGGGACATTCGTAGGCTATGCCTCGAAGGTGCGATGGAGGCCGCTGAGGAGGTCCTGCCCAATCGTCGTCCCTCGACCATTCAAAGCTTCGAACGACTGAGGCAGGTGGCCGAAGCGCTGGAAGCTGTCTGGGAGGATTTTTCCGCGCAAATTGGTAGGGGTGAAAAGTCCCACCAGTGCGACACTTCACCCGCACTCAATACAAGTAAGGAAAATATTAACAAAATCTGTAGGGCCAAAAAGCGGGATGATGCCCCGCCGGTTCGCACAACGCCTGCACAAGTAGCGCTGCTGGCAAGCGAACCACTGCGGGAGATCATCGAACTCTACTGGAACGCGCTCGACAACCGGGGCCAACTCAGCTGGCAATCGATCCAACTAGCATCGAAAGATCAAGCGTAAGACGCGGCGTCAATTCTCTGCAGAGGAGAAGATCCGGATCGTTTTAGATGGCTTGCGCGGGGAGAGTTCGATCTCTGAGCTTTGCCGCCGCGAAGGCATCGCCGAGAGCCTGTATTACAATTGGTCAAAAGACTTCATGGAAGCCGGTAAGAAGCGCTTGGCTGGCGATACAACTCGTCAGGCGACGTCCAACGACGTTTCCGGCTTGAAGCGTGAGGCACGCGATCTGAAGGAAGTTGTCGCGGAGCAAACACTGGAACTGCGCTTGCTCAAAAAAAGCATGCTCGGGGATGGGGACGACCTCGAATGAGATATTCTGCTTCAGAAAAGCTAGAGATTATCCGGCTGGTTGAGGGATCACATCTGCCCGTCAAACGCACGTTGGAGAAGTTGGGCGTATCGCGCCCAACTTACTAAAGGTGGTATGATCGATACCTACAGCGTGGGGAAGCTGGCCTCGAGGATCTCAAGTCGCACCCTGGTCGCGTTTGGAACCGCATCCCTGACAAAGTGCGTCAGGCAATGTTGGATATGGCATTGGAACGGCCAGAACTGAGCCCACGGGAGCTGGCTGTGACATTCACCGACGAACGTCGTTATTTTGTCTCTGAAGCCAGTGTTTACAGACTTTTGAGGTCTCATGATTTGATCACCAGCCCAGCATTCATTGTCATGAAAGCGGCGAGCGAGTTCCGGGACAAGACGACTGCACCAAATCAACTTTGGCAGACGGACTTCACCTATCTCAAGGTCATTGGTTGGGGCTGGTTCTACCTCAGCACGATCCTGGATGATTACAGTCGCTACATCATCACATGGAAACTCTGCACCGGAATGGCCACATCAGACGTGCAGGATACGTTGGACCAGGCGCTAGAAGAAACCGGCTTGGATCAGGCAAATGTGGTGCATCGCCCCCGCCTGCTGTCAGATAATGGTCCGTGTTATATCTCTGGTGATTTGGCCAAATACCTAGAAAGCAAAGGCATGAGGCACACACGCGGCGCGCCTTATCACCCGCAAACACAGGGCAAGATCGAGCCCTCTCGGCAGATTGCTCTGCAATCGCCTGCCGGGCAATGGATGGCACCAAACGTTGAAGAACCGCATCCTGCTAGAAAACTACTTCCTACCCGGTGATCTTGAGGCGCACATCGCCGCCTTCGTGGGGCATTACAACCACCAGCGCTACCACGAGAGTCTGAACAACGTTACACCCGCCGACGCCTACACGGGGCTGGGCCACACAATCTTGCTTGAACGGGAGAAGACGAAAAGGAGAACCATGAAGCTAAGGCGCTTGCAACACGCTAAATCTGCTGCTTAACTAAACCCAGATGAGCGATGACTCCTCAAAGTCAAAACGCCCTATGTCTCAAACTATATGATGACGGACACCGTTTTTCATCAAAAGCTTTGAGAGTGGGGCGGTTGGTTTCAGCGCAACTTGTCTGAAGCCGGTACTTCTACTCCGATCAAAGCTCCGCTTATCTGCCATCAAAATTATCTGTTTTTTTAGATAATCTATTTTTGAGATTACGAGAAGTGCCCAAAGCAACAAGTTGGGCATACAGTGACAAAATCTCTTCGATCGGAAGGCCACATCGCTCTCATCAATGCATTGATCGAGGCGAGGAAAGCCAAAAATATGACCCAAGCAGAATTAGCGTCACTGTTGAGCTGCCATCAGTCGTTCGTGGCGCGGATTGAATCTGGGCAAAGGCGTGTTGATGTCTCTGAGCTTGTGATCTTGTCGCGAGCACTTGATGTTGACGCATCAGTCTTGTTGGCGAAAGTATCTGGCGCTGTACCACTTGGAGCCCGGATTTAGGAATACGCGGGCGTCTCAGCTATCTGCTGCTTGCTTATCTGACCGAGCATCTTGCACTCGACTTAGAATTCTTCTGAGTAGCGCGGATTGCGACCGGTTGTTCTTGTATTTGGCAATGATGAGATCAATCTCAAGCGCACTCTCTAAGTCTGCGTTTATCGCTTGCTCTGCCTCATAAATTCCGCGCCTTCGGAGCCAATGGCCTAGACCGCCTAATATCGCCCCAGTTATCGCAATGTAGCCTGCAAAGGTCATCAGTAGGAAGTTAAATTCAGCCAAGTCGGCTTTATTCGGAACTTGCATCATATTCTGCTTAACTAGGAAGTTCATAGAAGCCACCAAAACGGCTAGAACAATGCTTACTACCGTCAGTTTCTGACCGACCGCATTTCCCGAGGACGCTAGAAACTCCTGCCAGCGCGTTTTAATTAGGCTAGTTATTTGCTCTTTCATTCAATTCTCATTTCAACGCTAGTGCTTTGCGAAATTTTAAAAGGGGTTGCATTGTCCGTCATCATATAGTTTGAGACATAGGGCGTTTTGACTTTGAGGAGTCATCGCTCATCTGGGTTTAGTTAAGCAGCAGATTTAGCGTGTTGCAAGC
>JBDVSG010000022.1:0-2767 GCA_039967155.1 Sulfitobacter sp. | reverse complement strand
CGATCTGATCCAGATAGGGCTGACCCGGCAAGAAGTAGTCGGGGTTTTTCACCACAACCGCTTTTTGATCGGGAAGGTATTCTTGCAACAAGAACGGTCCAGACCCGACAGGCGTGGTGGCGAGGCTGTCGAAATCACCTGTGGCAACGCTGGCTGGGATGATCTTGGCTGTGGGATAGGACAATGCGACAGGCAAATCCGCGTAAGGACTGCTGGTTTTAATGGTGACCTGATGCGCACCCGTGGCTGTGACCGATTCTATCGGGCCAAGGTTACGACGCCCAGGTGCCCCTGTTTCAGGATCCAGCAATTTGGTGAAAGACGCCGCAACATCGGCTGGCGTGACGGGATCGCCGTTTGAGAAAACAGCATTGTCGCGCAGGGTAAATACCCATTCGGACGCGTCTTCGTTCGAAGACCATTCAGTCGCCAAATCAGGCTGGGCCGACATGTCCGTCGCCAATGTGGTCAGACCCGAATAAAGCAATTCGCCGAGCAAATATTCGGAATTCACACGGGCCAGCATTGGGTTCAAAACCGAAGGCGTGATGTTGATTGCCACGCGCAATGTGCCGCCAGAAGTCGCAGCAAAGGCCTGTTGTGCGGGCAGTGCAACAGCAAGCGCCAACGCGCTGGCACTGAGCTGCAAAAAGCTGCGGCGGTTGGGGGTAATGTGTTTCATGGTATTTCTCTCTCCTGTTGGGATACAAATTTAGGCGAATGTCGGACTCTTTGGTCCTTTGGGGTCGTCGTGGTGAAACGTTGCGTCAAAGAAGTTCTCAATCGCATTTGACAGAGCAATCAAATCGTCGAATGTGGTGAACTCGTTTGCGGCATGCACATTGCGGTCTGGCCGTGACAAACCACCTAGCAACATGTGCTGGATACCTGCCTGCTGCACCCAGCCGAAATCGGAAGAGGTGCCAGAGCCGTAGCGCGTAAAATCGCTGGGCGGTAAATCAAAAGCAACCGCGCGCGCCTGCGTCCAGCGGTCAGTTGCGGGGCCATCGGGATCGCTGACAGGGGGCAAATGGCCAACTTCGCTCAGGTCCCAGCCGACAAGCGGGGTCTCTTTTAACACCCCGTCCAGCAGCGTTTTAATTTCGGCGATGACTGTTGCTGGGTTTTCCTCGGGCAGATAGCGCCGGTTGATCGTCACACGGCATGATCCCGGAATGGCCGACCCTTTGTCTCCCCCATGAATAGCCGTCACAGACAGCTGCGCGCTCAGCGGGCCTTCGGCCCACGGCGGCGGCGGCATTGCCGTGTGGCGCGCCTGAAGTTGCTGACCAAATTCCTTAAGTGCAACAAGCACTTCTGCTGATGCAGCAACCGCATTGATCCCCTTTTCCGGCGTGCCCGAATGGGCTGTGCGGCCCTGCAGATGCAACTCAAGATCTAGCGACCCAAGACATCCCGCCCAAATGCGCGGCTCGGCTGAGCCATTCAGGTTCAATAGGATCTCAGGCAATTTGGTCGTCTCGGCAAGATAGCGGATGCCAGGATAAATCCCGCCCTCCTCATCCGTGCAAAACGCCAATACCGGACGATACGCCAAGGCCGCACCCCGATCCCGTAGACGCATTAACGCCTCAAAGACCGAAACAATCGTGCCCTTCATATCCGCAGCCCCGCGCCCATACAGGCGCGCGCCCTCAACCGAGAGCTCAAGCGCGGGCCGCGTCCAGCCATCGCCAATCGGCGCCGTATCAGTGTGAAAATAGATCAACGCCTCTGGCGCATCCGCAGGCCCGATGTCAGGGCGCAAAATCAAATTGACCCGCCGTCCCGTCACGTTGGGCGCCTGCCACAGCTCTGCTGGCACCTCCACACGTTCCGAAGATCCGCCAAGTGGCGCAAAAAGCAGCTCTACAAGATCACTGAACTCCTGATAGGAGGATCCGGGCGGAAAACAGGTGTCGCATGCAATTAGTTTTGCAAGCATCTGCGCCATACGATCGCTTTGAAATTCACATTCTGATTCATTTCTCATATCTATATAGAATTCAGATATCCAACCACACAGCAAGCCCAAGGATGCTAAAATGTCTAAAAACTCTATAGAAATGACAGGCGGGCGGAAAACAAAGCCACTTCATGAGCAAATTAAAGACAAAATCCTGCAGAACATCATTGTCGGGGATTGGCCCGAAGGGTTCCCAGTACCCGCTGAGATGGAATTGGCATCCGAGTTTGGCGTTTCCTATGGAACGATTCGCCGTGCGATGGATGATCTTACCCAACAAGGTGTGATCATGCGCCGTCGGCGAACAGGTACCGTGGTGACAGGGCGCACCCCCCATCACACGCTATCGCGGTTCTACCGCTTTTACCGGCTGCACACGTTGGACGGGCGATTAACCAACACCGATGCGCAGGTTTTAAAAGTAGAGCACGCCGCCCCAACCCCAGAAGAAGCTGATGAGCTGCGGCTGACAGACACGGACATTGTTATTCGGATCAAGAGGCTTCGCGTCTCTGAATCGAAACCCGTGATGATCGACCGATGCGTTTTGCCGCTGAAACTGGCGCCAGATTTCCCGACAGAGGCCGCCACCGCCCCGCCGATGATTTACAAATGGCTGCTGGACCAGCACGGGCTGCAACTGTCTGCCGTGCGCGAACGCATCACCGCGCGGTTAGCCTCTCCTGAGGATTGCGAGCTGCTCGAGCTGCCCGCCACAGAACCGCATGCCATGCTTGATATCTCGGAGACGGCATATGATTCACGCAACCAACCGTTGCTGATCATGCGCCACACAGCCGT
>JBDVSG010000021.1:0-23609 GCA_039967155.1 Sulfitobacter sp. | reverse complement strand
TCCGCATTTTGCAACCGATCCCGTAATACCTGCGCCGCGGCCGCATCCGCCAATTCCTGCGCCTCACGGGCGCTGAGCGCTTCACGTGCTGTGGCAACATCAGCCGTTAACGTATCAATCTCACCCTGAGCCGCCGCATTGCGCGCCCGTAAATCCGCCGTCAACGCCTCAAGCGCCTCTCGCCGTGCAGCAGCAAGGCGTGCGGCTTCTTCTTGCGCGTTGATTTCGTCACGGCTGCTGGCCAAAGCGAGGTTCAATGCTTCTTGTTCGCTCAGCAGGGATTGTGTTTGTGTTTCCAGATCGGCCACCTGCCCAAGGGCGGTGTCACGGTCCGAAATCAATGCAGCAACCTGTGCTTCAAAAGCAGTGATGCGGGTTTGCGCTTGGGTTAGGGCGGCTTCCTGCGCGGCGCGCTCTGATTGCAGCGACGTAATCAACGCCGCTTGGTCCGCCGCGCGGGCCTGTGCATCGCCGAGCGAGGCCTGCAATGCCCCAACCCGCGCCGTCAGCCCGTCATTTTCACGCTCTTGCAGCCCTAGCGCCTGCGCAAGTGCTGCCACCTCAGAGGAAAGTTCGTCCAGCTGGGTTTCCTGCCCAGAAATCTGTTCTGTCAGGACAAATTGCACCACCATAAAGATCGTCAAAACGAACATCAAAACCAGCAGCAGGCCTGTCATCGCATCAACAAATCCAGGCCAAATCGACGCTTGGAACCGCGCGCCAGTGCGTCGCGACAAGGCCATGATTAGCGCCCCTCGATGTCGCCAGCCGGCTTTTGGCCAGCGCGCATGCGGCGCGGTTCAGTCATGCTGCGCGGGGAAGACAGCGCTTTTGTCAGGTGGGACAGTTCTTGGCGAAGCTCGGCCATGCTCTCTTGCCGTCCTGCCGAGATTTCCTCAAGGATGCGCAGCATCTGCACGTCAATCGACCGCAAGCGCATTCTGCTTTCTGCATCGCCGCCACCGTGATCCGCCGCTGGTTCACTGCGGTGCTCTAGCGCCTGCACCATACGATCTTGGCCTTGCGCGATACGCACCAATGCATCGGAGGCATCGCCTTGGTCGCCCAACTGCACGGCCATCCGCTCAATCGCGACTGCCAAACTGCCCAAACGCTGTTCCACTTCAGCGCGGCCTGCCTCGGACCTGCTAAACATGTCTTGCATGGTTTCCATCTGCTCAGCCATGTGATCGACCATCCCCGCCATCACTGCCTGCTCGGGTGAGCTGTCATCGCCAGAGGCAAAACCAACCCGCGTGATCGAGCTGAGCCAGTCTTCCAATTCTTGATAAAACCGGTTCTGACCGTGGCCTGCAAAGAGCTCCAGCAACCCAACGATCAATGAGCCCGCCAACCCCAATAGCGAAGAAGCAAAGGCCACACCCATGCCCGCCAATTGCGATTCTAGACCCGTCATCAGGCGGTTGAAGACATCTGTGCTCGCCTCGCCATCTTGGGGGGCGAGGCTGCGGATCGTGTCTACGATCGCGGGAACTGTTGTGGCCAAACCGTAAAACGTCCCCAATAGCCCCAAGAAAATCAGCATATTGACGATATACCGCGTGATTTCACGGGCCTCGTCTATGCGCGTTGAGACCGAATCGAGAATTGAACGCGTGGAGGATGCACTAACCTGCATCCGCGCGCCCCTTGTGCGCAACAATGCCGCCAGAGGCGCCAACATTTGAGGCGGAGTATCGCTGGGGGCATCGCTGTCAGAGGCGAAGTTCTCGATCCAGCGCACCGATCCGATCAGCTGCAGCACTTGGTAGAAACAAGCGACCACACCGATTAGAAAAACAAAGGCAATAAAGCCATTGAGGTAAGGGTTCGCCTGAAAAACCGGCAAGACCCGCGGCAAGGCCACAAAAGCGCCGAACCCCGACAGGCCCAGTACCAGCAGCATCAAAGTGATCTGCCGGACAGGTTGAGAAAACTGCGGTTTTACCTCGCGGTCTGGCTGCGCCATGCGCCCCGTGCTCCTGACCTTATTGTTATATCAGTACAGCTTAACCCTAAATGCCAGACAAACCCAATAGTTTATGATGCGATCTCTTTTACACGTGTCGACAGCCACTCTAATGCGGGATCGTGCAGCCCAACGGAGGTGAGATGCGCGGCGGTATTATACAGATATTCCGTGTTCGGGCCCCGCCCCCCTACAGCGCGCGCGATGATTTGGGCCTGTTCTTCCAAAGGAAGATCACCACAATATTGCTCATGCTCTTCGTCGATTACATAAGTGACAGCCGTGACAGAGCGCCCATCGCGCAACTGAACCGTTAGCTCTTTTTCTACATAGGCCGACGAGATCAGCTCGCGCTCGCGCAGATAGTCCAAGGTCGCCTTTTCCGCGCCTTCAGTCACCCGAAACGCAATGCCTTCGCAGGCCTCGCCGATCTGCTGATCCAACGCAAGAACCAGCCCTGGATTGGCTTCACTGCCGCGATGATGGATGGAGCGCATACAAAAGGAGCGCCCGTAATCCGGTAATGTGGCGATCACCCCTTCCGCCACCTCAAATCCGGGATTCCAAAGCAGGCTGCCATAGCCAAATACCCACATACTCATCTGGTTCTCCTGTGTTGCCGCAGGTAAACCTCATGCGCAGGTAGATTAAAAGAGGGGCAATAGCCCATGCGTCGGTTGGTTATTAAAATTGTTGTTATCCTGGCGCTGGCTTGGGGCGGGTGGTGGTGGCTGGGCACCAGCGGCATGCAACGGGGCGCAAAAGCATGGCTGAACACCCTGCCCGACCAAGGTATTGAGGCCCAAGTGGCCGAATGGCGCAGTGGCGGCTTTCCCTTTCGGTTGTCGACAACTGCACAGAATATCCAGTGGGTCAGCGGCCACCCCACAACACAAGCGCATATCCCCTCTGCGACCCTTTCCACCCCAATTCATTGGCCTGGCGATGTGCGGATCGAAATCCCCGCTGGCCCCCTGACAATTACCCATGGCCAAAATGCGTTCACCCTTCTGACGGATGGGGTGGAGGCCGAAATGCTGCTACATCCAACCCAGACCTTACAGTTAGAAGCCATTTCAGCCCAAGCCGACGCCCCGTCCATTGATCTACCAGAAGGTCGGTTGCTAAGCGCGCAAACCTTTCAGGCGCAGATCCAGCAGGGGGATGATCCGGCCACGTATTCTGTCGACCTCACGGCATTCGGCCTCACGTTTGGGGAGATCCTGAAACAAGGTCTCAGCCTGCCCGCCGCGTGGCCAACAAGTTTTGAACCAATCATCGCAGATATGGCCATCACTTTTGACCGCCCTTGGGACCGCAGCGCGTTGGAGTCTCACCGCCCCCAACCCCGCAAGATTAGCATCGAACAACTTGAGGCGATTTATGCCGACCTCGGGATTTCACTAACGGGGGAGCTGACAGTGGATGCGGCCGGCATTCCTTCGGGCCTGTTGGCGCTCAATCTGCGGAATTGGCAGCAAATGTTTGATATCCTCGTGGCAACCACAGACATCCCTCCGCAATGGCGCGGGACGGTTGAACAGGTTCTAGGGGCTTTGGCAAATGAGGATCGAAATCTCGATCTGGAGATTACGCTCGCGGGGGGGCAGATGCGGCTTGGATTCTTGCCGCTGGGCAACGCCCCGCGGCTGATCATTCGCTAGCGGCAGTAGCTGCCCGAACGGTAGCGCGCCGTGTCAAAGTGGAAGTGATCCAAATGATAGCGATTGGCCTTTGGGCCCAACACCGTCCCAAAGGGGCCACATGCGGCGGCATGCATACTGCGCAGTGCTTTGCTGCTGCTGCGCGCATTCCAGCCCTTTAGCACGGTGATCTCGCTGCCATCTGCCAGCCGAAATGCGGAAATGTCGATCGCCCGACCTTTGCCGTGCTCGGAAATTTTTCCCGTTTTTGCATTGTTGCGGCGGCGGCAGGCGTAATGCGCGGCCACTTTGATTTGTTGCAACCCGCCGCCCTTGCGCGATAGCGCGGGTTTGGCGCTACTGTCGACCCATGTCTTGAGCGCCTGCGCCGTGCCACAATCCATCGTGGACTTCACACTGAGCTGCACCCCCGAGACAGAGGAAACGCTGACCGCATTCTCAATACCGCATTCCGGAATTCGCGCCTTCACACGGCCAATTACTGTGCCTTGAATAGAAAGATCGCCGCAGACTGACCCAGCTTGTAGGGCGGCCTGTTTTTGTCGCGCTTCTTTCCCCGCTTTGGGGCTGCGAAACACGGGCCGCAGAGATTTCCAAAAGCCTTTTTCACGGTTCTGTTGAACCGAAGGCGAGATCGTAGTGTCTGCAGTGACTTCCTTTTGCGCTGTGCCAGGCCGCCCTTCTGGTCGCAGGGAATTATCAGGCCCCGCCAGAGAAACCGAGGCCAACGTGCACAAAAGAACTGCCAGCCGTTTCATGTGTTTGACCCGTTGCCGCGACCAAAATTAGGCTCATCCGTGTCTTGCCCCGCTTCAATAATACCACGCCGGATCGCACGGGTACGGGTGAAGTAATCGTGCAAATGCGCACCATCGCCTTGACGGATCGCGCGTTGAAGCGCGAAGAGCTCTTCTGTGAAGCGACCCAAAATTTCCAGTGTCGCGTCTTTGTTGGACAGAAACACATCACGCCACATTGTCGGATCAGAGGCCGCGATGCGGGTAAAGTCCCGAAAGCCAGCCGCAGAATATTTGATCACTTCGCTATCGGTCACACGGCGCAAATCATCCGCGACACCGACCATCGTGTAAGCAATCAAATGCGGCGCATGAGAGGTTACAGCCAACACGCGGTCATGGTGGTCCGCGTCCATTTCTTCGACGTTGGATCCGATGCCCTCCCACAGCTTGCGCAATTGGGCTGTCGCCGCAGGATCACTGCCTTCGGCAGGAACCAGCAGGCACCAGCGGTTGTCGAACAGTTCAGCAAAGCCAGAACGAGGACCAGAATGTTCGGTCCCCGCCAGAGGGTGACCGGCCACAAATTGCACGCCTTCTGGCAGATGCGGCATGACGTTGTTGATCACATCCCGCTTGACCGATCCCACATCCGTGACTGTCGCCCCTTTTTTCAAAGACCCCGAAATCTGTTCCATGACGCTGCCCATCACCCCAACAGGCACGCAAAGCACGACAAGGTCGGCACCGCGCACGGCGTCATGGATGTCATCATAGACCACATCGCACAGGCCAATCTCGCGTGCGGTCTCTCGGGTTTCAGGGGATCTGGCGAACCCCGTGACTTCGCCCGCCAATCCGCCACGTTTCATCGCCCAAAACATCGATGACGCAATCAGCCCAAGACCGATTAACGCTACGCGTTCATATACTTGGGCCATTTACGTGCCCTCCTTGAATTGGCGCACAGCATGCACCACACGGCGGCATCCGCTTTCGTCGCCAACAGTGATCCGCAGGCAGCAAGGTAGATTGTAGCCCCCCACACGGCGCACGATCAACCCTTGAGATTGCAGGTGATCATCACAGGCCTCTGCTTCGCTTGCTGTGGAAAACCGCGCCAGAATGAAGTTGGCCAGTGACACATCCGAGGCGACGCCAAGCTCGCCCAGCGCATCAGCCATCCAATTGCGCCAGCGCGCATTTTCTATGCGGCAGTGCTCAACATAGGCGGTATCGCGCACAGCAGCCTCAGCTGCGGCAAGGGCGGCATTGCTTACGTTGAACGGCCCGCGCAGGCGATTGAGAACGTCAATCACATGAGAAGGACCATAGCCCCAGCCCACGCGCAGCCCGCCTAATCCGTAGATCTTAGAGAAAGTGCGCGTCATCACCACGTTATCGCGCTGATCAACCAATGCGATGCCGCCGTCATAGCCTTCCACATATTCCGCATAGGCGCCGTCCAGCACCAGCAGCGCTTGCGGTGGAATGCCATCCGCCAAACGGGCCACATCCGCAGCGCCGATCATAGTGCCAGTGGGATTGTTCGGGTTGGCAATAAACACCAGCCGCGTTTTTTCGGTGCAAGCAGCCAAAATCGCGTCTACGTCGGTGACGCGCTCGTGCTCGGGCACTTCAACAGGGGTTGCGCCTGCCGCCAATGCGGAAATGCGGTACATGGCAAACCCGTGCTCTGTGTGCACAACCTCGGTTTCGGGGCCTGCGTAAGCTTGGCACAAGAAGGCGATGATCTCATCCGAGCCAGCGCCGCAAATGACACGCTCAGCATCGACGCCGTGCACCTCACCGATGGCATTGCGCAGCCCAGAGTGATCCGAGCTGGGGTAGCGGTGCAGCTCGCGGCCGACGCTTTCAAAGGCTTTGATCGCGGCGGGGGACGGGCCGAACGGGTTCTCGTTCGAGCTGAGTTTCAGCGCATTGTCATGACCTGCCACATGGCTTGCGCCGCCCTGATACAGGGCAATATCCATAATACCGGGTTGGGGCGTGATCATTTGTTTCATATCAATGCTCTTTGGTTGCTTGATGTCTTTTAGCCGCTGTTGGGGTGCGCAGCCAGCCGCGATTTCATTCCGCCCTGCGCCTTGACGTCAAAAGAGGACAATAGCCAACAAAAAACGCCCTGCCGGATATCCGACAGGGCGTTTGAAAATCGTCGAATGTGGTGGCGAAGATTAGTTCTTCGCGTAGAATTCCACAACGAGGTTCGGTTCCATAACAACAGGGTATGGCACGTCGCCCAAGTTTGGCGTGCGTGTGAATGTCGCTGTCATTTTGGAGTGGTCAACTTCGAGGTAGTCAGGCACATCGCGCTCTGGCAATTGTGTTGCTTCAACCAAGGCTACCATTTGTTTGGAACGGTCACGTACTTCGATCACGTCACCTTCTTTTACACGGTAGGAAGGGATGTTAACCAGTTTGCCGTTCACGCGCACGTGGCGGTGGTTTACGAACTGACGTGCAGCAAACACTGTTGCAACGAATTTGGCACGGTAGACAACCGCGTCCAAACGACGCTCCAGCAGACCGATCAGGTTTTCACCTGTATCGCCTTTTACACGCTCGGCTTCGCCGTAGATGCGACGGAACTGTTTCTCGGTCAGGTCGCCGTAATAGCCTTTCAGCTTCTGCTTGGCGCGCAGCTGGATACCGAAATCGGAAATTTTGCCCTTACGGCGCTGACCGTGCTGGCCGGGGCCATATTCGCGGCGGTTTACTGGTGACTTTGGACGGCCCCAGATGTTTTCGCCCATACGGCGGTCAATTTTGTGCTTGGCAGCGGTGCGTTTAGTCACGGCTGATCTCCTTTTTGAGGCCCTTGCGGGCGGTAAAGGGCGTTGTCCTCTGGATTGCTCCCGACAGGCATCCCCTTGCGGGGTCCACCAACACCAATAGAAGCCGCGCTTATACGGCGGTTTGCGAGGGAGTCAATGCACGAAAATCAGTCCACGCCGCTGGCACCCAGACCTGTCAAAAGCTTAAGTGTGCGCAATACTCTGTTTACCACATCTTATTGTTTTAGAAATTATTCACTTCGACACGCGATAGATGCCCTGCGCGCCAGAATGCTGCGGCCGCATTATGATCGAAAGAGTAAATATTATGATGATTAACTCGGCAGCCTCCTATAACGGAACCATGCAACCAACGGCAAACCGCCTCACTGAGACACAAAGCCAGCAACTTACTGAAGTTTTGTCAAACTATGATCCAGATGCCTTATCCGATGATGACGCAAAAAACCTAGTTTCCGAGATCAAAGAACTCGGAATTCAGCCCAGTACAGGACTGGCAAACGCATTAAGCGAAGTGGGAACCAACGCAAAAGATCTTGGTGAAAAGGCGGGCGTCAAAGAAGGTCCACATCCAAGTGGCGGTAAAAAAGGCCCGCCGCCAGAAGGGGGACGAGGCGTCGAAAGCGTCGATGACGCCCTTATCTCGCTTATATCTGACGCGGTTGAAACCTATGAAACCAGCGAAGAGTCTGAATCCCTATGGTCCATTCTGGAAACATCCCTAGAAGAAGCTGGCTATGACACCAGCGAAAGTCTGGTTGATTTCTATTCCTAAGCGATCTGTCTGGCCCCGTCATTTGGGACCAGACGCCCCTTGTCAGATCAGGGGTCTGGTTCAGGTCAGTGGTCTGGCCATCCGGGCAACTGCGGCATGACGCGGACAACCCACCAGATGATCATTGACCAAACCACATGCCTCCATCCACGCGTAGACGATTGTGGGGCCGCAGAACTTGAAGCCCGCTTTCTTGAGGTCTTTTGACACCCGTTCGGACAGCTCCGTTTTAGGCGGTACATCAGACTGGCGCACGAATTGGTTCTGCAACGGCGTGCCGCCCACATAGTCCCACATGAATCTATCAAAGCCTTGCTGCGCTTCGATCCGCTGCCACGCTTGCGCGTTGGTGATCGCTGCTTGGATTTTTCCGCGGTGGCGAATAATGCCAGCGTTGCCCAGCAATCGCTGCACGTCTTGTTCGCCCCATTGCGCGATCACGTTGGGGTCGAACCCCTCAAATGCCTCTCGGAAAGCTTCGCGTTTTTTTAGGATCGTGATCCAGCTTAACCCAGCCTGAAACCCGTCTAGAATCAACTTCTCCCAAAGCGCACGACTGTCGTATTCTGGCACCCCCCATTCGGTGTCATGATAGTCGATATAGATCTGTTCGGGCCCAGCCCATTCACACTGCGTCATGCGGCACCTTTTCGTTACTTCAGTACATTTGACACAAAATTGGATGTTTAACATCTCTTTAGCTGACAGTGGCTAAAAACCATCAAACGATTCAAAGAGCAAAGGGGCGCAAGGATGATCGGTAAGCGCAAACGCCAAATGGCCGCTATTCCTGAAGGCTCATTCAGCCCGCTGGACTATGCCGTCAGCCAACGATCCAAAGGAACCATGGAAATCGTCAAGGACGCAATCCAGCACAATCAAACCTTGCTGGCGTTCCAACCCGTCATACGCAGTGATTCCCAAACCACCGCTGGTTTCTACGAAGGGCTGATCCGCGTGCTTGACCCAACCGGACGCGTGATACCGGCACGCGAATTCATGGATAAAATTGAAGACACTGAAATTGGCAGAGAAATTGATGTGCTGGCTTTGCGCCATGGCCTGACAAAGCTGCGACAAATCCCCACACTTCGCTTGGCGATTAATATGTCTGCACGCTCGATCGGATATAAACCATGGATGAATTGCCTAAACAGATTCCTAAAAGACGCCCCCGAGCTGGGTGAGCGCCTTATCCTTGAGATCACTGAAAGCTCAGCCATGATGGTGCCAGAGCTTGTGGTGGATTTTATGAACCGACTGCAACCCAAAGGGATCTGCTTTGCCATGGACGACTTTGGTTCTGGAAAGATTACAATCAAGTATTTCAAGGATTTTGACTTTGATATCTTAAAAATTGACGGTCAGTTCATCCGTGGCATGGCCCATGATCCCGACCAGCAATGCATCGTCCGCGCCCTCACTGCCATGGCGCGTGAACTGGGGATGTTAACGGTCGCAGAATCTGTCGAGACGGCAGAGGATGCAGCACTCGCGACAGAAATCGGGATTGACTGCCTGCAAGGCTACTATTTTGCCGCGCCAACCACGCAACCAGATTGGTTACGCCCCGAATATTCCCGCAAACAGGGCTAGCCAACCAGCTACCGTAAGATAGTGTTCGCCTTAGGTCGCCTTGTCGCGCGACCTGCCTTACGATATCAAATTACCACAAGGTGGAGGGGAGAACACCATAATGAACAGTGTATCTAACGATACACGTCCTCCACCACGCGTCATATTGAGAGGACCGCATTCTATGACCAACGTCGTTATCGCTTCAGCTGCCCGTACTGCCGTCGGCAGCTTTGGTGGCTCATTTGCCAATACCCCCGCCCATGATCTGGGCGCAGCAATGTTAAAAGAAATTGTGGCCCGCGCCGGCGTCGACGCCGCAGAGGTTTCAGAAACGATTTTGGGTCAGGTTTTGACCGCAGCCCAGGGGCAAAACCCTGCACGTCAGGCACATATCAACGCTGGCCTGCCACAAGAATCATCCGCTTGGTCAATCAATCAGGTCTGCGGTTCGGGCCTTCGGGCCATTGCACTGGGCGCACAGCACGTACAGCTTGGCGATGCGGACATTGTGGCCGCTGGTGGTCAGGAAAACATGACCATGTCCCCCCACGCACAAAACATGCGCGCGGGTCAAAAAATGGGCGACATGAAACTGATCGACACGATGATCAAAGATGGCCTCTGGGACGCTTTCAATGGTTACCACATGGGCCAAACCGCTGAGAACGTTGCCGACAAATGGCAAATTACCCGCGAACAACAAGATGAATTTGCCGTCGCATCGCAAAACAAAGCCGAAGCTGCACAAAAAGCAGGCCGTTTTTCAGACGAAATTTTCGCCTATACCGTTCCTGGCCGTCGTGGCGACACGATCGTCGATGCAGATGAATACATCCGCCACGGCGCAACGATGGATGCAATGGCAAAATTGCGCCCTGCCTTCACAAAAGACGGCTCAGTCACCGCTGCGAACGCGTCTGGCCTGAACGATGGCGCGGCTGGCGCCCTGCTGATGAGCGCCGACAACGCTGAAAAACGCGGCATCGAACCCCTTGCCCGCATTGCATCTTATGCAACAGCTGGTCTGGATCCATCCATCATGGGCGTTGGCCCCATCTATGCATCACGCAAAGCACTGGAAAAAGCCGGTTGGAAGGCCGAAGATCTAGATCTGGTCGAAGCCAATGAAGCCTTTGCAGCGCAGGCATGTGCGGTCAACAAAGACATGGGCTGGGATCCCGCGATTGTGAACGTGAACGGTGGTGCCATTGCGATTGGCCACCCGATTGGTGCGTCCGGTGCACGTGTTCTGAACACCTTGCTGTTCGAGATGAAGCGCCGCGGCGCCAAAAAAGGTCTCGCTACTTTGTGCATTGGTGGCGGTATGGGTGTTGCCATGTGTCTAGAACGCCCTTAAATAGATTGGGCGCGCAATAAAATTGCGCGCCTGAACATTTAAAAGCAACAACATTACCATCAGGAGAATCGCATGTCCCGCGTCGCACTAGTCACTGGAGGCAGCCGAGGAATCGGAGCAGCCATCTCAAAAGAACTAAAAGATAAGGGTTACACTGTCGCTGCTACTTATGCAGGCAACGACGAAGCAGCAGCCGCATTTACTGCTGAAACGGGTATTAAAACTTTCAAATGGAATGTCGCTGATTACGACAGCTCAAAAGAAGGCATCGCGAAAGTAGAAGCCGAATCAGGGCCAATCGAGATTGTCGTCGCAAACGCCGGCATCACACGCGATGCACCGTTTCATCGCATGACGCCAGAGCAATGGCGCGAAGTTGTCGACACGAACCTAACCGGCGTCTTCAACACCATCCACCCCATCTGGCCCGGAATGCGCGAGCGCAAATTCGGACGCATCGTCGTCATCTCTTCGATTAACGGCCAAAAAGGCCAGTTCGCTCAGGTGAACTATGCTGCAACCAAGGCAGGTGATCTGGGAATTGTGAAGTCGCTGGCCCAAGAAGGCGCACGCGCAAACATCACAGCCAACGCCATTTGCCCCGGCTACATCGCAACAGATATGGTTATGGCTGTGCCTGAAAAAGTACGTGAAGGCATTATTTCGCAAATCCCAACGGGCCGCCTTGGGGAACCAGAAGAAATTGCCCGCGCCGTTTCTTTTCTTGTGGCTGATGACGCCGGCTTCATTAACGGGTCGACCATTTCAGCTAACGGCGGTCAGTTCTTCGTCTAAGATCAATCTTTAGATCCAATACTGCATGCAAGAGCCAGTGGAGTAGTCCACTGGCTCTTCTTATTCCGTAAGACTGCATGCATTCAGTCAGCGGAAAATTTGATCGCCAAACTTGGCGACCGCCTCAACGGCGGATAGGTGCCCGCAACCACGAAAAGAAATCCGACATCATGCGGCCGCGTGCTGTATGGGCCGATTTCATTGCTGCGCGTGCTGCAGGGTTTGTTGTGGCTTCGATCATCTCAACGCTCCTTTGGGTTCGGGTTAATCTGTCTATCTTGAACCTAATATGGCGTTTCCGTTTCAAGCTGACAAACGAGACTTTCAATCCTCTCAGATAAGTATTACTTAACTGACATGTCCATTCGCCTTCCCCCATTGACCGCTTTACGGGCTTTTGATGCCGCAGCACGGCACATGTCCTTTGCAAAAGCCGCAGAAGAATTGAACGTAACGCCCGCCGCGCTGTCGTTTCAGATCAAATCGCTTGAGCAACATTTGGGCGCGCCCCTGTTTCATCGCCTCAACCGCGCGGTAGAGCTTACATCCGCAGGCGAGGCTCTCTCTCAGGGGGCTGCCGAAGGATTTCAGACCCTAGCCACAGCGTGGCGCGCAGCCCAGCGAACCCAAGACACACAGACCCTGACGATCACTGCGGGACCTGCGTTTACGGCCAAATGGCTTGCGCCTCGCCTGTATGATTTTGCCCAAGCCCACCCCGAAATCGAACTTCGATTTGCCGCATCTTTGCAACGTATGGATCTGTCGCGAGACAATGTTGATGTGGCGATAAGATTTGGCAACACCTCGACGCCGGAGCTATATTCCCTGCCCCTAGCGGATGAATGGATCGTGCCCGTCATGACCCCAACTTTGGCCGCGGCATACCCGACCGTCGAAAGCCTTCAGAAAGCCCCTATCATTTTTGACGATTCAATCAGCTTTCTATCCCCACCCATCGGGTGGCCGCAGTGGTTTGAGGCCATGAATGCTCCCTTCACCCCCACTCAAGGCCCTCGCTTTTCACAGGCGGACCACGCACTCGATGCGGCGCTGGCAGGTGTTGGGATTGTACTGGGGCGGCGCGCGTTGGTGATCAAGGATTTGGCCGAGGGCCGCCTAGTCGCGCCCTTCCCTACCGCACTGACCACATCAGCGGGGTTTAGTTTCTTATGTCTCAAGGGAATGGAAAACCGCCCTCAAATCGCAATATTCCGTGATTGGATCCTTGCAGAAATTGAAAAAACTGCACATATTTCTCAAACCCTCAACATCGTTAAGCCAGCATAGCATGACCCGTACAAAAGCCACCGCGACAGGGTTTGTCGCAGTTCTTCTCTGGGCATTGCTTGCTCTATTCACTGTCGGGTCCGCCCCCACACCGCCGCTATTGCTCAACACGCTGTGCTTTGGCATCGGAGGTTTTGTCGGATTGGTCTGGGCATGGGCAACAGGCAGCATCCCGCAGATGCGCGCCGTGCCGTTGAAAGTATATGTATTTGGCGCATTAGGGCTTTTTGCCTATCATTTATTATATTTCTCCGCCCTGCGTCTGGCCCCTGCGGCACAGGCTGGCCTGATCGCGTATCTGTGGCCCCTTCTGATTGTTGTCTTCTCGGGCCTCTTGCCCACAGAAAAGCTGCGGTTCGGGCATCTTGCGGGCGCTTGCCTTGGCTTTGCGGGGGCCGCTCTTATCATTTTGGACGGCGGTGCGGGTCTCAGCACGCAATATCTGGCGGGTTATTTGCTGGCATTACTGGCCGCGTTTACTTGGGCTGGGTATTCTGTTTTGTCGCACCTTGTTGGCACCGCCCCAACGGCGAGCGTCGCGCTCTTTTGTCTGGCCACAGCCGCGCTGTCTTTCCCGCTTCATTTGATGTTTGAGGAAACGGTGCTACCGACCACGGCTATTGGCTGGGCCAGCATCGCGGGGCTCGGTCTTGGGCCTGTTGGATTTGCATTCTATGTTTGGGATATCGGATGCAAGCACGGGGATATTCAGCTTCTTGGCACCAGCTCCTATGCTGCACCGCTGCTATCCACGCTGGTCCTGATCCTGACTGGCATTGCCGCGCCCAGCCTAACGCTGCTTTGGGCGGCGCTGCTGATCGCTGGCGGCGCCATCATCGCGGCGCGCGCCAGCATCGTTAAGCAGTCATAATACAGTTAGACCGATAATCGTGTAATTTCTTCTTTTAAGCGCATTTTTTGTTTTTTCATATCAACGACTTCAAGGCCATCCATGCTGGGTGCACGCTGTGCCTGCTCAATCGCTTCGCTCATATCCGTGTGCTTTTTCTTCAACGTTTCAAGATGTGCGTTTAAGGACATGCTTCCTCCAGTTGTTAAAAGTGCAATTTCAGTGAAGCATGATTTTTTTACAAAGTCACGCCGCTCCGCAGCATAGCACGGTAAGGGGTGAACAAAGCCTTAACACCACTCAAAACACCAACGAGGCCCCTGTTCGAAAAGCGTCTCGGACCTCTTGTGTGTACTGATCACCATCCAAATGCACATCACCACGGTGTAAAATCAACGGTCCATGCAGGCGAAAGTCCGCGCGCCCCTCTTTGCGTGCCCGCAGAATGACACGCTCCGCCGCCCGACCGTGGCGCGCGGCGATCGGCAATACCTCAACACTACCCATATAAGAGGGCAACGCTGCCAATAAATCAGGCAACCGTTCGGCGCGGTGGATGACATGCATGTAGCCCTTGGGGGCCAACCGTTTTGCAGCCACCTCAATCCAAACAGAGAGGGGGGTCTGCTCGCCCAGTGCGGCCTCTCGCGTGGGGTCATCTGCAGCGACCGAGGCATCACGGCGCCAATAAGGTGGGTTGGCCAGCACGTGGTCAAATTGTCGCTGCCGTAACGTCAAAGGAAGATCCGCGATATCACCCGTGATCACCTCCAGCGCGCCATCTCCATTTCGCGCCGCAAGTTGAGCGTAGCTTTCTTCGCGCTCAATCCCAGTCAGCGACAGCCCCGAAACCCGCGCGCCGAGGCACAAAATAGCAGCCCCCACGCCACAGCCCAATTCCAACACCCGCTGCCCTGAAACCGCAGGTATAGTGGCCGCAAGCAGCACAGGATCGACGCCAGCACGGTATCCTTTGCGCGGCTGCCACAGATGCAACAACCCGCCAAGAAACGCGTCATGGCTCAGCTCGGCCGAGGTCATAACCCCAGCGGGATGTCATTATCCGCCATCACCTTGACGGCCGCATCATGCAGGTCCGAATGCACCATCAGACGTCGGGGAAAGATTCCGATGCCTCCTTCTAGGATGCTCATATTTACGTCCATTTGAAAGCAGTCTATATCCTCGCCTTGCAGCAAGGCTGTGGCAAAGGCGATGATCGTAGGGTCGGTGCTGCGCAACAGTTCTTTCATGAGTGTGATTTAATCTGGGGCTTGGGCCCTTGTCGAGCGTTTGGGTGCAAAAAATGACCACAGAGAATAGCCAAAAACCCCATGACCGCCTTGCCGCCGCCCTGGCGACTGACATGGAGGCCGTGAGCGCGTTAATCCGTGAACGGATGGCATCCGAGCACGCGCCACGCATCCCAGAGGTAACAGCCCATCTGGTTGGGGCGGGTGGCAAACGTTTGCGCCCGATGCTGACCCTTGGGGCGGCAACCATGTGTGGCTATTCAGGCCCCTACCACATCCATCTGGCAGCCACGGTTGAATTCATTCACACCGCAACCCTACTGCATGATGACGTTGTGGACGAAAGCGCCCAACGCCGCGGGCGACCAACGGCCAATCTGTTGTGGGACAACCAGTCATCGGTGCTGGTGGGCGATTACCTCTTTGCACGTAGTTTCCAGCTGATGACCGAACCAGGCTCCATGCCTGTGATGCGCATCCTTTCCAACGCCGCCGCAACAATTGCGGAGGGCGAGGTGCTGCAGCTTACTGCGGCACAAAACCTATCCACCAGTGAAGACACGTATTTGCAAGTTGTCCGCGGGAAAACCGCCGCATTGTTTTCGGCAGCGACAGAAGTGGGCGGTGTGATCGCCGATGCGCCTGAGCAGATCGTAAAAGCCCTGTATGAATACGGTGATGCATTGGGCGTTTCATTCCAGATTGTTGATGATTTGCTGGATTATGAAGGTCAAGCAGAGTCCACGGGCAAAAACATCGGTGATGATTTCCGTGAACGCAAACTGACCCTGCCCCTTATCAAGGCTGTCGCCTTGGCTGACGACGCAGAACGCGCCTTTTGGGTTCGTACGATTGAAAAGGGCAAACAAGAAGACGGTGATTTAGATCATGCGCTTGCGCTGCTCAACAAGCACGGGGCATTGGATGCCACGCGCAAAGATGCGCTGGAATGGGCTGAGAAGGCGAAAAATGCGCTGGATGTTCTCCCCCCGCATGAGATCAAAGACATGCTGAGCGATCTGGCCGACTATGTCGTGGCGCGCATCAGCTAGAAGGCTGCGCATCTGCGGCAAATGTGACTGTCGAGACAACCCACCAATCGGGTTGGGCGCGCTGGATCCTCTGCGCGGCCGCATCTGCCGCAGCCTCATCAGGGTAGATTCCAAAGCACGTGCTGCCAGACCCCGACATCCGCGCCAACAGCGCATCCTCCAATGCCTCAAGCGCGACATGGATGGTCGGAGCGACAGCACAAGCAGGGGGCTGCAAATCATTTCGCTGCTGCCCTAACCATAGAACCAAATCCTTTGCATCGGCAAAGCCGTCGCAAGAAGCCATCGCCGGATTATCCTTTCGCCCCAACTGCTGGAACACTGGTCCTGTAGGCACGGGCACCGCGGGGTTCACCATTACGATCGCACATTGCGGAAAGGGTTGGACATCATCCAACACCTCGCCGATGCCTCGCATGCGTTGTGGCGCTGTGCTGACGCATACGGGCACATCCGCCCCCAAAGACAGCCCAGCCTGCATGTTGATCGGATCTCCGACCTGCCCCTTGGACAGGCTGCGCAGCAGGGCCGCTGCATCCGCAGACCCGCCCCCCAGCCCAGCGCCATGCGGCAGGTTCTTTTCCAGTCGGATATGCCCCGTCACACCTGCGGTCTCAGCCGCGCGCCACACGAGGTTGCGCGCGTCTGCAGGCACTCCTGACGCAAAAGGGCCTGTGATTTCCATCGACATCACGGGCGCCACGTCAAACCACAGCCGATCCCCAACAGCGGCAAAAACAACAAGACTATCCAGCAGATGATACCCATCTTCGCGTTGGCCGGTGACATGCAATGACAGGTTTATCTTGGCGGGCGCGAAGCCCTCAATCGTCATTGGCCAGCTTCAGCGGCTCAGCGCCTTCTTCCAGCAACACAGCATCAAGCCCTATCTCTAGCTTGCGGCGCATACGGTCTGGGTCGGCCTCAGTATCTGTGCCTGTGAACTCCACAAAGGACAGGGCGCGTTTCCATTGGAACTGCGCCTCGCGTTCGCGGCCCACTGCCCAGTACACATCCCCCAGATGGTCATTCACTACAGGATCAACGGCCTCCAGCTCTACCGCGCGCTCCATCTGAACAACGGCTTCTGGATAGCGGCCAAGGCGGTAGTACACCCAGCCGAGGCTATCGACGATGTAGCCGCTGTCAGGGCTGGCCGCGACTGCGCGTTCGATCATGTCCAGCGCCTCGTCCAGCTTGCGGTTCTCTTCGACCAAAGAATACCCCAAGTAGTTGAGCACTTGAGGCTGGTTGGGATTGACGGCAAGAGCCGCGCGAAAATCTGCCTCGGCTGCGGCGCCGTCATCATTTTGGGAATAGGCAATGCCACGCGAAAAATGCAATAGCCAGACGCGCGGGTTGCCTTGCGCCATCAGGTCCAACGCGCGGGTATAGGCGGCAATCGCGGGCTGATATTTGTCCTGCGCACGCAATGTATCGCCCAGAGTGGAATGCACAACCGCCAGATCCCCATGTGTGCGGGCCAATTGGTCCAGCACCTCAATGGCCTGGTCCGATTTATCCAAACGCCGCAACGCCGCTGCGCGCCCTAGCTCTGCTACATGGTAGGCGGGGTTGTCTGCGCTGATACTGCGGTATTGCGCGATGGCCAGTTCATTTTGACCCAGATCTTCCAGCAACTCAGCAGTCATCAAGGACGCATCCAGATGGGTTGGTCGCAAAAAGCCCGAAATCCGCGCATAGAGCAGCGTGAAATAATCGCCTGCGCGCTCACTGCGCAGCAATGCCGCAAAGGTATAGTAAACTTCTGCAATCCCTGCCCGTGCTGTCGGAGCATGGGTAAAGGGCAGCTTTTCTTCTGCGTTCAGGCGCGCGATCACGGCGTCCAGTTCAGGATCGGTTGCGCCGTTGAAGGTCTGATTTATGACCTGCGCCGCCTCGGCATTTCGGCCCAGTTGCGACAGAATTTCCGCCCGCGCCATGACCCCGCGCCGTGTGCGCGCAGCAGCCCCAGGGCCACCAGCGTCAAACAATTCTTCGGCTTGCTCATAACGGCCAACCGTCGCCAACGCCAAGGCCTTGTGGAACATTACAATGCCAGCCATGCCGCCATCGGATGAAATCCCGTCGAATTGTGCCAAAGCACCGTCGACATCATCCAATCCGATCAACGCCCATGCTTTGACCAAACCGTCCACCCAAGGGTTGATCCCGTCCGTACGGACGTCTTGTGCCGCCACTGCCGCAAAATCACCATCCGCAGCCAACCCAGCGGTGATCGCCATACGCGCAGCCTGTGACTGCTGGCCCGTTGCAACAATCGCACGCCCCAGCGGCAAGGCCCGATCTATGCGCCCAAGCGCAATATAGGCCAGCGCCGCACTATCCATCAGCTCCAGATTTTGCGGATCGCGCGCCAGCGCCGCACTGTTGTATTCTGCCGCCGCGGCAAAATCATTGCTGACCGCAGCACTGCGCCCTGCCAGATAAGAACCTGCCAAAGATTGAGCCGTTACTGGCGTGGTGGTTGCAGTGATCAGGGCCAACCCAAGGGCCGCCGCGCTTACTGATGTCAGGAAATTTCGCATGTGCTGGAACCTCGTTCTTTTTCAAACAGGCTAGCATGTTTGCGCGCTTGCGCAATGGCGGCCCCCCACCTGATTAGGCAGGAAGCCGCAACAATTGATCACATGTTCGGGTAGTTTGGCCCATCACCGCCCTGAGGCGTGGTCCAGACGATGTTCTGGCTGGGGTCTTTGATGTCACATGTTTTGCAATGCACGCAGTTTTGGAAGTTGATGACAAAACGAGTGTCTTTGCCTTCTTCTTCTACGAACTCATACACCCCTGCAGGGCAATAACGCGCAGATGGACCCGCGTAAGTTGCAAGGTTCACACCTACAGGCACGCTATCGTCCTTCAACGTCAAATGCGCAGGCTGGCTTTCTTCGTGGTTGGTAAAGGAAAACGCAACATTCGTCAGACGGTCAAAGGAAAGCTTCCCGTCAGGTTTTGGATAATCGATTTCTTTGTGCTGATCCGCAGGCTCTGTCGCTTCTGCGTCAGATTTACCATGCGCCAACGACCCCAGCAGCGAGCCACCAAACAGCGTGTTGCACCACATGTCAAAGCCGCCAATCGCCAGCGATGCTGTGAGACCGTATTTAGACCACAACGGTTTCACGTTGCGTACTTTGAACAGATCTTTGCCGATCTCGCCATTGCGCACTTCTGCTTCATACTCGGGCAGCTCATCCCCCGAGCGCCCCGCCGCGATTGCGGCGATTGCGGCTTCGGCTGCTGCTTTGCCTGATAGCATGGCGTTATGGTTGCCCTTGATGCGCGGCACGTTGACCATGCCCACTGAACACCCCAGCAGCGCCACACCTGGTGCAACCATTTTAGGCATGGATTGGTAGCCACCCTCAGTGATCGCCCGCGCGCCATATGCCACGCGTTTGCCGCCTTTCAGCAGCTCGGCGACCATCGGGTGGTGCTTGAACTGCTGGAATTCCATGTAAGGGAACACATGCGGGTTTTTATATCCCAGATGCACCACGAAGCCCACGTAAACTTGGTTGTTTTCGATGTGATAGATGAACGAACCACCGCCCGCTTTCTTACCCAAAGGCCAGCCCATCGTGTGGGTCACAGTGCCTTCTTTGTGCTTGGCTGGGTCGATTTCCCAGATTTCTTTCATCCCGATGCCGTATTTTTGCGGTTCTTTACCTTGGGCCAGATCGAATTTTTCGATCACTTGCTTGGACAGGCTGCCGCGCACCCCCTCAGACAGGAAAACATATTTGCCGTGCAGTTCCATGCCCGGTTCATAGCTGCCCCCTTTGGTGCCGTCCGCATTAATCCCGAATTCGCCCGCGACCACGCCTTTGACTTCGCCGTTGTCGCCATAAACGATTTCAGAACACGCCATGCCTGGGAAGATCTCTACGCCCATTTCCTCGGCCTGCTCCGCCATCCAGCGGCAGACGTTCCCCATGGAAACAACATAGTTGCCGTGGTTGTTCATCAAAGGCGGCATAGGGAAGTTGGGAATGCGCACTTCGCCCGCTTCGCCCAACATATAGAAGTTGTCTTCCTTCACGGGCACATTCAGCGGTGCGCCTTTTGCCTTCCAATCAGGGATCAGTGCATCCAGACCGCAAGGGTCCAGCACGGCACCAGACAAGATATGCGCGCCCACTTCAGAGCCCTTTTCGAGCACAACAACATTGCAATCAGCATCCAGCTGCTTGAGACGGATCGCCGCCGACAGGCCTGCAGGACCCGCACCGACGATGACAACATCATATTCCATTGCTTCGCGTTCAATATCAGCCACGTCTCGCACTCCTTAGTCCCTAAAAATCGGTTTTATTCGGGGTAGCGGTTGGGCAGCGCCATTGCAATCACGACGAGGCGTAAAAAATGCTCCACATAGACTATTTTACCATTCTCGCATCGCAGAGCGCTAACATTCAGCAGATGCAGCCCGATCCCCCATCAGATACCGTGGCCCCTGCCCCGCGGCCCCCGCTTTGTCCTTCGGATTATACAGCGCACAGGCCTCTAGACTAAGGCAACCACAGCCAATGCACCCGTCCAAATTATCGCGCAATTCTGTCAACGCGACGATCCGTGCATCCAGCTCCTCGCGGAAACTGACACTCATCGAGCCCCAATCCGCTTTGGTCGGGGTGCGCCCCATGGGCAGCTGATCCAACTGCGCGCGTATTTGCGGCAGCGTGTATCCGAATTGCTGGGCAATCATCACAAAGCTAAGCCTGCGCAGATCCGCACGGGCGAACCGACGTTGGCCGCCCGCGTTGCGCCACGGGCTGATGAGGCCTTCGCGTTCATAATAGCGGATGGCTGAAACAGCGAGACCTGTGCGCTTTGCCAATGCACCGATCGACAAACCTTCGTTTAGGGGCATACCACCCTCCAAAAATACCTTGACCTAAAGTTAGGTTTAGCAGTTAGACATAAGGGCGTCACGCCAAATCACCCCGAAAGGAACTCTCCATGGCTGCGCTACTTGAACATGCAAATTTAACTGTCTCCGATCCCCTCTCCACAGCCGAATGGATGCACCGCATCTTTGGCTGGCATACGCGCTGGCAAGGCGATGCCATATCAGGTGGGTTTACAGTCCACGTTGGAACCAAAGATAGCTATCTGGCGCTCTACCGTCCTGCCAAAGACCTATCCCCCGCCTCTGACACCTACCACCACATCGCCGGATTAAACCATATTGCAGTCGTCGTTAATGATCTGGACACTGTTGAGGCAGAAGTCCGCGCCAGCGGTTTCAAGATGGGTGCGCATTACGACTATGATCCGGGCAAGCGTTTCTATTTTCACGACCCTGACGGCATTGAATTTGAAGTTGTCCAATACGACTAAACACGCCGCATTCGGCGAAACCACGCCAGTGATTGCGGCTTATCCTCTTGCATTCGACGCCGATTTTAGGTCAGGTAACCCAAACGCAGACGCGCGCTCCGAACAGGCTTCGGGGCGCGCCTTAGTATGACGGACAGACGTAAATGGAAAAAATTCCAATGACACGCGGGGGCCACACCGCCCTCGAGACCGAGCTCAAACACCTCAAAACGGTTGAACGCCCTGCAATCATCACGGCAATCGCCGAGGCGCGTGAACATGGCGACCTGTCCGAAAATGCCGAGTATCATTCCGCCAAGGAAAAACAGTCTTTCATCGAAGGCCGTGTGAAAGAACTGGAAGGCGTTATTTCTCTTGCGGAAGTGATTGATCCTGCAAAACTGTCTGGCACCATCAAATTTGGCGCCAAAGTGACGTTAGTAGATGAAGACACCGACGAAGAAAAAACCTATCAGATTGTTGGCGAATATGAAGCCAACATCGAGGCCGGATTGTTGAACATCAAATCCCCAATCGCCCGCGCGCTGATCGGTAAAGACGAAGGCGACAGCGTCAATGTCCGCACCCCAGGAGGCGGGAAATCTTATGAAGTTCTCAAGATCGTCTATGCATAAGAAAAGCGTCGATCATGTCTGATACGCCCCCCCCAGAACAACAGCGCCCGCGGCTGACAAACAGCGCAAAGCGCACGGTACAGGGAAAATCTGCGGCACCGCGGGCCACCCCTCTGGGCATATATGATAAGGCGCGGCCTGACGGGATCACCAGCATCGAAATCGTAGCGCTCTGCCTGTCGGCAGTTTGGCTTTTGGGCTGCATCGTGTTCTTTGTCTTTGTTGAACAAGCCCCCGCTGCCCAAGGACAGGGCGGGCTGCGGTTCCTGATGACCATGCTGGCGATATTCATGCCCGTCGCGATGATCTGGGTTGCCGCCACGGCTGCGCGCGCCAGTCGTGTGATGCGCGAAGAAAGCATGCGATTGCAGGCCGCCATCGACGCCATCCGCCATGCCTACATCGCCCAGCAGCAGGGCGGGCAGATCACCAATGAGCCATCCGTGACCCGCAAGCTGGACGAGATCGCAGAGGCAACGCGCAAGACCGAGACCACGCTGGCGACGTTCTCCACCCGCCGCGATGAACCCGCCCGCGCACCACAACCCGCCATTGCAGCCCCGACTGAAGACCAGCAAACGCTTGCGCTTGGGACCTCCAGCGAAGACATGGCCCCGCCAATTGAAGGCGATGATCTGATCCGCGCGCTGAACTTCCCCGAAACAGCCGAAGACGAAGCCGGCTTTGCGGCGCTACGCCGTGCCATGCAAGACCGCAATGCATCGCAGTTGATCCAAGCCGCACAAGACATCCTGACCCTGCTCAGCCAAGACGGCATCTATATGGATGATCTCCGCCCCGACCGTGCCCGCCCCGAAGTCTGGCGCATGTTCGGTCAAGGGGCGCGTGGCCGCCCCGTTGCCGCCTTGGGCGGCATTCGCGACCGATCCTCACTGGCGCTGACAGCTGGGCGCATGAAACAAGACCCGATTTTCCGCGACGTCGCGCATCACTTCCTGCGCCGGTTTGACAAATTGTTTGCGGATTTTGAAAAAGTCGCTACTGACAGCGAAATTTCAGCCATGGCCGATACGCGTACTGCGCGGGCCTTTATGCTGCTGGGGCGTGTTGCGGGCACCTTCGATTGATCCAATGGCGCGCATTTTGGCGCGCCTAAATCCCAAAACTGGCGAAGGGTAGAAAGCGTACCACGTCCCCCCGCTGGATGTCTTGCGCCTCTTCTTGCAGCTCGACCAACCCTTCTGCCCAGCTCAGCCCACTGATGCGGCCAGATCCTTCAGAGTAAAACACCTCAACACCGCCTTCGCCCATGCGCGCACGCAAATATTCGCGGCGGCCTGCTTTTTTGCGTTTGGTGAAGGCGGCGGGCACGTCAAACCCTTGCGGCAAGGACCAGCCCGCCCCCGCAAGTTGTGCAAGCGCGGGACGGGCAAAAATCAAGGTACAGACCATCGCGGCAACCGGATTGCCCGGCAGACCAAAGACAGGGCAGCCCAGCCACATGCCCAGCGCTAAAGGGCGGCCAGGTTTA
>JBDVSG010000020.1:0-34045 GCA_039967155.1 Sulfitobacter sp. | reverse complement strand
CAACAATGTGTCGGCGTTGGTGGGCAGATCGGCGTGGATCACCAGCTCAAGATTAGGCAAGTCGATCCCGCGCGCGGCCACATCGGTGGCCACGCAAACACGTGCGCGTCCGTCACGCAGGGCTTGCAGGGCATTGGTCCGCTCGGATTGCGTCAATTCACCCGACAGGGCCACAACGGAGAAGTTGCGGTTCGTCAGGCGCGAGGTCAGGCGCGCGACAGCCGCGCGGGTGTTGCAAAATACGATCGCATTCTTGGCCTCATAAAAGCGCAAGATGTTCAGGATCGCGTTTTCCGTATCGCGCGGGTTCACAGTGAGGGCGCGGTAGGTAATATCGGCGTGCTGTTTGCTGTCAGAAATAACTGTGACACGCTGCGCGTCGCGCTGATAACTTTTTGCAAGTTTCGCGATTGCCGCAGGAACAGTCGCCGAGAACAGCAATGTGCGGCGGCTCTCGGGGGATTCGCCCAAGATGAATTCAAGGTCCTCGCGAAAGCCCAGATCAAGCATTTCGTCGGCCTCATCCAGCACGACGGCACGCAGGTCTGTCAGATCGATGTTGTTGCGTTTGATGTGGTCGCACAGGCGGCCCGGGGTGGCGACAACGATATGCGCACCACGGTCCAGCGCGCGGCGCTCGGTCCGTGAATCCATGCCGCCCACACAGGTGGTCACGATGGCGCCTGCTTTGCCGTAAAGCCATGTCAACTCACGACTAACTTGCATCGCCAGTTCGCGGGTGGGGGCGATGATCAGCGCCAGCGGCGCGCCTGCGCGCTCGAAATGCGTGTTCTCCCCCAGCAGTGTCGGCGCAATAGCAAGGCCGAATGCCACGGTTTTACCCGAGCCTGTTTGAGCGGAAACCAGCAGGTCTGCGCCATCGAGTTCGGGCGCAACTACAGCGTCCTGAACGGGTGTCATTTTATCATAGCCTTGGGCGGCCAGTGCGTCTGCGATCGTCTGAATCAAGGGGTATTCCTGAGCGGATAAGGGTGGAGTTGGTCCGCCCCTACTGTGTTGTGGGCCATTTGTACACGGGGCATTTCAATTGGGCTGCTTTGCGCCGAGGGCATAGCTGAGACTATGGGCGCTTCTGAGGGGGCGAAAAGGGGGGTGTTAAAAAGGGGGTTTTCATGTAGAACAAAAAGGGAACAAAATGGAGGGATGTATGATGAACGATTCTTCTTATGGTCAGTTGGTTCAATTGATCAACACGCGCGGCGTGCAGGACACTCCAACGCCGCAGGCGGGGCCAGCGGTGTTGAAAGACGCGTTATCCGCGCAGCCTTTCGATGCGGCGGCCACGGCGTTTGTGTTGGGATGCTTGCCCCGTTCGACGGCGCCAGTGCTGTGGGTGCAAGATCGTGCATCGCGGCTGGAGAACGGGCGTGTCTACGGCCCCGCCTTACGGGGGGTGAACCTGTTGCGTGTGGATGTCAGCCATGCGCGCGATGTGCTGTGGGCGATGGAGGAAGGTGCGGCTTGTGCGGGGCTTTGTGCGGTGGTGGGCGAAGTGCACGGCGCGCCGCCGGTGCTGGATTTCACTGCAACGAAACGCTTGGCCATGCGCTCAGAGGCGTCTGGCGTGCCGGTGTGGTTGATCCGTTCAGGTCAGGCAGAAGGACTGTCCGCCGCGCGCGAACGGTGGCGCATCGGATCGTTGCCCTCAGACGTGCACCCCTACAATGGCGCAGCCCCCGGTGCCCCGATGTGGGAGGCCGAGCTGTTTCGCGCGCGTGGCCGCAGCCCTGGCGTTTGGGTGGCGCGCGATGAAGGGGACAGGCGCGCGCATGGTTTCCGTTTTCTTCCCCGATCTGGCGATGGACCGTTGGCGGCGGATTACGGCGGCGCAACGCAAGCCACCGGATGAAACCGTGCCGGTGGTTTTGGCCGCTGCGGGCGCGCATGGACCCGTTGTCCATGCGATAAGCGCGGCGGCCCATGCGCGGGGTGTTTCAGTGGGCGCGCGGGTGGTTGATGTGCAGGCGCTTCATCCCGATCTACATGTGGAGCAGGCGGACATTGATGGTGATCAGGCGTTGCTGAAACGCTTGGCGCTCTGGGCGCGGCGGTGGTGCCCTTGGACCGTGGCCGAGGCAGACGGCATCATGATGGACGTGCGCGGTGCGGCGCATTTGTTCGGTGGTGAGGCGCAGATGCTGCGGGACATGCACGCACGCTTTGCAATGCAGGGCTTGCGCGCGCGTTTGGCGCTGGCTCCTACGCGCGGTGCGGCGCAGATGCTGGCGCGGTTCGGTGCGCAGGGGGTGATCTGCGATTGGGAAGATGTTTTGCAAACCGTGGCACCCTTGCATGTGGCGGCACTGCGCTTGCCCAATGACACGGTGCGTTTACTGGAACGGTTGGGGCTGAAAACCATCGGCGCGCTGGAGCAAGTCCCGCGTGTGGGGCTGATGCGGCGGTTTGCGGGCGTGGCAGAGGCGGTGAACCCGCTGGTCCTGCTGGACCGCGCCTTGGGGCGCAGCGCGGATCCGTTGGATGCGCCGCCAGAGGCGCAGGTATGGCGCGCAGCGGCCCGTATGGCCGAGCCTGTGATCGACCCCGTGCCATGGTTGAACGGGTTGGCCGAGGATTTGGCGGGGCAATTGGTGCGTGCCGAGCTGGGCGCGCGGCGGCTGCGGCTGACGATCTACCGTGTGGATGGCGAATGGCGTTGGCGTGAGGTGGCAACGGCCAGCGCCAGCCGTGATGCAGCGCATTTTGTGCGCTTGCTGACAGGAAAGCTGGACGGGATTGATCCTGGCTTTGGGTTTGACCTGATGACGTTGGAGGCTGTGCAAGCCGAGGCTTTGGCCCTGCATCAAAGCCGTCTGGATGGCGCGTGTGATGCGCAGGCAGATGTGGCTGCGTTGCTAGACCGTCTGACCGCCAAGTTGGGCCCGCAGAAGGTAACATGGGCGGCATGGGTGCACAGCCATAAGCCAGAACGGGTCGAGACGCGTATCCCTGCGCTGGCTGGGGCGCCTCAGACTGGGATAGATCAGCACCGTGCGCGCCCGTTGCGCTTGTTTGAGCTCCCTGAGGAGGTGGTGGTGCTCTATGCGGTTCCAGAAGGGCCGCCTGCGCGGTTTTCATGGCGGCGGGTGGCGTTTTTGATGACGCGGTTTGAGGGGCCAGAGCGGATCGCGCCAGAGTGGTGGCGGGACCGTTCCGGTACACGGCTGCGCGATTATTACAGGGTCGAGGTGACAGACGGGCGGCGGTTTTGGCTGTTTCGCGATGGGATCGTTGGGGATGCGCGCGGCGGTGATCCGCGTTGGTTTGTGCATGGGGTGTTTGGGTGACACGCGGCGCGCGCGTGCCGCGACGCCCCGCCCGCCATCCCGCAAAGGCACAGCATGCCTGAGCAACAGGGACATAAGCGCCGCGTAGGGGGGGACGGAGACGGGATTCATCGCAACGCGCCCGCGCCGTTTGTAGAGCTGGGTCTGGCGACGTGCTTTTCATTCCTGCGGGCCTCATCGGATGCGGTTGATCTTGCGGCTCGGGCAAATGCCTTGGGATATCACGCGCTGGGGGTGGCGGATCACAACACGTTGGCAGGGGTCGTGCGACTGCATGCCCAAGCGCAACGCGCCAAGGTGCACCCGCTAATTGGCACGCGTTTGGTTTTGCTATGCGGAACGGAATTGTTGGCATATCCGCGCGACCGTGAGGCCTATGCGCGGCTGTCCACGTTACTGTCGCAGGGCAAGATGGCCGATGTGGATGGTGGTTGGCAAATCAAAGGCGAGACACATCTGACGCTAGAGATGGTGGCACAGCACAGTGTCGGCGTGCAGCTGATCGTGATGCCTCCTGAGAATTTGGACGTGTTCGAGGCGGGTTTGGGGCGGTTGTGTAACGCGCTGCCCAACCTGCGGCACGTAGGGGCGGCCTATTTGTACCGCGGCGATGATGTGGCGCGGATCAATCGATTAGATCAAACCGCACGGTCCCATGGATTGTCAATTCTGGCGACAAATGACGTGCTGTATCACACGGCTCCACGGCGTCCGTTGCAAGACGTGATGACCTGCATTCGGCATGGCACAACGATCGATGCAGCGGGTTTTTTGTTAGAAGCCAACGCCGAACGGTATTTGAAATCCCCAGATGAGATGGGCCGCCTGTTCGCCCCTTGGCCCCACGCAATTGCCGCGACGCGGGCGGTGGCGGATGCATGCAGCTTCAGTCTGGATGACCTGCAATATGAATATCCGCATGAAATCGTACCGCAGGGCCGCAGCCCGATGGAGGAGCTGGAACAGCTGACATGGGCGGGCGCCGCATGGCGATATCCGCAGGGTGTGACCGCCCGTGTGCGTGCGATCATCGAGAAAGAATTCGCGCTGATCCGCGCCAAGAAAATCGCACGGTATTTCCTGACGATCAACGACATTGTGCGTTTCGCGCGCCAGCAAGCCAGCCCGCCGATCTTGTGTCAGGGGCGCGGCTCAGCGGCCAATTCGGTGGTGTGCTTTTGTCTGGGCATCACGGCGGTTGACCCCGAGGAGCACGACGTGTTGTTTGAACGGTTCCTTAGCGAAGAACGCGACGAGCCGCCCGACATCGATGTGGATTTTGAACACGAACGGCGCGAAGAAGTCATTCAGTACATGTACTCAAAATATGGCCGCGCGCGTGCTGGCCTGTGCGCGACCGTCATTCATTATCGCCCGCGCAGTGCCATCCGTGAGGTCGGCCGCGCCATGGGGCTGAGCGAAGACGTGACCAGTAAACTGGCAAGCACGGTCTGGGGCAGTTTTGAGCGGCAGATGGGCGATGAGCGCGTAAAAGACGCAGGTATGGATCTGTCTGATCCTTATCTGCGCCGCGTGATCGCCATCGCGCGGCAGATGACGGGGATGCCGCGCCATTTGTCCCAACATGTGGGCGGTTTTATCCTGACGGAGCGGCCCCTGACCGAAATGGTGCCGATTGGGAATGGCGCTATGGCCGACCGCAGTTTTATTGAGTGGGACAAAGACGACATCGATGTGTTGGGGATTTTCAAGGTGGATATTCTGGCGCTTGGCATGCTGACCTGCATTGCCAAAGTCTTTGATTTACTGGGCGCGCATTACGGTCTGCACCATGATCTGGCAAGCGTGCCCAGCGATGACCCTGACACCTATGATATGCTGTGTGCGGGGGATTCATTGGGCGTGTTTCAGGTCGAAAGCCGCGCGCAAATGGCAATGTTGCCCAAGCTGCGGCCGCGCAGGTTTTATGATCTGGTGATCGAGGTGGCGATCGTGCGCCCTGGACCCATTCAAGGGGACATGGTGCACCCGTATTTGCGTCGCCGTCAGGGGCTTGAAGGGGTGTCATATCCTGCGCCTGGCCCAGAGTATCCGCAAGACGAGCTGTTGAAAATTCTGGGCCGCACTTTAGGGGTGCCGATTTTCCAAGAGCAAGCGATGAAGATAGCGATTGATGCGGCGCAGTTCAGCGCCAAAGAGGCGAATGAGTTGCGCAAGGCGATGGCCACATTCCGCGCGCGCGGAACAATTGAAACACTGCAGGCAAAGATGGTCGGGCGCATGACGGATCGCGGCTATGCGCGTGAGTTCGCAGAGCGGTGCTTTAACCAGATCAAAGGTTTCGGGGATTACGGATTTCCCGAAAGTCACGCCGCCAGCTTTGCCAAGTTGGTCTATGTTTCAAGCTGGATGAAGTGCCATTATCCTGCGGCATTTGCGTGCGGGTTGCTGAACAGTCAGCCGATGGGGTTTTATGCGCCAGCTCAGATCGTGCGCGATGCACGTGAACACGGGGTCGAGGTGCGCGGCGTGGATGTGAATTATTCCGACTGGGATTGCACGTTGGAACCCTGCGCAGAAGGGTTTGCCCTGCGTCTGGGATTGCGGCAGGTGGACGGTATGCGCCACGATGGAGCGCTGCGTATCATGGCGGCGCGCGACGCGCCTTTTGTGGATGTGGGCGATTTGAAAACGCGCGCGCGACTTGACCGCGGCATGATTGGGAAATTGGCGGCGGCGGATGCGTTTCGGTCCTGCGGGATCGATCGCAGGCAGGCCTTGTGGCAGGGAAAGGGCCTGCGCGATGCGCCTGCGTTGGCGTTGTTTGACCACGCCGCCGCCGCCGAAGAGGGCACCGAGCCACAGGTGGCCTTGCCCACCATGGCGCAAGCGGAACATGTGGTCGCCGACTATCAAACCTTGCGTTTGTCATTGAAGGCACACCCGATGGCGTTTTTCCGTACGTCCCTGCGCGCGCAGGGGTTTTCCAGCACGCATAACCTGATCCACATGGCCCATGGTGCGGCGGTGTCTCTGGCGGGGTTGGTGTTGGTTCGTCAAAAACCGGGCAGCGCAAAGGGGGTGTGTTTCATCACGCTGGAGGACGAGGACGGGGTGGCCAATCTGGTGATCTGGCCCAAATTGTTTGAAAATTACCGTGCGCTGATCATGTCTGCACGCCTGTTGGTGGTGCATGGGCGGGTGCAAACGGATGGCCGTGTGATCCATGTGGTTGCAGATCGTTTGGAAAACAAAACCCCACGACTGGATGGATTGGCGGATGATCCCGCGGGGGGCATTTCCTCGGATTCAGGGAGGGGCTCTGTGGGGGGCGGCCGCAGGCATCCGCGTGATGCGCGGGTGATCCCGAAATCTCGTGATTTTCACTGAGGCGATGCTGGGCTAGGGTAGGGTACCCAATACAAAGGCGACCCCATGAACAACCCGCTTTATGATACAATGTTTGCACCGCATTCAGACAAAGAAACACCGTTTTTGCATCTGACTGACGGGGAGTTGATCACCCATGGCGCATTCTTGCGCCGCGCGGCACAGCTGGCCCACGCATTGGTGGCGCAGGGCGTGCAAACAGGCGACCGCGTCGCGGTGCAGGTCAGAAAATGCCCCGATATGCTGGCGCTTTATGCAGCTTGTGCGCAGATGGGAGCCGTGTTTTTGCCGCTCAACACGGCCTATACAGCGGCGGAGCTGGCGTATTTTGTGACTGACAGCGGCGCGGCATTATTGGTGGGAGATCCTGCGCGAGCGGATGAATTGGTCGCGGTGGCAAACGCGGCTGGGGCGGCCTTTGCCACGTTGGATGCACAGGGCGGCAGCCTGAGCAAAAGCGCCGATGCGCAGGCCGAGGTATTTGCGACCGTCGCGCGCCATCGGGATGATCTGGCCGCGTTCCTCTATACCTCTGGCACGACCGGACGGTCAAAAGGCGCGATGCTGAGCCAGCAAAACCTGATCAGCAATGCGGCCACATTGACCGCCTTGTGGCAATTTACCCGCGATGATGTGCTGCTGCACGCTCTGCCGATCTTCCACACGCATGGGTTGTTTGTTGCAACGAATGTGATGCTGATGGCAGGGGGCGCGATGGTGTTTATGCCAAAGCTGGATGTGGAGGATTTGATTGATTGGATGCCGCGCGCGACAGCGCTAATGGGCGTGCCGACATTCTACACACGGCTGTTGGAGGATGCGCGTCTCAATCATGCGCTGGTGGCCAACATGCGGTTGTTCATCTCGGGCTCTGCCCCGCTTTTGGCCGATACACATGTAACGTTTGAGGCCCGAACAGGTCACCGCATTCTGGAACGCTACGGCATGACGGAAACAAATATGAGCACCTCAAACCCATACGCAGGCGAACGGCGGGCAGGCACAGTGGGGTTGCCGCTGCCGGATGTCGCGTTGCGTGTGGTGGATGCCAACGGAAAAGAGCTGCCGCGCGGCGAAACAGGTGTGATCGAAGTGCGCGGCCCGAATGTGTTCCAAGGGTACTGGAATATGCCGGAAAAAACCGCCGAGGAAATGCGCGATGACGGATTCTTCATCACAGGCGATCTGGGCGTGCAAGATGCGCAGGGTTATGTGACCATTGTCGGGCGCGGTAAGGATTTGATTATCTCGGGCGGTTACAACATTTACCCAAAGGAGCTGGAGCTGCTGTTGGATGCCCAAGACGGCGTTTTGGAAAGCGCGGTGATCGGCGTGCCAGATCCCGATCTGGGCGAGGTGCCGCTGGCGGTGCTTGTTCCGCAGGCAGGGGCGCAGATCAATCTGGCCGCAGTGCAAGCCGCAGCAGAGGTGGCCCTTGCGCGTTTCAAACAACCGCGTGACTATCGCGTGGTGACCGAATTGCCGCGCAACACGATGGGCAAGGTCCAAAAGGTAGCATTGAGGGCGGAGTTCGGCACATGATTGACCCAGACAAACAGAGCTTTCTCACAGGGTTGTTCGACGCAGCGGTAGAAGCCGCAGATGCGCGCGCGGCAATTGCGGCACATCTGCCTGCACGCCCTAAGGGGCGCACAATTGTCGTCGGGGCTGGCAAAGGCGCCGCCCAGCTAGCCGCCGCATTTGAGGACTTGTGGGAGGCCCCCTGTGAAGGCGTCGTGGTCACGCGCTACGGCTATGGGTGCGAAACCAAATCCATCCGTGTGATGGAGGCGGCCCACCCCGTGCCAGACGCTGCTGGCATGGCGGCTACTCAGGCGATGTTTGACATGGTGTCGGGGTTAGGTCCTGAGGACATGGTGGTGGCGTTGGTTTGTGGTGGCGGATCGGCCTTGTTGCCTTGCCCTCCTGCTGGGCTGGGATTGGCGGATGAACAAGCGTTGAACGAGGCATTGTTGGCCAGCGGCGCGCCAATCGGGGTTATGAACGCCATTCGCAAACATGCAAGCGGCATCAAGGGCGGGCGGCTGGCCGCAGCGGCGCATCCAGCCAAAGTGGTCAGCCTGATTGTTTCGGATGTTCCGGGGGATGATCCTGCTCAGGTGGCATCGGGCCCAACGGTTCCAGACGCGGTGACGTTGGCCGATGCGCGCGCAATGATCGCCGCACGGGACCTAGCGCTGCCAACACAGGTGCATGCCGCGCTCCAAGCGGCGCCCGCACCTGACGATCCAGTGTTTGCGCAAAACGAAGTGCATGTTATCGCTTCAGCGCGGTTATCGCTTGAAGCGGCAGCGCAGGCGGCTGAAGCGGCAGGCGTGCCTGCGGTGATTCTATCCGACGCGATAGAGGGGGAGGCCGATGTGATCGGCCAAATGCACGCTGCCATCGCACGAGATGTGATCACGCAGGGCCGCCCGTTCGAAGCCCCAATTGTGATCCTGTCGGGCGGCGAGACAACAGTCACCCTGCGCCACAAAGACGGACGCGGCGGGCGAAACACAGCGTTCTTGCTGGGCTTTGCGCAGGCCATTGAAGGGGTGAAGGGTATTTCCGCGTTAGCCGCTGATACAGACGGGATTGATGGATCGGAAGATAACGCAGGCGCGTTTGCGGATGGGAATACCGTTGCGCATATGCGTGCCGGCGGTGTTGATCCTGCAGACGCCCTGCGCCGCAATGATGCTTGGGGCGCGTTTGATGCCGCAGGGGCGATCTTTCGACCTGGTCCAACGGGGACCAATGTGAATGATTTTCGCGCGATTCTTATCCACTGACCAGTGTCGCGCCACGTCGTCGGATTTTATGGATAAAAGAGAGAAGAGCGCATTTCACATCGTAAAAGGCGCTTGGTGGAGCATAGCGGGATCGAACCGCTGACCTCCTGCATGCCATGCAGGCGCTCTCCCAGCTGAGCTAATGCCCCAAATCACGCAAGCGTGGAATGGTATCCCCTAGGGGACCTGAGTGTGGCCCGAAAGCCGTTCGTATTGCGCCGTGTACTAGGCACAAGCAGCGGCGGGATCAAGCGAAAAACGCACGCCCCGCCACAACTTATTAGCTGTCGTCGTCGTTTGACGCCACATCCGCGATTTCTTCCAGCGGAACTGTATCATCATCGTCTTCGTCATCGTCCAGCAGATCGTCATCCAGATCTACGTCGACGTCATCCGCATCTACCAGATCATCGTCATCCTTGACCTCATCTGCTTTTGCTTTGGTGGTCGCGGCATCAGCTGCGTCCGCCGCAATCATGCGCGATTTCGACTGGTCGACTTCAACCACTTCGCCTGTGTAGGGGCTGATGACTGGATCTTTGTTCAAGTCGTAGAAACGCTTGCCCGTGGTGGGGCAGAGGCGCTTGGTTCCCCATTCTTCGTTGGGCATGTGTTTCCCCTTTGATGTTTGCTGTTGTGGCTGGTGATGGTGTATTCAGTTTCGGGGGCAAATGCCATATGCAAAGGGTGCTGTCCAGCCCCATGCGGATTGCACCCCATAACATGAGCCAACCATGACCGATCCGCATCTACCCGGAGACCCTCCGATCCCCTTGATCCTACGCCGATCCGCGCAGGCAAAGCGGATTTCGCTGCGCATCAGCCAATTAGACGGGCGGGTGACGTTAACCATGCCAAAACGGCTGGCGGAACGCGAAGCAATCGATTTTGCCCGCAGCAAGGAGGCATGGATTCGCAAGCATCTGGACGCCCGCGGTGCGGATGTGATTGTGGGCGAGGGCGTGGAGCTTCCGCTGGCGGGCAAGATGTATCCGGTGCTGGCGGGAACGGGGCGGCGGGTAGAAATAACGCCAGAGGGTATTTTTGTACCAGGCCCTACGGAGCGGATGGGCAAGCGGCTGTCGGCGCATCTAAAAGAGCTGGCGCGGGACCGATTGGCAGGCGCGAGCGATGATTATGCCGCGCGTTTGGGGCGCTCCTATGCGCGGCTGTCGCTACGCGATACGCGCTCTCGCTGGGGATCGTGTACATCGGATGGCGGGTTGATGTATTCTTGGCGATTGATCATGGCACCGCCTGAGGTGCTGGATTATGTCGCCGCGCACGAGGTCGCGCATTTGGCTGAAATGAACCACTCGGCGGCATTTTGGGCCGAAGTGACCAAGATTTATGGTGATTATGCTGCGCCGCGCGGATGGCTGCGCAGCCATGGCAGTACCCTGCACCGGTATAAATTCTGATGGATCATTTGCGGAGGGGCTAAGCAAAGGCTTGACGGACTGCGTATTTGTGATCACAAGTGTTTATGCCCATATCTGTCCGCCCTATTGATCCCGCGCCACTGGCGCATGACCGCGTGTACCGCACGTTGCGCACGCGAATCATGCACGGAGACATCCCGCCAGGGCAGGCGCTGACATTGCGCGGCATCGGCAAGGAATACGACGTCTCGATGACACCCGCACGCGAGGCCATTCGCCGGTTGGTCGCAGAAGGCGCGCTGAGCATGTCAACCTCAGGCCGTATCACGACTCCTGAGCTCAGCAATGAACGCATCGAGGAACTGGCGGCGCTGCGTGCGTTGATCGAGGTGGAGCTGGCCAGCCGTGCGCTGCCGCGCGCGCATTTGGCGCTGATTGAACGGCTGCAAAACATCAATTCAAAGGTTGCAGAAGCCGTCGCGCACCGTGATGCGGTCAGCTATATCCAGACCAATCTTGAATTCCACCGGACGCTCTATCTGCGGGCTCAAGCGCCTGCCATGTTGGCGATGGCTGAAACGGTTTGGCTGCAAATGGGGCCTACGATGCGTGCGCTTTATGGACGGTTGCGCCGGACAGAACCGCCGCAGTTCCACCGCCTGATCATCGCAGCGCTGCGCGCAGGGGATGAGCCAGGGTTGCGTTTGGCGGTGCGGTCGGATGTGACGCAGGGTTTGCGGATGTTGGCCAGTTAGGTCTGGTTGACCCGTGTGCGATTGTCGGAGGCTACCCATGACTGAAATTCGCGCCATAACTGAGGCTGATCTGCCGGAGGTCTTGCGGATGGCACAGGCATTGGCCGCACATCACGGTGATCTTGCTGTTTTGACGCTAGAGGATCTGCGACGCGATACGTTGGGGGCGGCCCCTTGGGTGCACGTATTGATTGCTGAGGGGGCGGGGTACGCGGCACTCTGCCCGATGGCGCAGCTGCAATTTGGCGTCCGCGGCATGGATCTGCATCATCTTTTTGTTGTGCCTGAGGTACGTGGGGATGGTGTCGGTCGCGCGCTGGTTGAGGCTTCGCTGGCGCTGACAAAAGAGCTGGGGGGCCGTTTTATGACAGTTGGGACGGATCCAGAAAATTTTGCGGCGCAGGACACTTACCGCGCATTGGGGTTTGAGCAACGCGATGCTTCGGGGCCGAGGTTCAGCATGAAATGGTGAGCTGGCGAGGATGTCGCTGCGGGATTGAGTTTAAAGGCAAAATAAAGAAATGCGGTGTGGGTCAGGCGTTTTGAGCAGCAATCATCCGTTTGATGAAATCGGCCTGTTGCGGCGTGTCTGGTACGGCGACGCCGCGCAATTGGCTGACCAGAGACAGCGCAGAAGCAGCGTCATACCCAAAGTGGCCTAGCGTTGTGCAGGTCAGCATACCTGTCCGGCCGATGCTGGCAAAACAATGCACAGCGACATGGGCGCCAGCATGTAGGCGCGCCGCGATATTTGCAGAGAAGTCCGCGAAGGCATCTGGGTCTGGTAGCTGCATGTCGCGGATAGGATGGTTCAGGTAAGTGAGATTAAGGGCTGTGCAGGCATCGGGTTGGGAGCCGAGGCCTGCCTTTTGGGCTTCTGGTTGCTCGAGCAGGGAAACGATAGTGTTCACGCCTGCGGCCTTCACGGTGGTGAGATCGTCCAGAAGGTTCTGCGGGCGCATCATGATCGACAGCGCGCCTGGTAGGTTTGTTGCGATGGGGAAGAGGGTGCTCAGGATGCCAGACCTTTATCGCCCATGTTCAGGTATTTATCGCGGCGATCTTTGATGAGCGCTTTTGGCTTTTTCCCGTCGAGGGATTTGAGCATGTCGGCAATTGCCGTGGCGACAGAGGCGATCGCGGCTTGTGGATCGCGGTGGGCGCCGCCTTTTGGTTCCGCGATGATGCGGTCATTCACGCCCAGCTGTTTGAGGTCTTGGGCTGTGAGGCGCAGGGCTGCCGCAGCTTCGCGCATTTTCTCGGCGTCTTTCCACAAGATCGATGCGCAGCCTTCTGGCGAGATGACAGAATAGACGGAGTGTTCGAGCATGGCCACACGGTTGGCTGTGGCGAATGCCACCGCACCGCCTGACCCGCCTTCACCGATGATGACACTGACAAGGGGGACGCCGATCTCGAGGCATTTTTGGGTGGCGCGGGCGATGGCTTCGGACTGGCCGCGTTCTTCGGCGCCTTTGCCCGGGTATGCGCCCGGAGTGTCGACGAGCGTGATCACGGGCAGGCCAAAACGGTGCGCCATATCCATCAGGCGGACGGCTTTGCGATAGCCTTCGGGTCGGGCCATGCCAAAGTTGCGTTTGATCCGTGATTGGGTGTCGTTGCCTTTTTCGTGGCCAATGACAATCACCGGTTGGTCGTTGAAGCGCGCAAGGCCGCCAATTACGGCGTGGTCGTCCGCAAAATTACGGTCACCAGCCAATGGTGTGTAATCGGTAAACAGGGCGTCGACGTAATCGCGACAGTGCGGGCGATTTGGGTGACGGGCCACCTGACATTTGCGCCAAGGGGTGAGTTCCTCGTAGAGGTCCTCCAGCATTTTGGCGGCTTTTGTATCTAGGGCCTGCGCCTCTTCTGAAACGTCGGTTTCCGGATCGCGCCGCGCGATTGCGCGTAATTCTTCGGCCTTCCCTTCAATTTCAGCGAGGGGTTTTTCGAAATCCAAATATTGTGTCATAGCGCGCTCCGAACTGATGTTGCGCTTTATATGGCGAGGAATGGCCCGTGATGCAACGGCGCTCAGATGCCCAACACAGGATAGAGCGAAAGGATGAGCAAACCGGCCATTGTCCAGTTGTAGATGCTCAGGCGGCGGGGGTTGGTCAAAAAACGCTGCAATTGCTGGCCTGCGATGGTCCACATAGAAACTGAGGGTAAGTTCACAAGGCCGAATACAAGCGCACCTGTGGCCAACCAGATGAGAGTTGCGTCACCTACATAGACCGTGATTGCAGTCAGGGCCATGGCCCATGCTTTGGGGTTAACCCATTGAAATGCAGCGGCTTGGAGGAAGGTCATTGGGGCGCCCGCATCGTCGCGTTTGCGGACAGGGGCAGCATGCGCAATTTTCCATGCCAACCATATCATATAAAGGACACTGGCGATTTTGAGGATGTCGTAGATCACGGGAAATCTATCAAACAGCTGGATCAGGCCGCTGCCCACCGCGAACATCATGACCATAAACCCGATTGAAATGCCCGCCATATGGGGGATCGTGCGGCGATAGCCAAAATTTGCACCCGAAGCCATGAGCATCAGGTTATTTGGACCTGGAGTGGCTGAGCTGACAAAAGCGAATAGGGCAAGGGCGGTGAGCGTTTCAAAATTCATGACGCAAGGATTGGTTGAAATTGACCGCATGAAATTGCAAACTTGTGGGAAAATGAAGAAGGTTGGCAATTTATGGCCGAAATTGATAGTAAATCCGAAGATATATTGCGCGTTCTGTCGGGCGATGGCCGCATCAGCAATCTGGAGCTGGCCGACCGTGTTGGTTTGTCGCCTTCTGCGTGTTTGCGCCGTGTACAGGAATTAGAGCGCCGCGGAGTGATCAAAGGGTACCGCGCCGTGTTGGACCGCGCTGCCATGGGGGCAGGGTTTGTGGCCTATATTGGCGTTGGGCTGAGCAATCATAGCAAGGCCGCCCAAGAAGCGTTTGAACGATCGGTCGCGCGCGCGCCAGAAGTCCGAGAGTGCCATAATATTACCGGCACGATTGAATATTTGCTGCGGATCGAATGTGCGGATCTCAAAGACTATAAGCGCTTTCATACCGATCATTTAGGGGCGCTTCCACAGGTCGCAAAGATCACGTCATATGTTGTGATGGGCTCGCCCAAGGATGAGCGGGCCTGAACGCAAAACGGCCCGCGCAGGGCGGGCCGTTCGGGTTACTTTTGCTGGATTAGCTGCCCGCAATCATTTCTGATTGACGCACGATGACCTCGGCCTGTTTGATGGAGGCGATGTCTACAAGGCGGCCCTTATAGACAGTGGCGCCTTCGCCGTTTGCTTTTGCGGTTTCCATCGCGGCAAGGATTTCGCGCGCTTCGGCGACGGCTTCTTCAGAGGGGGTGAAGACTTCGTTTGCGGTGGCGATCTGTTTGGGGTGGATGGCCCATTTTCCGACCATGCCCAATGTGGCTGAGCGGCGCGCTTGGGCGCGGTAGCCTTCATCGTCCGAGAAATCGCCAAAGGGGCCGTCCACGGGCAAGATGCCATGTGTGCGGCAGGCAGCAACGATTGCTGTTTGTGCCCAGTGCCATGGATCGGACCAGTATTTTTCGCCTTCGCGCAGCATGTAGTAGTTTTCCTGTGTGCCGCCGATGCCTGTTGTTTGCATCCCCATCGAGGCGGCAAAGTCAGCGGCGCCAAGGCTCATCGCTTCTAGGCGGGGGGACGAGGCTGCAATCGCTTCCACGTGGGCGATGCCTGCCGCAGATTCAATGATGACCTCAAACGCGACGCGCTTTTTACGACCCTTGGCGGCTTCAATCGCGCTGACCAGCGCATCGACGGCATAGACGTCTTCGGCACAGCCAACTTTGGGGATCATGATCTGGTCCAGCCGTTCAGAGGCTTGTTCCAGCAGGTCTACTACATCGCGGTACCAATAAGGGGTGTCGAGGCTGTTGATCCGCACGGCAAGGGTTTTCGTGCCCCAGTCGACGGTGTTGATCGCTTCAATGATGTTGGCGCGCGCCATGTCTTTGTCAGAAGGGGCAACGCTGTCTTCGAGGTCCAGATTGATGACGTCCGCCTCTGATGCGGCCATCTTTGCGAATAGTTTTGTGTTGGAGCCAGGCCCGAACAATTGGCAGCGGTTGGGGCGTGAAGGAGGGGCAGGTTGGAGGCGGAAGCTCATGAATGGAAATCCTTACAAGACATAAAGTGTCGAATATTTCCCCTCTGGGGTTATAAAATTACTCACCGGTCTGCAAGGCCAAATTAAAGAAGGTGCTTGATGTATCTTGCGATATTATTGCGCTTTGTTGGATGAATCCTGAATATTTTTGCGCAATTAGGTAAAATTTCGGCTAATAGGGAATCCAATTCTGCGATGTTTCGGGCAATCTGCGCGAAAGACCCCCATTTTTCGGAGAATCGACACATGATCCAGACACCCTATTTGCTGTTTTTGGGCGATGCGCCTGACCAATTGGCGGCTAAAGTTGCGCAAGGTATTAAAGACTGGCGTCCAGACAACGCAGTAGGGCAGTTCCGCATGGAAGGCTGCAAAGCTGATGTTGGCTTGGGTGATATGACTTTTGCCGAGGCAAAAGAAGCGGGCGCCAAGACGCTTGTGATCGGGGTTGCCAACCGTGGGGGGCATATCTCTCAGGCTTGGAAGGCTGTGTTGATTGAAGCGCTTGCTGCTGGGTTTGATCTGGCATCTGGTTTGCACAACCTTTTGCGTGACGAAGCAGATCTGGTTGAAGCTGCTGCCAAATACGGCCGCGCATTGCATGATGTGCGCGTCCCGACAGTGGAGTACCCGATCGCGACTGGCGTGAAGCGGACCGGTAAGCGCGTGTTGGCTGTAGGGACCGATTGTTCTGTTGGTAAAATGTATACGGCTTTGGCGCTGGATGAGGCAATGCGCGCGAAAGGCATGAAGAGCACATTCCGTGCGACAGGCCAGACTGGGATTTTGATCACGGGCGATGGCGTACCTTTGGATGCGGTTGTCGCGGATTTCATGGCGGGATCGGTTGAATACCTGACGCCTGACAATGACGCGGATCATTGGGATGTGATCGAAGGGCAAGGCAGCTTGTTCCACGTGAGTTATTCTGGTGTGACAATGGCGTTGATCCACGGCGGCCAGCCAGACGCGCTGATCATTTCGCACGAACCAACCCGCACACACATGCGTGGCCTGCCAACATATGATGTGCCGGATATGGCTGCGATCCGCGACGTGGCGCTGACTTTGGCGCGGGTTGCCAATCCTGCCTGTCAGGTTGTTGGGGTTTCGGTGAACACTCAGCACATGACCGAAGAAGAGGCGGTTACGTATTTGGCTAAGGTTGAGGCTGAGATGGGCTTGCCTGCGGTTGATCCATTCCGCCAAGGTGCAGAGCGCCTTGCAGATGCATTGGCAGCTATTTGATCCGTTGCGCCTGTTGAAGGTGCGGGATTGAGTTTATTTGCAAAATAAAGAAGCTGGCGCGGTGCGCTGGCTTAAAGGGGTGCTATGCAGATTGAAGTAAAGAGGGATGTGTTCCCGCTTGCGCAGGTTTTTACAATTTCGCGCGGGTCGCGAACCCATGCACATGTGTTGTCTGTAAAAATTACCGAGGGTGGCGTGTCGGGGGTTGGGGAATGTGTACCCTATGCCCGATATGGTGAGACATTAGAGAGTGTAACTGCACAAGTGGAGGGGCTGTCGGGCCCCCTTACGCGTTCGGGGCTTTATGATCTTTTGCCAGCTGGGGCTGCGCGGAATGCTGTGGATTGTGCGCTGTGGGATTTGGAAGCAAAGCAGAGCGGAACGCCTGCGTGGCAATTGGCGGGGCTTGATCCGCTGCATCCAGAAATCACAGCCTATACCCTATCGCTTGATACACCTGAAAAAATGCGGGCGCAGGCTGCAGAGCATGCGTTCCGTCCGTTGTTGAAGATCAAGTTGGGTACCCCTGACGACATGCCGCGTTTGGAAGCCGTGCGCGCGGGTGCGCCCGACAGCACTATCATTGTGGATGCCAATGAGGGGTGGTCTGCGTCTGTATATGCAGATCTGGCGCCGCATTTGGTGCGTTTAGGGGTGGCTTTGGTTGAGCAACCTTTGCCTGCGGGGGAGGATGATGCCCTCCTAGGGATGCAACGTCCGGTTCCTGTGTGTGCCGATGAAAGCTGCCATGACCGTGCCAGCCTGCCAGCGCTTAAGGGCAAATATGATGTGGTGAACATTAAATTGGACAAAACAGGTGGTCTGACTGAGGCGTTGGCGTTGCGTGATGCTGCAATTGCGGAAGGGTATGACGTGATGGTTGGCTGTATGGTTGGATCATCGTTGGCCATGGCACCTGCGATGTTGGTGGCACAGGGTGCGCGGATTGTAGACCTTGACGGGCCGCTCTTGTTGGCGGAAGACCGTGATGCAGCGTTGAAATTTGACGCGGAGGGCGTACATCCGCCCAGCCGCGAGCTATGGGGATAAGAAAATGCGTACAGTTTATGTGAACGGCGAATATTTGCCTGAGACCGAAGCGACGGTGTCGATTTTTGACCGCGGTTTCTTAATGGCGGATGGTGTCTATGAGGTCACATCGGTGCTGGACGGCAAGCTGATCGATTTCGAAGGCCATGTTGTGCGGCTTGAGCGTTCTTTAAATGAATTGGATATGCGCAATCCGATTTCGAAGGAAGATTTGCTGGAAGTGCACCGTGAACTGGTCCGCGTGAACGGGATTGATGAAGGGTTGATTTATTTGCAGGTCACACGCGGCTCGAACGGCGACCGCGACTTTGTGTTCCCTGATCCTGAAACGACCGAGCCTACGATCGTGTTGTTCACCCAAAACAAGCCTGGGCTTGCGGATAATCCGGCTGCCAAAAAAGGCGCCAAGATCATCAGCATCGAGGACATCCGCTGGGGCCGTCGCGACATCAAGACCGTTCAGTTGCTTTACCCCAGCATGGGTAAAATGATGGCCAAGAAAGCGGGTTGTGATGATGCGTGGCTTGTTGAAGATGGCGCGGTCACTGAGGGAACCTCAAATAACGCTTATATCGTTAAGGGCAACAAAATCATCACACGTCAGCTGAGCAATGACATCCTGCACGGCATCACCCGTGTTGCGGTTCTGCGCTTTGCGCGCGAGGCGCAGATGGAAGTGGAAGAGCGGACCTTTACCATCGAAGAAGCCCAGGAAGCAGATGAGGCATTCACCACGTCTGCCAGTGCCTTTGTCATGCCAGTGGTGGAAATCGACGGTGTTGCGTTGGGCGAAGGCGTACCAGGCAAGGTCGCGCTGCGCCTGCGCGAAATCTACATCGACGAGATGCGCAAGGCGGCAGTTTAGAAGGTTATGCCCCCTCTCTGTAAAAACTTACAGGGGGGGATTGCTCAGCTGAACGCTGCATCCTCTAAATCTGCAGCGTCGAAAACGGCGGTATTCACGCCGGAGATATCGGCACTTGTCAACCCGTTCAACACAGCCACTTCGTCGCCCCGCCAAAAGGCACGAAGTGCGTTTTCGTCCGGGTCGTATTCCAGATCCACGGTCTCGGTTGCGCCGTTGGCTTCTGGCACAAAGGCAACCAATACGTCTTCTTCCGGATCGAAATCGGTAATGATTGAGGCTTCGGTCTCAATGTTCAGCGGATTGATAACCGCAAAGATATCTGCTCCGTCGCCTCCTGTCATCAGGTCGCCGTTGTCGCCAAACAGCAAGTCATCGCCCGCGCCGCCATCGAGCGTATCCGGAAGGTCCGCGGTGTTGCTGTCCCCGAACGCAGCGATGACGTCGTCCCCGCCATCGCCATAAATCGTATCGCTGCCATTGAGGTCTAAGATCCCGTCGTGGCCAGCTCCTCCGCGGATGAAATCATTGCCGTGATCTGCGGTTTCATCATCTATGGGCAAATAAACATCGTCGCCATCCCCTAGGAAAACGCGGTCATTTCCGGGCCCACCAACGGCCTCGTCGTCGCCGTCACCGGCAAAGATCGTGTCATGGCCCGTACCCCCCTCTACCGTATCCGCGCCGCCAAAGCTTTGGATGAAGTCGGCCCCCGCGCCGCCGTCAATCGCGCTGGCCTCGTCTGTGTCCTCAATACGGTCGTTGTCGCCAGAGCCGCTGAAGTTGTTCTCTCCGGCGTCCAGAAGCGTTGTTGTGGTTGCGCCGGTCGCCTCGTCATCATCAAGAAGGGTTATATCATCGCTGCCCTCTTGGAAATCATCGTCAGTATCAATGGAAAGCGCGAGGCTGAAGAGGGCGGGAATGGCGAGAAGGAGTGCAAGCATAATAAGGCCTTAAATAATAAAAAGATCTTCGTTAATGAAGGCATGCAGTTGCAATACGTCACAACTTTGGCGGGATTTTTATCTTTTTGGGGCTTGGTCCTTTTTATCTGGCCTGCGGCTGCCTTGGCAGGAGGGGCGACCGGCCTTATTCTTTGTCGACGTTCTCAGCAAAGGCTGTCTTGAACGCCTGTTGTTGCGCGCCGCTTGCGTCTGTCTGATAGGTCGCTTTCCATTCGTCCATGCTCATTCCGTAGAACAGTTCGCGCGCTTCCATTTTTCCGATTTCAATGCCGCGCTCTGCGGCGGCTTCTTGGTACCAGCGCGACAGGCAGTTGCGGCAAAATCCAGTCAGGTTCATCATGTCGATGTTCTGCACATCGGTGCGATCTTGCATGAGGTGTTGCTGCAAACGACGGAAGGCTGCGGCCTGCAATTCGATCTCGGTTTGTGTGTGCTCGGTCATGGTGTCTCCTTTGTGTTAGGCACAAACTAACTGCCATTGTCACGAGATTGAAACCATTTTCGGGTTCCCGTAGGCGTGTAGAGGCGTTATGCCATAGCTAAATTGTAAATGTGTGCGCTAACATTCCTGTTTGCGACGATGAGGAGCGAAGTAATGAGACGTGAACGCAATGTGAAAATTTTGGCCACTTTGGGCCCTGCCTCTGAAACAGAGGAGATGATTTGCAAGCTGCATGAAACAGGCGCAGATGTTTTTCGCCTGAATATGAGCCACGGCAGCCATGAGGAAATCCGCGCCAAACATGCGATGATCCGCGCGGTTGAGAAAAAGCTGGGCTCGACCATCGGCATTTTGGCTGACTTGCAGGGGCCGAAACTGCGTGTTGGCGTTTTTGCAAATGGCAGCGAAGAATTGGTTGAGGGCGCGGCCTTCCGTTTGGACCTGAATGAGGCAGAGGGCGATCTGACCCGTGTCTGTCTGCCGCACCCCGAGATTTTTGAGGCACTGAAGCCTGGCGCGTCCTTGTTGGTGAATGACGGCAAGATTCGCCTTCAGGTAAAGGAATGTGGCGCGGATTTCGCGAACTGCGAGGTCATCATTGGTGGGGCTATTTCGAACCGTAAGGGTGTGAACGTGCCTGACGTGGTTCTGCCCCTCGCCGCGCTGAGCGAGAAAGACCGTGCAGATTTGGAGTTTGTATGTGAGTTGGGCGTAGACTGGCTGGCGCTGAGCTTTGTACAGCGTCCTGAAGATGTCGAAGAGGCGCGCGTATTGGCAAAAGGCCGTGCATCGCTTTTGTCCAAGATCGAAAAACCCTCTGCCGTAGAGCAGTTTGATGACATTCTTGCGGTAAGCGACGGGATCATGGTTGCGCGTGGTGATCTGGGTGTTGAGCTGCCTGTGTCCGCCGTGCCGCCGATCCAGAAACGTCTGGTACGCAAATGTCGCGCTGTCGGTAAACCAGTGATTGTTGCGACCCAGATGTTGGAAAGCATGATCGAGAGCCCGATGCCAACACGCGCAGAAGTCTCTGATGTTGCGACAGCTATTTATGAAGGGGCGGATGCAGTCATGTTGTCTGCTGAATCTGCGGCGGGCAGCTATCCTGTGGAGGCGGTCAAGACGATGCATGATGTCGCCGCCGAGGTGGAGCGTGACCCGACTTACAGGCAGATCATTGAAAGCAGCCGCACCGCGTCGCATTCCGGCATTGCCGATGCGATGGTCGCTGCCGCCCGTGAAATCGCTGAAACAACGGATGTAAAAGCGATCTGCTGCTTTACGCATTCCGGCACCACAGCCCTGTTAACAGCCCGCGAACGCCCGCGCGTGCCGATCATTGCGATGACGCCGTTGGAATCGACGGCCCGTAGGCTTGCGTTGAGCTGGGGTGTGACCTGCGTTCTGACCGACGAATTGGATCGTTTCAAACTGGCTGTTGTCAGTGCTGCGCGGGCGGCCATTGATGAGGGCTTTGCAAATAAGGAAGATCATGTGGTTGTGACCGCTGGTGTGCCGTTTAACGTGCCGGGCAGTACGAATATCTTGCGTGTGGCCCCCTGCGATGAACGTTTGATCTTTGCATCGGATCCAGAGTAACCTCTTTGTGATCTGAGAGAGGAAGAGCAAGATGGACACCGATCTGGCATTGGTTTTAGGCCTAATAATCGCGGCATTATCGATCCCTTCAGTGTTGTCTGCACTGGCGGATCGCCGCGCCCCACGGGCGTCGGCTATTACTATTCTGATAGCAGGCGGTCTGATTCTGTTTGCTATTCAGGGTAAGCCGGGGGGCTATGCGCTTCAGCAGGTGCCAGATGTGTTCGTGAATGTTGTTGCGCGTTATATGCCCTAAGCTGCACTCATCTGAATTTAATCTATTGCGTTAAACTGCAGGCCGTCCTATAGGCAGCCTTCATTCCTGCGATGCCGGCTTCCGTGGCATGCCGAGTATCGCATTCACTGTAGACGACAGGAGACAGAAATGCCCAAGATGAAGACGAAGTCGAGCGCCAAAAAGCGCTTTAAGGTTTCGGCGACTGGTAAAGTTATCAGTGCCCAAGCCGGGAAACAGCACGGTATGATCAAACGGACGAAGAAATTCATCCGTAACGCACGTGGCACGACAACATTGTCCGCGCCAGACGCCAAGATCATCAAGGGCTTCATGCCCTACGACCGCTAAGGAGAGCTGATATGTCCCGTACAAAAGGTGGTACAGTCACCCACGCCCGTCACCGTAAGGTCGTAAAGGCAGCAAAAGGTTATTACGGCCGTCGCAAGAGCACCTTTAAGGTCGCGCGTCAGGCGGTAGACAAAGCCAATCAATACGCAACACGTGACCGCAAGGTACGTAAGCGTAACTTCCGCGCATTGTGGATCCAGCGTATCAACGCTGCTGTTCGCATGCACGACGAAGCGCTGACATATTCGCGTTTCATCAATGGTCTGAACCTTGCCGGTATCGAAGTTGACCGCAAAGTTCTTGCAGATCTGGCCGTGAACGAGCCAGAGGCATTTACTGCCATTGTGAAGCAAGCACAGGCATCTTTGGCGGCTTAAGCCCCCACATAGATGTTAAGAATTGAAAGCCGCTCCTGAAAAGGGGCGGCTTTTTCTGTGGTTGGGTGATGTGTTAGAATCTAGTTAATGCCACAATTTACCACCTATTGTTCACATTCTTGCCTCGCATGCCGCCTAGCGTGAATTCCAGATACAAAAGGAATCTCCGATGGCACGGATCAGTGAACTGCATTATTCCAACGCGCTCGCCAGTAGCTCTGGCATTGCGGAATTTTTGGAAGTCGCGCTTGGAGCGGCCGATGACCCTGCTGATTTCACGGTGTCCTTCTATGAGGACGATGGCGCGCTAGGGTTTGAAGTCGCGCTGGATGATCCGCTGGTAGTGGTAACATCCGATCCTGAAAACGGGGAGAACATATATACCCTGTCGAATGACAATTTGCCCATCCTGCTTACCGATCCAGATGGCAGCGGCGTGACCAACTTTGAAGCTTATGCGCTGACCCAGACAGGTCCAGGTACGCCAGAGGTCATTGATTTCTATGACATTGGCGGCGGCACACAAAATATCACGGCCCTATCGGGCGCAGCGGCTGGCGCCGTGTCGGAGAATCTTCAACCGCCTACGGGCCCTCAGACTTCGACGACCTCCATTCAGTTTAACCAGCCGAACCCCGATGTCGTCGTGTTTGAAACGATTTCGGTGGGGGATACTGGGGTGGCCTGCTTCACGGCGGGAACAATGATCGACACGCCAGATGGCCCTCGCTTGATCGAAACCCTTGTAGAGGGTGATCTGGTCGAGACAGTGGATAATGGCGCGCAACCCATCCGCTGGGCCGGCGCGCGCACTGTTGTCGGCAAAGGGGCCCACGCGCCGATTTGCATCCAGAAGGGCACATTGGGTGCCCAAGTTGATATTCGCGTCTCACCATTGCATCGCATTTTGCTCAGCGGATGGCGCGCGGAACTGCTGTTCGGCGCGGATGAGGTGCTGGTCTCGGCCAAGGATTTGGTCAACGACGACACCATCCGGCCCGCGCCATGTACGTCGGTGACATATATTCATCTGCTGTTTGATGATCATCAAATCGTAGAGACCCAAGGCGTTCTTAGCGAAAGTTTCCTGCCAGGCGAATATATTCTGGATGCCACGCCGTCGCTTGTCCGCGATGAAATTCTGGATCTCTTCCCTGAGCTGGCGACAGGTGCTTGTGGCTATGGCCAATCTGCCCGCCGCATTTGCACAGGCCAAGAAGCTGCAATGATGGGCGCAGAAGCCCTGAGTTGAGCACGGGTTTATCCCAATGAGAAATTGATGCTGGGTTGCTTTTGGTGGCGGTTCTGCTAGCACACGTTCGTATTCTAAAGGGCGTATGTGACATGGATGATCTTAAACAAAAATACCTCAGCCAGATTGCAAACGCTGGTGACGAAGCTGGATTGGAAGATATTCGTCTGGCCGCTGTGGGCAAAAAGGGCGAAGTCGCGCTGGAAATGCGCAAGCTGGGCAAGATGACCCCAGAAGAGCGTCAGGTTGCAGGCCCCGCGCTTAACGCCCTAAAAGACGAGATTAATTCAGCCCTTGCTGCCAAAAAAGCCGCCCTCGGCGATGCCGCATTAGATGAACGCCTGCGCAGTGAGTGGCTGGATGTTACCTTGCCGTCGCGCCAGCGTCCTGCGGGGACGCTGCACCCTGTGTCGCAGGTGACAGAAGAACTCACCGCGATCTTCGCCGATTTGGGGTTTTCCGTGGCCGAAGGGCCGCGCATTGATACCGATTGGTATAACTTTGATGCGCTGAACATCCCAGGTCACCACCCTGCGCGCGCCGAGATGGACACGTTCTATATGGCCCGCGCAGAAGGGGACGATCGCCCACCGCACGTGCTGCGCACCCACACATCGCCTGTGCAAATCCGCACGATGGAGGCCGAGGGCGCGCCGCTGCGCATTATCTGCCCTGGTGGTGTGTACCGCGCCGATTATGACCAAACCCACACGCCGATGTTCCATCAGGTAGAAGGTCTGGCGATCGACAAAGATATCTCAATGGCGAACCTCAAATGGACGCTTGAGGAATTCTTCTCGGCTTTCTTTGAGATCGACGGCATCAAGACCCGCTTCCGCGCGTCCCACTTCCCCTTCACCGAGCCATCCGCCGAAGTCGACATCCAGTGTTCTTGGGTCGATGGCCAGCTGCGTATTGGTGAAGGCGATGGATGGATGGAAGTGCTGGGGTCGGGCATGGTCCACCCCAAAGTACTGGCCGCGGGCGGGATCGACCCCGACGTCTGGCAGGGCTTTGCATTCGGCATGGGCATCGACCGCATCGCGATGCTGAAATATGGCATCCCTGATTTGCGCGCGTTCTTTGACAGCGATCTGCGCTGGCTGCGGCACTATGGGTTTGCCAGCTTGGATCAGCCTAACTTGCATGGCGGTTTGAGCCGCTAAGCCTGCCGGATGGACCTCACCATTGATTTGGTGAGGTTCTTTTATGCTAATGTAGTGCCTTGTGCCTGCGGATTAGCCGTCGGGCTATAGGGCTATGACCAGCAAGGACACGGATGATGCAGCCAACATGTTTGTGATGTGACATTGTCGACGGCTCGCGTAGTTTTCCGCTTATGAAAAAGCTCCTTTTGATCTTCGCCGCTGCACTGATGTTGCCCGCCATGGGCCCATGGAAATCCGACTGCGAAGGGGCGGCGGCCTGCACGTTGGGCGACCGATCCTATCATGTCCGCACCCCAGACGGGTGGGATGGCGAAACGCCCATGCCGGTTCTGTTGCATTTTCATGGCTGGGGGCGGCAGGGCGACTTGATTGTGAACCATGATCGGATCTCTGGCCATACCCGCAATCGCGGTGTCCTGTTGCTGGCGCCCAATGGAATCGGGCGCACGTGGGATTTTTGGCGCGCTGGCAGCCGTGATGTGGGGTTCGCAGCTGCTGTGATTGAGGACGCCGCAAAGCACTACCCGATTGACCGTAGCCGCATTTATGTCTCGGGCTATTCGTTCGGTGGTGCGATGGCGTGGCGCTATGCATGTGACAACGGAGCCGAGGTTGCAGCCCTGTTGGCGATCAGTGGGTCTTTGCCTCAGGATACACACTGCGCTACGGCCCCGCGTGAGGTGCGTCATGTGCATGGGCTGGATGATACGGTGATGGATTTTCCGATGGGGGCAGGGGGGGATACGACCTATCCTGTGGCGTTGTGGCGTGCGGGCTATGGATGCGGCGCGGGCGCGGATGGTGGTATCTATAACATCCGCCCGTTTTTGGAATTTCAGCGCAGCGTCTGGCGCGATTGCGGTGAAGGGCATAGCGTTACGTTGGATGTGCACTCGGGCGGGCATTTCATTCCACACGGTTGGATCGGCTGGCAGTTGGACCAACTGATGGGGCAGACACCACGATATCCGTGAAGGGCGTTGAAACGGCGCGCATTTGGGGGTACCCACTGACGAAACGCCGCCCAAAGGACGCCTGCGATGAAATTCACTCTCTCTTGGCTCAAGGAACACCTTGATACCACCGCTTCTGTTGATGAAATCACCTATGCTCTGACCGATCTGGGGCTGGAGGTCGAAGGGGTCGAAGACCGCGGCGCGAAATTGCGCGATTTTACCTTGGGTTTTGTTAAATCGGCTGAAAAGCACCCTGATGCAGATCGCTTGCGCGTTTGTCAGGTGGAAACCGACGAGGGGCTTCAGCAGATCATTTGTGGCGCACCCAATGCGCGCGAAGGGATCACCGTGGTCATCGCCAAGCCTGGCGTTTATGTGCCTGGCATTGATACGACCATCGGTGTTGGCAAAATTCGCGGGATTGAGAGCTTCGGCATGATGGCCTCGGAACGTGAGCTGGAGCTGTCCGAAGAACACGACGGTATCATTGAGCTGCCCTCAGGCAATGTTGGCGATAATTTCGTTGATTGGCTGAGCGAAAACGACCCCGCCAAAGTTGACCCTGTGATCGAAATTGCGATTACGCCGAACCGCCCTGATGCTTTGGGCGTGCGCGGCATTGCACGCGATCTGGCTGCGCGCGGTTTGGGTGTGTTGAAAAAACGTGACGTAGATGCGGTTGAGGGGATGTTCCCATGCCCCGTCAGTGTAACAATTGATGAAGACACATTGGACCAATGCCCCGTGTTCTACGGCCGCGTCATTCGCGGTGTGAAAAACGGCCCGTCGCCTGAATGGCTGCAAGATGCGCTGCGGGCTATTGGGCTGCGCCCGATTAGTTTTCTGGTCGATGTGACGAATTTCTTCACCTTTGATCGCAACCGCCCGCTGCATGTGTTTGACGCAGATAAAATCGCGGGCAATGCGCTGCGGGTTCATCGTGCTAAAGGCGGCGAGAGCTTGGTCGCGTTGGACGAAAAAGAATACACGCTTGGCGCCGATATGACCGTCATTTCTGATGCGAATGGGGTTCAGAGCATAGGCGGCGTGATGGGCGGTTTGCCGTCGGGCGTCACGGAAGAGACCGTGAATGTGTTCGTGGAGTCTGCCTATTTTGAGACAGTGCGCACGGCCTACACAGGCCGCGCGCTCAAGATTAACTCGGACGCGCGGTACCGGTTCGAACGCGGCATCGACCCCGACTGGACCCCGTACGGGATCGAACATGCCACGCGGATGATCATGGATCACGCCGGCGGCGAGGCGTCTGAGGTGGTTGTCGCAGGTAAGGTCCCTGACACCAGCCGCGCCTACCGCCTGAACGCCAAGCGGGTGATCTCGCTGGTGGGGATGGACATTCCCGAGGCGACCCAACGCCAGTCGCTGACTGCTTTGGGTTTCCGTTTGGAAGGCGATATGGCCCATGTGCCCAGCTGGCGCCCTGATGTGCAAGGCGAGGCCGATCTGGTCGAAGAAGTCGCCCGTATCGCATCCTTGACCAAGCTGGAAGGCGTGCCGCTGCCGCGTTTGAGCACGGGTGTCCCTCGCCCGATTATGTCACCTGAGCAACGCCGCGAAGTTACCGCACGCCGGACAGCCGCAGCACTGGGGTACCATGAATGTGTGACCTACAGCTTCATTGACCAGCCCTCGGCCGCGTTGTTCGGCGGTGGCACGGACGCGACCCGCTTGGAAAACCCAATCAGCAACGACATGAGCCATATGCGCCCCGCGTTGTTGCCTGGGTTGTTGCAGGCCGCTGCACGCAATCAGGCGCGCGGTTTCGCGGACATGGCATTGTTCGAGGTCGGCCCCGCATTCCACGGTGGCGAGCCAGGCGAACAGCACATGTTGGTCAGCGGTCTTTTGGTTGGACGTACGGGACTAAAGGATGTTCTGGGTGCTGCGCGCGATGTTGATGTGTTTGATGTCAAAGCGGACGCAGAAGCGATCCTTTCTGCCATTGGCGCGCCAGCCAAAGTGCAGATTTTGCGCGGCGCAAATGAGTGGTGGCACCCCGGCCGTCACGGCAAGATCTGTTTAGGTCCGAAGAAAGTACTGGGGATCTTTGGTGAGGTTCACCCGCGCATTTTGGCTGCGATGGATGTGAAAGGGCCCACGATGGCCTTCACCATCTGGCCGGCCGAGGTGCCGATGAAACGCAAGGCAGGCGCCACACGCCCTGCGCTGAAGATCAGCGATTTACAGGCTGTTGAGCGCGACTTTGCTTTTGTGGTGGATACTGATGTTGAGGCTTTGACCTTGGTGAATGCGGCGATGGGTGCGGATAAAGTGCTGATCGAGGATGCGCGTGTGTTTGACGAATTCATTGGGGATAGTTTGGGCGAAGGGAAGAAATCTCTTGCCTTGACAGTCCGATTGCAGCCGCGTGAGCAGACCTTGAAGGATGCTGATATCGAAGCTGTGAGTGCGAAAGTGATTGACAAAGTCACCAAGGCGTCTGGCGGAGTCTTGCGCGGATAAACGCAAGCCTTGCAGCCGGTTGCGGCTGCGGGATTTGAGTTTATAGGCAAAATGAAGAGGCCGCGTTGTGGTCGGTGTTGAGGAGAACATGTGATGCTGAAGGTGTATTTATCTGGTGAAATCCATACCGATTGGCGCGAGCAAATCACTGTCGGTGCGCAGGGGCTTGATATCGTGTTTTCTGGGCCTGTGACGGATCACGCTGCGAGTGACGATTGCGGCGTGCAGATCTTGGGGGCTGAGGCAGACAAGTTCTGGCATGACCGTAAGGGCGCGCAGATCAACGCTATTCGGACCCGTAAGGGGATTGAGGATGCGGATGTCGTCGTGGTGCGTTTCGGCGCGCAGTACAAGCAGTGGAATGCGGCCTTTGATGCGGGCTATGCTGCGGCTTTGGGTAAGTCGCTTATTGTTTTGCACGGTGCTGATCATGCGCATGCGTTGAAGGAAGTGGATGCGGCTGCGCTGGCGGTTGCGTCGGAACCAGCGCAGGTGGTTGATATTTTGCGCTATGTTTTGACGGCAAAATTGCCCTAAAAGTTCTGCGGTAGGCTTGCCGTATTATGGGGGGCGGTTGCTTTTTGCGTGATCCGAGGACCTGATGTGTCCGTTGCGAATTTCCCCAATAAAATAGGCTGATAGATTTTCGAGTATGTGTTATCCACTGCGCAATGGTGCAATGGGTGGTAAAACCGATGCTCCGTATTAAAAAAATAAGGGACAAAACTATGCTTAACGAATTCAAAGATTTTATCGCCAAGGGCAACGTCATGGATATGGCTGTTGGTATCATCATCGGTGCTGCCTTCACGGCGATCGTGACATCACTGGTGGGTGATCTGATCAACCCGATCATCGGTTTGTTCATGGGCGGGATCGATTTTGTGAACAACTATGCCGTATTGAGCGGTGACGTTGCTGAAGGTGCATCGCTGGAAGCTGCACGTGAAACAGGCGCAGCGGTATTCGCGTATGGTTCTTTCATCATGGCGATCATCAACTTTTTGATCATCGCGTTTGTTGTGTTCATGCTGGTAAAGCAAGTGAACAAAGTCAAAGATGCGACTTCCAAAGCGGAAGAAGCTGCTGAAGAAGCGCCAGCAGGCCCTACGCAAGAAGAGCTGCTGACAGAAATTCTGGCGGCGTTGAAAAAAGCCTAAGCACTAGGTTTTAGGTGTGAAAGGGGTCGCAGTGATGCGGCCCCTTTTTTGTTTATTTGAGCGCCAGTTCAGGTGAGATCGCATCAATCCCTAGCGCCTTTCCCACGGCGGCATAGGTTAGCTGTCCTGCGTGCACATTCAGTCCGGCGCGCAGATGTTTATCGTCAAGGCAGGCTTGCTTCCACCCTTTGTTCGCGAGGGACAACATGAAGGGCATGGTAGCATTCCCAAGTGCGATGGTTGAGGTCCGCGCGACGGCGCCGGGCATGTTGGCGACGCAATAATGCATGATGCCGTCGACGTCGTAGATGGGGTCTTGGTGGGTTGTTGCGCGGGATGTTTCAAAGCAGCCACCTTGGTCAATGGCCACATCCACCAATGCGGCGCCTGTTTTCAGCTCGCCGAGTTGCGGGCGGCTGATGAGTTTGGGGGCGGCGGCACCCGGAATGAGAACGGCACCGACGATCAGATCCGCTTCGCGCGCCAGCTCAATCGTGTTGCCAGCAGAAGCATAGCTGGTTTTGAATACGCGCCCGAACACATCATCCAGATACCGCATGCGCGACAATGACCGATCAAGAACCGTGACGTCTGCGCCCATGCCCGCAGCGACCCGTGCAGCGTGGGTACCAACAACACCGCCACCGATTACAACAACACGCGCGGGGCCAACACCTGGAACGCCGCCCATCAAAACGCCGCGGCCTCCGTTTGCCTTTTGTAAGGTCCACGCACCCACTTGAGGGGCAAGGCGGCCTGCGACCTCGGACATCGGCGCCAAAAGCGGTAGGCCACCCGCACTGTCTGTGACGGTTTCATAAGCAATGCAGGTCGCGCCGGAGTCCATCAGGTCTTTTGTTTGTTCGGGGTCAGGTGCGAGATGCAGGTAGGTGAACAATACCTGCCCTTCGCGTAGCATTTTGCGTTCGATAGCTTGGGGTTCTTTGACCTTTACGATCATGTCCGCTTCAGCAAATATTTCGCTGGCTGTGCCATGGATGGTTGCGCCTGCTGCGACATAGTCCGCATCTTCGAACCCTGCACCTGAGCCTGCATTGGTCTCAATGATGACGCTGTGGCCGTGTTTTATGGCCTCAAACGCGGCATTCGGGGTCATGCCTACGCGAAACTCTTGCGGCTTTATTTCTTTTGGGCACCCGATTTTCATGGTGTGTCTCCTCCTCTAATGATGAAACAAGGATAGACCCGTTTGTTTGCATATCGTCACGATTCTCTATCGTCAATTTGCTCAAATATCGAATATGATCTCAACATTATCATTCTGTACGCAAAGGTTTTGCACCCATGTTGGATTCTATAGACCGAAAACTTCTTGCTGCATTGCAGCGGCGCGGGCGGATGTCGAATGCTGATTTATCCGAGCAAGTGAACCTGTCGCCCTCTGCCTGTCACCGGCGTGTACAACGGTTAGAGACAGAGGGTTATATCAGCGATTATGTCGCGCTACTGGACGCGCGCAAGATTGGCGTGGCCACAACCGTATTTGTCGAGATCACGCTGTCGGGGCAGGCAGATGAGGTTTTACAAGCATTTGAGCAAGGTGTGCGGCGCATTCCTGACGTGTTGGAATGTCATTTGATGGCGGGCTCAGCGGACTATCTGTTGAAGGTGGTCGCAGAAGATACCGAGGATTTTGCCCGCATTCACCGGCAGTACCTGGCCCGTTTGCCGGGGGTTCAGGGGATGCAGTCCAGCTTTTCGCTTAGGACGGTATCGAAAACCACAGCTTTGCCTGTTTAGATCGTGCCCCTACCTGAGCAGCCTGTTCAACTGAGGAGCTTGGCCAAAGTGTCTAGCGGAAAAACAAAACCCCCGCATTGTTTGCACTATGCGGGGGTTCTATTCTTATCGCAAAAGCGTTGGGGTTGATTTACATCATACCTTCGCGCTGTGCTTTTTTGCGTGCCAGTTTACGGGCACGGCGGATCGCTTCGGCTTTCTCGCGTGCTTTTTTCTCGGAAGGTTTCTCGAAATGCTGCTTAAGCTTCATTTCACGAAACACACCCTCGCGCTGAAGTTTTTTCTTCAGGGCGCGCAGCGCTTGATCGACGTTGTTATCGCGAACACTAACCTGCATGTGGTTTTCACCACCTTTCTAGTTTGAAGTTGCAAGGATTTGCAGGAAGTGGCCGTCTAGCAAATATGTGCTATAATGTCTAGTGTTCGCATCCAAAGCAGGAGAATGGTCATGACCACAGCCTCTAATTCCCCAAAAGACCTATTGTTGCAGGCCGCATTGGTGCATGTGCCCTTTGATGGTTGGACACCAGCGACCTTTGACGCGGCGGTGACCGATTCGGGCATAGAGCGTGCCGTGGCCGATACAGTTTGTCCGCGCGGGGCGGTCGATCTGGCGGTTCATTATCACCAAAAAGGCGATGAGGCGATGGTGGCGCGGCTGACCAGCGCAGATTTGCATGACATGAAATTCCGTGACCGTGTTGCCACTGGTGTACGCTACCGGCTGGAGGCCGCGACGGACAAAGAGGCGGTGCGCCGCGGAACGACCCTATTTGCTTTGCCGATCTACGCCGCCGATGGGGCCAAGGCAATTTGGGGAACGGCGGACGCGATATGGACGGCATTGGGGGACACATCCGAAGATGTGAACTGGTACACAAAACGCGCAACGCTCAGTGGGGTATATTCCTCAACAGTGCTGTATTGGCTGGGCGACACCAGCGAGGATCACGAGGACACTTGGGCCTTTCTGGACCGCCGCATCGAGAATGTGATGCAGTTCGAAAAACTCAAGGCGCAGGTGCAAAAGAACCCCGTATTGTCCAAACTTCTGGCAGGCCCCAATTGGCTGATGAGCCATGTGAAAGCGCCGACCCAAACGCCCACCGCTGGCTTGCCAGGGCGGTGGACGAGATCCTGATAGGGCGCTCAATGGCGTTTCATGCTTTTCCTGCGCACGTGCGGCTGGTAGATCGCATGAGATTTTCATGACGCCATAGGGCAAACCAATGATGCCAGCCGCACCTTTGTTGGAAATTGATAAGATCGATCTGCGGATCGATGGCCGTGACATCTTGCAGGGGATCAGCCTGCGGTCTGATGCGCGTCGGGTGGCGATACTGGGCCGAAATGGATCGGGGAAAACAACGTTGGCGCGGGTGTTGGCGGGGCTGCAAGCACCAAGCGGTGGGGCGGTTCGGGTCGCAGGTATTGATGTTCAAACGGATAGGCGCGGTGCATTGGGGGCTGTTGGTATCTTGTTTCAGAACCCTGACCACCAGATTATTTTCCCAACTGTCGCTGAGGAACTGGGCTTTGGTTTGCGTCAAATGGGGATGGACCAGGCTGCGGTATCGGCGCGGGTTTCTGAAGTTTTGGCGCGTTTTGGCAAAGCGTCTTGGGTGGATGCCGCGATCCATCAACTGTCTCAAGGTCAGCGGCAATTGGTGTGCCTGATGGCGGTCCTTGCCATGGCACCGCGTGTCATCATTCTGGATGAACCTTTTTCGGGGCTGGATATCCCTACGGCCATGCACCTGACGCGCGCCCTAAACTTGGCTGATGCAGCTTTGGTTCACATCACCCATGATCCAAAAACCATTTTGACGTACGATCATGCGCTTTGGATCGATGGAGGGGCTGAGCAGATGCAAGGGCCGGTGGAAACCGTTGTTCCCGCCTTTGTGACTGCAATGCAAGAACACGGGGCGCGCGATGATTTCACTGACATCACCGGTTAAAACCCGCGCCCATGGCTGGCCAGCTGGGGCCAAACTGGCGGCGCTGTGTTTTGCGTCTGTCGCCCTGTTCGCGGCCCCCTATCTGGCTGTGCAGGCGGGGGTCGCGCTGGGTGTGTTGGGGCTTTATGCGCTGCCGGGGGGGATTTTCTGGCGATACGGGGTGCGGCGGCTGTGGCCGCTATGGCCGTTTGGTGTGTTTTTGCTGGTTTGGCACATTTGGACGGGAACCCCGCAGGAGGGGGCGGTTATCGCCTTGCGGATGTTTAACGCCGTGGCGCTGGCCAATCTTGTGACCATGACAACCTCGCTTGAGGCGATGATGGCCGTGGTGCAGCGATTATTATCGCCCTTTGCCCCTTTGGGGATAAACCTGCGCGCGATAGAGCTTGCAGCCGCGATGGTGATCCGCTTTACGCC
>JBDVSG010000019.1:0-3474 GCA_039967155.1 Sulfitobacter sp. | reverse complement strand
GTCCTTTATTTTGAGGGCGAACGCGGCCACCCTTTCCGCATCTTGCGGTCAGTCAAGAACCGCTTTGGTCCCGCAGATGAGATCGGCGTATTTGAGATGACGGGCCGCGGCCTGTCCGAGGTCACCAACCCCTCCGCATTGTTTTTGTCCGAACGCGGCCAGCCCTCTGCTGGATCGGTGGTTTTTGCGGGCATTGAAGGCACCCGCCCTGTGCTGGTCGAAATTCAAGCATTGGTTGCGCCCTCGCCCCATTCTCAGGCGCGTCGCACAGTTGTTGGCTGGGATGGTGGGCGTCTGGCAATGATCTTAGCGGTGCTCGAAGCGCGCTGTGGGATTCCCTTTGCGGGGCTTGATGTGTACCTGAATGTGGCTGGCGGCATGAAAATTTCGGAACCTGCTGCCGATCTGGCCGTCGCCTGCGCCCTGCTGAGCGCCCGAGAAGACACCGCCCTGCCCGCAGAGACCGTTGTATTTGGGGAACTTAGCCTGTCTGGCGCATTAAGACCTGCCACACAGACCGAAAACAGGTTGAAAGAAGCGCAAAAACTTGGTTTTACCTCCGCAATAGCACCCAAGGGCGGCAAGGCGGTGGGCGTGGACGGCATGACAATGCGCCCCATGCCAGATCTGACCGCATTTGTTGGCGAAATATTCGGCGCAGGGTAGCGCCGCACAGAAAGGCAGTTCGAGTATGGAAGGTTTTACCATCATTGACGGTGTTGTCGCACTGGTCATCGTGATGTCAGCGCTTCTCGCTTATGGCCGCGGATTCGTCCGCGAACTGATGGCGATCGTCGGCTGGATTGCAGCCGCTGTTCTGGCCTATTTATTTGCGCCGCAAGTCGAACCGCTCGTGCGCGAAATTCCTGTGGTTGGCGATTTCCTTGCCGACAGTTGTGAGCTGTCGATCATCGGTGCCTTCACTTTGGTTCTTGCGATCACCCTTGTTGTTGTATCGCTTTTCACGCCGCTGTTCTCGTCATTGGTGCAACGCTCCTTTCTGGGCGGCTTTGACCAAGCGCTTGGATTTATTTTTGGTGTGGCGCGGGGCGTTTTGTTGGTTACCATCGCCTTCTTTGTCTATTCGACCGTTATCACGGGCCAGCAATTCACCATCGTTGACGAAAGCCGCTCTGCCCAAGTCTTTGGCCGCTTCACCAGCGATATCCAAAACTCTGATCCGGATCAGGCACTTGGCTGGATCACCGGCAAATACGAAGAACTGGTTTCCAGCTGTTCGGAAAGCTAATCCGCATTTTGGTTCATACCCTCACCTTCTCAAAGGCCTCTCTCTCCAGACAGAGGCCTTTTTCACGGCCCCCCTTCACCCCCCTTCGGCGCAAAGAGCCTTTTACAAATTGTTCACAATCATATCGTGACTCTCTCGCCCGAGTTAACTAAACCCACCTTATCCTTTGTCGGCCTCAGGAGCGCTCCCTTGTCCCATACCCCGCCCAAGAAGATGCCCCCAGCACATCCATTTGACACCTCTTATCTGTCCGACTCTGATGACGGCGATAAGCTAAAAGAAGAATGCGGCGTCTTCGGTGTTGTTGGTGTCGCTGATGCGGCCAATTTTGTAGCCCTCGGCCTGCACGCGTTGCAGCACCGCGGCCAAGAAGCGGGCGGGATCGTAACCCACGACCCCGACGCAGGCTTTCAATCTGCCCGCCGCTTTGGCTACGTGCGTGATAACTTCACCAGCCAAAAAGTCATGGAAACCCTGCCCGGCCCAATCGGGATCGGGCATGTGCGCTATTCCACCAGTGGCAACAAAGGCCAAACTGCGATCCGCGATGTGCAGCCCTTTTTTGGCGAATTCGCCATGGGGGGGGCCGCGATTGCCCATAACGGGAACATCACAAACGCGAACGCCCTACGCCGCGAATTGATTGAGCGCGGTTCGATTTTCCAGTCCTCCTCGGACAGTGAATGCATCATCCACCTGATGGCCCGTTCGCTTCAACGCAACATCCCAGAGCGGATGGAAGATGCCCTGCGCCGTGTTGAAGGCGCCTTTTCCGTTGTCGCCATGACCCGCACCAAATTGATTGGCGTGCGGGATCCTCTGGGCGTGCGCCCCTTGGTTCTGGGCAAGATCGGCGACGGTTGGGCGCTTAGCTCCGAGACATGTGCGCTGGACATCATTGGCGCTGAATTTGTGCGTGAAATCAAACCAGGTGAAATGGTCGTCATCACGGATAAGGGTGTACAGAGCCACTTCCCCTTCCGCCCGCAGCCTTCCAAATTCTGCATTTTTGAACACGTCTATTTCTCCCGCCCTGACAGTATTCTTGGCGGGCGTTCGGTCTATGAAACGCGCGAAGCGATTGGCCGTGAGCTGGCAAAAGAAAACCCTGTTGAGGCTGATCTGGTCTGCCCCGTGCCCGACAGCGGCACGCCTGCCGCCATTGGATTTAGCCTCGAAAGCGGTATTCCTTACGCGATGGGCATCATCCGCAACCAATATATGGGCCGGACGTTCATTGAACCAACCGAACAGATCCGCAACATGGGGGTGCGCCTGAAGCTCAACGTGAACCGCGCGTTGGTCAAAGGCAAACGTATCATTCTGGTCGACGACAGCGTTGTGCGCGGCACCACCAGCCGCAAAATCAAGGAAATGATCCTTGATGCGGGCGCCGCCGAGGTCCACTTCCGTATTGCGTCACCGCCCACTGCATGGCCTTGCTTTTACGGCGTAGACACCCCCGACCGTGACAAGCTGCTGGCCGCGAATATGTCCGAAGAAGAAATGTGTGATCATTTGGGCGTCGACAGCCTGAAGTTCATCTCGCTCGACGGGCTCTACCGCGCTGTTGGCGAAGCAGAGGGTCGCAAGACATCCTGCCCGCAATATTGCGATGCCTGTTTCTCGGGCGAATACCCAGTGATTCCCGCTGATAAAATCAGTGACGGCTTCCAAATGAAATCAGCTGCGGAATAACCGCTGCTGCCACTTTCTGTCACGGGCATGTGCTATAGGTTTCCTATGACACATGCCCTGACAGATCCCCACCCTTTCGCAGATACCCTCAGATCGTGGCCGCAACAGGCTCAGGATCAGTTCATCCAAATGCGCGCAGTGATTCTAACTGCCGCACAACAGGCAGATGTTGGCCTCGTGGATGAGACCTTAAAATGGGGCCAGCCCTCATGGCGGCCGAAACGCCCACGAACGGGCAGCACACTTCGGCTTAATTGGCAGGACAATTCGCCGCAGACCATTGCATTATATGTTGACTGCAAATCAACCATCAGCTCGACTATGCGCGACATCTATCCTGATGAATTCAAATATGAATCCAACCGCGCCCTACGCCTGCCCCTTGGCGCAGCCCTGCCTGACGCAGCCCTCGACCACCTTGCGCGCATGACCTTCACATATCACCGCAGACGCTAGCAGGCAGAGTCCCGCCCAGACCACGGCAAGGATTGGCCCAGCTTTGCGGGCCATGCTTTTCCGCGCCCCCA
>JBDVSG010000018.1:0-13669 GCA_039967155.1 Sulfitobacter sp. | reverse complement strand
CAACGTCAGCTTTGCGCCGCCAGAGTAGAACTCAGGCGCATTACATTCGTCTTCCTCAATGTGGCTGTGCTGGGCGCAAAATATCGTCTGCCATGGTTGAGCATAGCAGGCCAAAGACAACACATTCGCCGCTGTCCCTGTGGCCACCAGATAAACCGCGGCCTCTGGCGCTTCGAAAATGTCGCGCAGGCTGGTGCGGACGTCATCCATCAGCGCATCGTTTCCGTAAGGCATGGCGTAGCCTGTGTTGGCCTCCCCCATGCGCTGCATGATTTTGGGGTGCACAGGGCCGGAATTGTCAGAGGCGAAAAACATCAGGTTGGCTCCTTGATAATGTGGTCTTCCCAGTCTTCGAAGGCGGTGTCCCATTCACTGACCGTACGGCCACACATGGATACGCCGGCCTTTTGCACGCTTGCGGCATTGCCGGTGATCAGCGGGTGCCAGTCGGGCAGGCTCTCGCCGCTCCACAAAAGACGGTATGCGCAGGTCTGGGGCATCCAATAGGCGTGCTCGTCAATGTTTTCAGGCGTCATAACGATGCAGTCAGGGACAAATTGATGGCGGATCTCATACTGTGAACACCGCGCTGTCGCATCATCCAGAAGGCGGCAGGCGACATTGGTCAGGGCCACTTCGCCTGTGTCCTCATCCTCTAGCTTGTTCAGGCAGCATTTGCCGCATCCATCACAAAGCGCTTCCCATTCTTTGGGGTTCATGGACTTGAGCGGCTTGCGTTCCCAAAATCGCTTGCCCAGCCCTGTGCGGTCAATCGGGTCGCTCATAGCGCGGCCAATATGGCGCGGGCGCGCAGGCTGTCGGCGTCCATCTGGGTGATCAGCGCTTCAAGGCTGTCGAATTTTTCCTCGCCGCGCAGGTAATCGACCAGCGCAATGGAAATCGGCGCGCCGTAAAGATCGCCTTTGAAGTCAAAGATGAATGTCTCCAGATTGGGTTTGTTTTCGCCAAACATTGGGCGCACCCCCATAGAGGCAACACCGTGATAGCGGCCTTGATGCGGCCCCTCCAGCACGTCTGCTATGACTGCATAGACACCAAAGGCTGGCGGGTGCAGGCCGTCGATCGACATGTTCGCGGTTGGGTACCCCAATTCGCGGCCGCGCTGTTCGCCGCCGATCACAGGGCCCTCAATACGGTGCCAATGTCCCAGCATAGCAGCGGCATCGCGAGGGCGGGCATCGCTTAGCGCGCGGCGGATCGCGGTGGAGGATATGGTTTGTTCGGTTTGGGCCATCAGCGGCGCAACCGTCACCCCAAAACCAAGCTGCGCGCCGTAGTTGCGCAGATCTTCTGCAGTGCCCGAGCGGCCTTCGCCAAAGCAAAAATCAGCGCCCACAACAACATGTTTCAACCCAAGACCGTCGTGCAGCACCTTTTGCGCAAAATCATAAGGGCTCAGGGATGCCAGCGCGGTATTGAAGGGCAGCTGATAGAGCTTTTCTACGCCAACCCCAGCAAGGCACGAGGCACGCGCGGCGCTGCTCATTAACCTGAAGGGGGCGGATTTGGGTGCGAAATACGCGCGGGGGTGGGGATCAAAGGTCAGCACGCCCAGCGGTGCGTCAGGCGCCGCATCGCGCGCCATCTCGATCACTGAACGGTGGCCCAGATGCACGCCGTCAAAGTTGCCAATCGCGGCTGTTGCGCCGCGATCTGTATCTGTCACAAATTGATAGTCTGATATGATCCGCATAGAGGCTGAGTACCCCCCCCCGCAGATGCGCGCAAGGTCAGTCGAACTTGCGCGAAGGTGCCAAGACCGTTGCCTCGCCTACAAGCACCTTTTTTCCATCAACCGAACAGTGGCAATCCATCTTAACGATGCGTTTGGCGGGATCAATTTCAGTCACTTTGACCTCGGCATAGACAGTATCACCTGGACGGACGGGGCGCAGAAATTTCATCGTTTGCCCAAGATAAACCGTGCCATGGCCTGGCAGCTGCTCCCCGATCACGGCGGAAATCAGACCCGCCGTCAGCATGCCATGGGCAATGCGCCCTTGGAAGATAGTGTCTTGAGCATAATCATCATCAAGATGCACAGGATTACGGTCGGTCGAGACGGTCGCGAACATCTCGATGTCCTCATCCGTCACTTGTTTGCGCAGATAGCGGAACATGCCAATTTCAAGGTCTTCAATAACGATAGTGCCGCGCGGAAGATTGTCCAACATGCCTGCCCTCTTGCTAATAAACGTGCGGGTAAAGCTCCGCTATTGGAACTTAATTACTTCGCAAGCGCAGAAAGGCAAGAGTTTTTTATTAACGTAGATGGCCGATCGTAAAGGGAGGATCCAGTTTTTCCTTTTCAAGATAGGCGGTTAACAGATCTTCGTTTGGTTGGTTGATGGTTTTTGTTTCTGCTGCAGCCAAGCCCCCAGAGATGAATAGCGCATCAATGCCTTCATCCAAGCCACCTTTGACATCCGTTAGAATCCCGTCACCGATGGCAAGGATGCGATCATCGGTAATTGTTGCGTCCAGCTTGGACAGGCGGCGGCGGGCCAGATCGTAAATCGGCGCATGTGGTTTGCCGAAATAGAGGCTCTCCCCCCCCATTTCTGTGTACATCTTCGCCACAGCGCCCGCGCACCATTCGCGCACTTCGCCGCGGTCGACAACAATGTCAGGGTTCGCACACAGTAGCTTGAGCCCCCGCGCTTTCGCTTTTTCCAGCTCAGGGCGCCAGCTGTCAGGGTCGGATTTAGAATCAAAAGGACCCGTACAAACAATGCCCTCGGCCTCATCCAATGGAACGCGTGTGATCTCCAGCGGGTTTTCAAGAATCTCTAAAGGATCAAAAAAGCGGCTATCGGTCACTGGCCCGTAATGCCAGACGTTTTGCCCCACAATGCCGCGATACATAGCCGAACGCGCAGAATCGCCTGACGTCGCCAAATCGTCATAAGCGTCCGACGGCACGCCAAAATGCGCCAGCTGTTTGACCACCCCCGCCCGCGGACGGGGTGAGTTGGTCACCAGCACGACCATGCCACCAGACTTGCGGTAATCTTGTAGGGCAGCGACCGCGCTGGGGATCGCCTTGATCCCGTCATGGACACAGCCCCACAGATCGACAAATAGCGCGTCATAGTTCGAAGAAATTTCGGACAAGGAATTGATAATACGGGTCATGATCGGGCTCCTAGGCGCAAATGTTACCGCGGTGATAGCCGAGCGACAGGTCGAAGCAAAGGGCAGGGCGCGCGAGCCCTGATTTGCAAATTTCCCTACAGGCATAAAAAGGGCCCCCTTGCTGCCAAGGAGACCCTGTGTCGTAAACACTGCCGGTTGGGCTTGGATCAGACCTTCAGGTTCGGGATGATCTGCTTTTTACGGCTCATCACACCCGGCAGGACGACGGTGTCGCCGGAAACTGTCGCGTCAAAGGACTTCTCGGCCACAGTTTTGGACAGCTCGTTTGGAATCAGCATCGTGGCTTCTTCGTTGAGGATATCCACAACAAACAGCAGCACCTGATCCGCGCCGTCTTCTTCGGCGACTGCAGGCATTGCTGCCATCAAAGCGTCTTTGCGGTCCAGAACCGATGCAGGCGATGTGGTTTCCAGAACAGATACGCGGAACTGCTTGCCATCTACCGCATATTCTTTGCTGTCCATGCGCAGCAATTCAGCTTCCGAGAAGGACGACACATCAGATTTTGCTGCAAACATTGCTGCCGCATATTCCGCAATGTCGATGCCCAGGCTCTCGGCAAGGGACCAAGCAACGGCTTTGTCTTCTTGGGTTGTGGTCGGGCTGCGGAACTCCAACGTGTCGGACAGGATGCAGGTCAGCATCGCGCCTTTGATGTTGTCAGGCATCTGCGCCATGTCTTTGCCGATGAGCTTCCACATGATTGTTGCAGTGCACGCCAGCGGTTCGATGACCATGTGGATCGGTGCTTTTGTTTCTAAACCACCAACCAGCTTGTGGTGGTCAATGATGGCTTTGATGTCGGCGTTGTTGATGTTTGCAGGCAGCTCGGCAGGGTTGTTTGTGTCCACAATAACAACAGGCTGATCATCGGCCACATCAGAAATAATTTCAGGCTTATCCAGCTTCCAGTGATCCAGCATGAACAGGGCTTCGGTGTTGGGTTCGCCCAACAAGACCGGCTTGGCCTCAACATCAAGGACGTTGCTCAGGTACCATGCCCAAATGATCGGGCTGCCGGTGCTGTCTGTGTCGGGGGATTTGTGGCCAAATACGAGAGTGGTCATGGGGCAGGCTCCTGCAAAATAAATGGATCAATTCGCCGCCTTATAGCAGGAAAGCGCCCCATGTCACCTCTCGATAAGAGGCGTTTGGACGCACTGGTCCAGCTTCTTTATTTTGCCCTTAAACTCAATCCCGCAATTGCGATCAGCGCCAACCGATGCCCCTGACGCGCAGGCCGTCAAACAAGCCCCAGCTCAGCGCGCTTTTTCTTGGTCAATCCGCTTGCCGCCATATCATAAGAGGCGCGAATGTGGTCGCGCAAGCTGTCATCAGACAGACCTGGTTCGGCGTAATTCTGTATCCACTTTAATCCGCGAGAGGCCAGATAAGGCGCTGGTCGCAGGCCTGGGCTGTCGGATAATATCTCAAAGGCGAGGTGACTCGTCTTGAACGTCACGGCAGCAGCCTCCCCGCCCATGCCAACAACCGCGAACAGCTTGCCGCCGATCTTATAGACGTCAGAATTGCCCCATTGAACCACATGGCTGGCATGGGGAAGTGAGGCGCAGAAGGCTTTGATCTCGTCGCGGGTCATACACAGGCACCCTAAGGGGTCGCGCCCCGAATGGGAATGGTGATAACCTCCCGCTCATGAGTGTCAGAGAAACTGATTTATACCCGCCTGTGAAATCCTTTCTGGAGGATCAGGGCTATGTCGTAAAAGCTGAAGTCGGCGCTGCCGATGTGGTTGCGCTGCGCGGCGCGGAACCGCCGGTGGTGGTCGAGCTGAAGTTGGGGTTTTCGCTTGCGCTGTTTCATCAATGTCTGGACCGGCTAAAGCTGAGCGATGATGTCTATCTGGCGGTGGCACATAAGGCAGGTAAGCCGTTCTACAAGTCGGTCAAAGCCAACACAAGTTTGGCGCGGCGGCTGGGGTTGGGGCTGATGACTGTGCGTGTCGAAGATGGTCTGGTGACAGTGCATTGCGATCCGGGGCCATATGCGCCGCGCAAAAATACCAAACGTAAAAACGCATTGCTCAAAGAATTCGCCCGCCGCCAAGGGGATCCCAATGATGGCGGCCAGACGCGGGCAGGGCTGGTCACGGCGTACCGTCAGGATGCCGTCAAAATTGCGGTCTATCTGTTTGAGGTTGGCGCCAGCAAAGGGTCGGACGTTGCCCGTGAAACTGCGGTATCCAAAGCAACAACCATGATGCGGTCAAATCACTATGGTTGGTTCGAAAAGGTCGAAAAAGGCGTGTATGGCCTGACACCAGCCGGTGCAGAGGCAGTGGGCGTCGCGTCGCGTGTGTTGGGCCAAGAGTAAGCCTGCGCTGGGGCGATAGCAAAAAAATCTTGAAGCAGTTGTTGACTCATCACAGCGACCTCCATACCTATTCGTCGTTGTCACTCGACCGAGGTGAGTGATAACGGCCGATCGCTTCGGGTGAAGGGTCGGTCCTAGAGATATAACTTTGAGCATCAAGGAGCTACAAAGATGGCATTGACACCGCTTCACGACCGCGTGCTGGTAAAGCGCACAGAAAGCGAAGAAAAAACAGCTGGCGGATTGATCATCCCCGATAGCGCAAAAGAAAAGCCCTCCGAGGGTGAAGTTGTTTCCGTGGGCGAAGGCGCACGCAAAGACAGCGGCGAGCTGATCGCACCTGCGGTAAAAGCTGGCGACAAAATCCTGTTCGGCAAATGGTCCGGCACAGAAGTAACTGTCGACGGCGTAGAAATGCTGATGATGAAAGAAAGCGACATCATGGGGATCCTGTCCTGATCTCAGGACCGGTGAAACCATAGGTCAGGTGGGTTTCACCCACCCTACGCTTTACATCAAACTAATTTTAGGAGACTTCGAAAATGGCTGCAAAAGACGTCAAATTCGGTACAGACGCGCGTAACCAAATGCTTAAGGGTGTGAACATCCTTGCAGACGCCGTCAAAGTAACACTGGGCCCAAAAGGCCGTAACGTTGTTCTGGACAAATCCTTTGGTGCGCCACGCATCACAAAAGACGGTGTATCTGTCGCCAAAGAGATCGAATTGGAAGACAAGTTCGAAAACATGGGCGCCCAGATGGTTAAGGAAGTTGCTTCCCGCACCAACGACGAAGCAGGCGACGGTACAACAACCGCAACTGTTCTGGCCCAAGCCATCGTCAAAGAAGGCATGAAATCAGTTGCAGCGGGCATGAACCCGATGGACCTGAAGCGCGGCATCGATCTGGCAACTACTAAAGTTGTTGAAGCGATTATCGCAGCGGCACGCCCTGTTTCTGACAGCGACGAAGTTGCTCAGGTTGGTACAATCTCTGCCAACGGCGAAGCGGAAATCGGTCGTCAGATCGCAGACGCGATGCAAAAAGTCGGCAACGAAGGCGTTATCACTGTTGAAGAAAACAAAGGTCTGGAAACAGAAACCGATGTTGTTGAAGGCATGCAGTTCGACCGCGGTTACCTGTCCCCTTACTTCGTTACAAACTCTGACAAAATGACTGTTGAGCTGGAAGACGCGATCATCCTGCTTCACGAGAAAAAATTGTCTTCCCTGCAGCCAATGGTTCCCCTGCTTGAGCAAGTGATCCAGTCGCAAAAGCCACTTTTGATCATTGCAGAAGATGTTGAAGGCGAAGCGCTGGCAACTCTGGTTGTGAACAAACTGCGCGGCGGTCTGAAAATCGCAGCGGTCAAAGCACCTGGTTTCGGTGATCGCCGCAAAGCGATGTTGCAAGACCTTGCAGTTCTGACAGGCGGTCAAGTGATCTCCGAAGATCTGGGCATGAAGCTTGAGTCCGTTACAATGGACATGCTGGGTTCCGCCAAGAAAGTTCAGATCACCAAAGACGAAACAACAATCGTTGATGGTTCTGGCGACAAAGCCGACATCGAAGCACGTGTTGCACAGATCCGTAACCAGATCGAAGAAACAACATCCGACTACGACCGTGAAAAACTGCAAGAACGCGTTGCCAAACTGGCTGGCGGTGTTGCTGTTATCCGTGTTGGTGGCATGTCCGAAGTGGAAGTCAAAGAGCGTAAAGACCGCGTTGACGATGCACTGAACGCGACACGCGCTGCGGTACAAGAAGGCGTTGTTGTTGGTGGTGGTGTTGCACTTATCCAAGGTGGCAAAGCGCTTGCAGACCTTAAGGGTGCAAACTCTGACCAAGACGTAGGTATCTCAATCATCCGTAAGGCGATTGAAGCACCTCTGCGTCAGATTGCTGAAAACTCCGGTGTTGACGGTTCCGTTGTTGCGGGCAAAATCCGCGAAAGCGAAGATGTGACATTCGGCTTTAACGCCCAAGCTGAAGAATATGGCGACATGTTCAAATTCGGTGTTATCGACCCTGCCAAAGTTGTTCGCACAGCGCTGCAGGACGCAGCATCTGTTGCTGGCCTGTTGATCACAACCGAAGCCATGGTTGGCGATCGCCCATCGAAAGATGGTGGCGCACCAATGGGCGGCGGCATGCCTGACATGGGCGGCATGGGCGGCATGATGTAAGCATATCAGCTTTGCTGATATGTGATCCTTTCTGAAGGTGTCGCAACTGACACCTTAGAAAGGATAGACATCTTGCCTATCTGGATTTGCAAAGGGCCCCTCGTGGGCCCTTTGTTTCGTTTTGGGGAAAGCGGCTGTTAACCATACTGAAACGAAGCGAATGCTAGCCTCTCGTCAATGGAGCGAAAAAGGTGAGATATGACAGGGATGGTTACTGCTCTGGCTGCGGCCGCAGCTGGGGATGCAAAATCGCGGACCGAAGATGTAGATGACTTTATTTATTTGATTAGCCATGACGCGCGGGCATCCATACGCGCCTTGATCGAATTGCCGCAGTGGATCGAAGATGACCTGCGAAGTGACGGCGTTGTGCTGGGCGGTGGCATCAGCCGCTCCATCGAGATGATGAACCAACATGCGGGGCGCCTAGATCAGATGTTGGTCGATCTGCTGGCCTATTCTCGAATTGGCCGCATACAAACGATCGACAATATCGATGTGTCCAAGGCACTTGATGATGTTATGAAAAATCTGAATAGGGCCGAGACATTTCAAATTACCCGCCAGATCAATTTGCCCTTCGTCGCAATGGGGGATCACGATGCATCCCTGATGCTGCATGCGCTGATTGAAAATGCAGTTAAACACCACCAAGGTCCACACGGACATATCAGGATCCGTACACAGAGAGAGGGTGAAATGTTCCGCTTGACGGTTTCGGACGATGGTCCAGGAATTCCGGCACATCTTCACGCGCGCGCCATGGCCCCGATGACCACATTGCGCCCTCGTGATGAGGTCGAAGGCACAGGTATGGGGTTGGCCATTGTGGGTAAAATTGCCAGCCATTACGGTGGCCATATGGCCTTGTCAAAGGCACAAGACCATGAGGGCGGCTTGCAAATTGATGTGGTTCTGCCGCGCCGCCCAACGTGAATACCAATCCTCCGTAACGCCTTCCCCCGCGCAATTTGAAGCAATTTCAGCCCTTTATGGGTTGATCGGACGAGGGGCTGTTTAGCTTTTGATAGGACCTCTCCCTCTAACCTGTGTGGTGAATTGAGTGGGAGAGTAAAGCGATGTCATCTGCAGCAGAAGTGTTAGACCCAAACATTGGGGCGACGACGAAACCCATAAGAACACTGCTCGTAGACGATAGCAGTTTTGACCGCGCGCGGATCAAAAGGATGACTATTTCCTCTAACCTCTCCATGGGTCTGAGCGAAGTTTGTAACATCGCCCAAATGAAAAACATATTAAGCCAGCGGTCATTTGACCTGATTTTAATCGATTTCCATCTGCCAGAGGGAAATGGTCTGGATGTCCTCTCGGAGGTTCAGAAAAATGCACTGAACCGCGACGCTGTGATGATCATGATCACAGGGGGAGGGGACACGCAGACCGCAGTGGCCGCTATGCGCAACGGTTGCCACGACTTCCTGTGCAAAGAAACAATGACCGCTGCAGAATTGCAATCCTCCGTGGTTGCGGCGATGCGAACAGTGCAGGCGCGGCGTGATCTTGCGGCACAAGCCGCTCATCAAAACGATGCGATCAAACAGGGATTGATTACGGCGCTCATGGATCGGGATGTACAGGGTACAGTTGCGTCCCTTTTCCAAAGTCAAATCCAACCAACATCCTCGACCAATCTGCGTGCTGTACAAAACACAGATGGATGGGATTTTTTGGCGCAGGACGACGGTGATTCGGATGAGTTCATTTTTAAGTGAAGGCCAAAAGGTAGAAATGCCTTGGAATGGTTCTGACAGGGCTGTAGGCGAGGGGTATGCGCATCGTATTTTTAACCGTTCTCGCCATGTGTGCCTTCGCGGCGAATTCGATCCTGACACGGGCTGCCATTGATGGCGGCCACCTAGGTCCGGGCACGTTTGCCATTGTTCGGGTCGCCGCTGGCGCAGCGATGCTGGCCGCAATTTGTTACGGGCGTGGGGTGTCCTTGCCCATTCGGGACCGTGCACGCTGGATCGGCGGGGTCAGTCTTGCCGCTTATATGGTCGGGTTTTCATTGGCAAACATCACTTTGGATGCGGGGTTGGGGGCGCTCATTCTGTTTGGCGTAACCCAAATAACGATGTTCTCTCACGCTGCATTTACTGGATCTCCACCAAACGGGCGCCAAATAGGAGGGGCAGCTGTGGCATTTGGCGGCTTGGTTCTGGTCCTCTGGCCAAGCGAAGGCAGTATGACTGATCCGGTCGGGGCATCGTTGATGGTGGTCGGGGGGCTTGGTTGGGCTGCCTATACTATTCTCGGGCGTGGCGCTGTCGATCCTATCGCGGCCACGGGGGCCAGCTTTGTTCTATGTCTGCCTTTGCTGATTGTCCTTTTGGGATGGTTGGGGGTGTCGGGCACTTGGTTTGGCCTCTTGCTGGCTGTGATCAGCGGCGCGGTGACTTCGGGCTTGGGATATGCGCTGTGGTATAGCCTGCTGCGCGAATTGAGCGGGACAACCGCAGCTGTGGTTCAGCTTAGCGTGCCTGTGATTGCTTTGATCGCGGGGGCTATTTTGTTGGGTGAAGCTGTCCCCATGACCGTGATCATTGCCGCCACTTTGGTGGTGTGCGGCATTGGCTGGGCTGTCACGGCTAAACGATAATCGGCTCCAACGGATCATAGGATGGGGCGCCGTCATCGCCCCATGCAACGGCCGCAAGGCTGTCCGGTTTAACGCGAAGCTGGGCGATCTCTGCGCGCGTGACCCAGCGGCGGTCAGTCACAACATGGTCAACGTCTTGCCATCCATGATCGACTGTCGGCGCGCTGGCCAATGCACAGCGGAAGTAGACATCAACCTGATGGAAGCTGCTCTTGGGATCGTGAAATTCATTGACCAAACAGGGGGCACCGACAGTAATGCGGAGCCCCGTTTCCTCATACACTTCGCGGATCAGGTTGTCGGGCAAAGCAGAGCCACGCTCGACCCCGCCGCCAGGTGCGCACATAAGATCGCTTTTGCCATCGGGCCATGCGTTCACCAACAACAGCCGGTCTTCATGCATAATGATCGCCCGAACCGCGAGGCGCGGCGAAGGGGTTGGCGCCATTTTGCATCTCCTCTTTTACTCACGTCGGGTTGGGGGTTACAGCGCAGCGCTGAGCGACTACATAGCATGGCATGAGATTAGGCTTGATCATATCTACCTTGTTGCTGTCGGCAAGCACAGCATGGGCCGCTGAGGAGCGATGCGTAGTTTTATTGCATGGGCTCGCGCGCACAGAAACCTCGTTCGCGTTGATGGAGGCCGCGTTAAAAGCAGAAGGCTGGCGGGTGGTGCGTCCAGGATATCCATCAACAGAAGCCCCCATAGAGCAGCTAACGCGGGAGACTTTGCCAGCGGCTGTCGCAGCCTGTGAAACCCCGCATGTCGATTTCGTGACCCACTCCATGGGCGGCATCCTGCTGCGCCAATGGGTGGCGGAAGTGGGGCCTGATCAGGTGGGCCGCGCGGTCATGCTGGGCCCTCCTAACCAAGGCAGTGAAATCGTGGATGAGCTGCGCGACGTGCTTGTTTTCGACTGGATCAATGGGCCTGCTGGATTGCAAATGGGCACAGGTCCAGATTCGTTGCCGCGCGGTTTGCCCAACGTTAATTTTGAACTGGGCGTGATCGCAGGGTCGCAGTCTCTTAATCCCTATTTTTCTACCCTTTTACCGGGAAAGGATGACGGCAAAGTGGCTGTCAGTTCGACCCATGTGGCGGGGATGAAATCCCATATGACCTTGCCCGTGACCCATACATTTATGATGAATAATCCGCGTGTGATTGCCCAAACAGTTGGGTTTTTGAAGACAGGCCGTTTTGATCCCGATCTGACGGTGATTGATGCGGTGCTCGAGCAGTTGGGCTGCCCTGATGCGGGATGCATATTCGGAGAGGACACCTCAGATGTTAAACCTTGATCTGACTGGCGCAGAGATTTTGGGCCCCAATGGCCTGCACAGCGATGGCCTGTCCTTCGCGGATGGCGTGATTGTTGACGGCCCCGTTGGGCGGCAGGTTGATCTGAGCGGCTATTTGGTTTTGCCCGGCATTGTGGATGTACATGGTGACGGGTTTGAGCGACATCTGGCCCCCCGTCGTGGCGCGATGAAACAAATGGCCGAAGGTCTGATCGCGGTGGAGGCAGAGCTGGCCGCAAATGGCATTACCACTGCGACATTGGCGCAATTCGTCAGCTGGGAAGGTGGCGTGCGCGGTTATGAATTTGCTCAACAGGTGTTTTCGCATCTGCGCGATGTAGCGCCTGGAATGGTCACCGATTTGCGCGGCCAGCTGCGGTTTGAAACCCATCAGCTGGATTTGTTTGCCGAACTTCCCGAACAGATGGAAGAATGGGGTGTCAAATACATCGTTTTCAATGACCACCTGCCGCACGAACGACTGAAAGAAGGGCGTCAGCCCAAACGGCTGGTGTCCCAAGCCCTAAAAGCGCGGCGCAGCCCCGAGACGCATTTGGCGTTGATGCAAGCCTTGGAAGCCAACAGTGATGAGGTGCCCTCGGGGTTGGATTGGTTGTGCGCGCAGCTGGCCGCACGGGGCATCGCCATGGGCAGCCATGATGACACCACCGCACAGGGGCGCGCCGAATGGGCCGCACGCGGCGTCAATGTGGCTGAATTCCCCGAGACTTTGGAGGCCGCCGAAGCCGCCAAAGAGGGCGGCGGCATTGTGGTGATGGGATCGCCCAATGTGGTGCGCGGCGGGTCGCATAACCTCAATGTTTCGGCGGTTGATCTGATCGCCATGGGCTATTGTGATGCGCTGGCCTCGGACTACCACTATCCCAGTGCGCGGCGCGCGGCATTGATGCTGTGGCAAAACGGGATGATGGATTTGAACGCGGCTTGGGGGTTGGTGTCGGCGGGGCCTGCCTCGGTGCTGGGGTTGCCTGACCGTGGTGTTTTGGTGGCAGGAAAACGCGCCGACATGGTTGTGCTAGAGCGCGACAGCCTGCGCGTTGCCGCCACGTTGGTGCAAGGCCGCGTCAGCCACATGAGCGGTGATGTGGCTGCGCGGTTCATGGGATGAAATCAGGGCTTCACCCTGTTTACATGGCCCATTTTTCGGCCTGCTTTGGTTTCCACCTTACCGTATAGATGCACAGCGCAGTTGGCCTCGCGGGCCAGCGCGGGCACTTTATCCATGTCGTCGCCGATCAGGTTTTCCATAATCACATCAGAATGGCGGCTGCCATCCCCCAAAGGCCAGCCTGCAATGGCGCGGATGTGCTGTTCAAACTGATCCACTGCACAGCCGTTCTGCGTCCAGTGGCCAGAATTGTGCACGCGCGGGGCGATTTCATTCACGATCAATCCCTTGGGCGTAACAAACAGTTCGACCCCCATAACGCCAACATAATCCAACGTATTGAGAATTTTTGCGGCCAGAAGAACTGCGTCCGTGCGCAGGCTGGCAGGGATGTTCGCGGGCACATCTGTGGTGTGCAAGATACCGTTGCGGTGCACATTCTCACCGGGGTCATAGCAGGCGACTTCGCCTTGCGGGTTGCGCGCCGCAATGATGGAAACCTCAAGGGTGAAATCCACAAAGCCTTCCAGCACAGCAGGCGCTCCCGCCATATCCGCAATCGCGGCGGCGGCGTCATTCGGCGACATTAACCGCGACTGCCCCTTGCCGTCATAGCCAAAGCGGCGGGTTTTCAGGATCGCGGGGGTGCCAATTTCGGCAATCGCCGCATCAAGGCTGGCCGCATCGGTCACATCCGCAAAAGGCGCGACGGTCAAGCCGATGCTTTGCAGGAATTCTTTTTCAACCAGACGGTCCTGTGATGTGCCAAGCGCACGGCGATTCGGATGAATGGGGGTGATCGCCTCGATGATATCCAGCGCCTCGGTCGGGATGTTCTCGAATTCGTATGTTACCAAATCAACCGATTGGGCAAAGGCGCGCAATGCGTCTGCATCGTCATAGCCTGCAGTGGTC
>JBDVSG010000017.1:0-3439 GCA_039967155.1 Sulfitobacter sp. | reverse complement strand
CAACACCCGTTTTGGCCTGCCAGAGGTGAACGTTGGCTTGATCCCGGGCGCAGGTGGCACGCAACGCGGCCCCCGATTGATGGGCTGGGATATGGCTGTGGAAATGGCTTGTTTTGGCAAAACCTTCACGGCGCCTCAGCTGCTAGAGATCAAAGCGATTGATGCCATCTCCGAAGATCCGGCGGCTACAATTCCGTCATTTTTGCAGGCCAGCCCTGCCCCTATCAGTCAAAAGAAAATCACACCGCCAAGCGCCGAACAGATCGAAGGTTACCGTAAAAAGATCATAAAATTCGCCAAGGGTCGAACCGCCCCTGATCTGAACCTCGACGCCCTTTTATGGGCCAGCGACCCCTATGAGGTCGGCCAGCCAAAGGAACGCGCCTTGCATCTGCAGCTGCGCCAATCCAGTCAAAGCCGCGCCCTGCGGCATGTCTTTTTCGCAGAACGCGCGGCCACACGGCCTGCGCAGCTGAAGTCTCTGACCCCTGCCCCTCTTTCCCATATCGCGATTGTTGGGGGGGGATTGATGGGCAGCGGCATTGCCACCGCATGTTTGAATGGCGGCTACCACGTCACAGTCATTGAACGCAGCGTACAGGCGGCGGATGACGCACGGCGCACCATCACCAGTTTGATGCAAGCCGCACTAAAGCGTGGCAAAATCACTGCCGCCCAGCTTGAGAGCCGCCTTGCCGCGTCCACCACAACGTCTGACTATGCGGATGCGGCCTCTGCCGATCTTGCGATCGAAGCGGTGTTTGAAGACCTTGGCGCCAAGCGCACCGTTTTTAACGCCCTCGCAAATGTCATGAGGCCGGATGCCATTCTGGCCACAAACACCTCTTATCTGGATCCCAATGCGATCTTCGCCAATATTGCAGGTCGAGACAGATGTGTCGGCATCCATTTCTTTTCGCCCGCTCACATCATGAAACTGGTGGAGGTGATCAAAGCTGACGGCACCAGCGATGCCACGCTGGCAACTGCATTTTCACTGACGGCCAAGCTGCGCAAAACGCCCGTTCTTGCAGGTGTCTGCGACGGGTTCATCGGCAACCGCATCTTGTCCGCCTACCGGCGCGCGGCGGAATATCTTCTTGCGGATGGGGCGCTTCCACACGAAATCGACGCCGCCATGCGGGCCTTTGGCATGGCAATGGGCCCGTTTGAAGCACAAGACCTATCGGGCCTACAAATCGCCCAAGCCAACCGCCGCCGACAAGACGCCACCCGCGATCCTTCTGAGCGGTATGTGACGATAGCAGATGAACTCTGCGCGGCGGAACGCTACGGCAAACGAAGCGGCGCGGGATGGTACCAATACGGCCAAGACAACAGACCGCAGGTCGACCCCGCGGTTGAAAAAATCATCACCGCCTACGCAGAAAACAACGGCATTACCCGCCACAGCTTTTCTGTTGAAGACATCCAAAGCCAGCTGTTGTCAGCTATGGCCAATGAAGGCGCCAAAATCGTCGCAGAAGGTATCGCTGACAGCGATGCGACCATCGATGTGGTGAAAACCTCTGGCTACGGGTTTCCGCGTTGGCGCGGCGGTCCGATGCATTGGGCCAACGAGATCGGCGATGAAACCCTCCGCTCTGCCCTTAACTCACTTGAAACCGCAAGCCCAGGGTCATGGACCCGCGCCGCGCGGTATGCCCCTCAGTAACAGGAAATCAGTCATGACAATCCAAGACGTAAAAAGCTATGCCGCAGGCCAATGGATCGGCAGTGACAGCGCCGCGCGTGAAATCCGCTCAGCTGTGACCGGAGCAGTGATCGCGCGGGCGGGTAATTCGGCGCTGGACGTGCACGAAATGTTGGACCATGCGCGCCGTGTGGGTGGGCCCAATTTACGCAAAATGACCTTCCACCAACGGGCAAAAATGCTCAAGGCGTTGGCGGCCTATTTGGGCCAGCACAAACAGCGCCTCTATGATATTTCCTTTGCCACGGGTGCGACGCAAAACGACAATCTGATCGACATCGATGGCGGCATCGGCACCATGTTTGTGTTTGCCTCAAAAGGCCGGCGCGAGATGCCCGATGCGCATGTCTATCTGGACGGCGAGGTTGAGCAGCTTTCCCGAAATGGGACCTTCCTTGGGCAGCACATCTGCACCCCTCTGCAAGGGGTGGCAGTGCACATCAACGCGTTCAACTTTCCTGTCTGGGGCATGCTGGAGAAACTCGCCCCAACGCTGCTTGCAGGTGTTCCCGCAATCGTAAAGCCCGCCACAGCCAGCTGTTATGTGACACAAATGGCGGTGGAGATCATGCTCGATAGTGGGCTTTTGCCCGAGGGGGCGCTGCAGCTGGTGTCAGGTGGATTGGGGGACATGCTGTCGCATTTGGACAGCCAAGATGTGGTGGGGTTCACAGGATCCGCTGTTACCGCGTTCAAGCTGCGCTCTGCGCCCAATATCCTACAAAAATCAATCCGCTTTGTCGCCGAACAAGACAGCTTGAATGCCTCCATTCTAGGGCCCGACGCCGTATATGGCACACCGGAATTTGACCTGTTCATCAAAGAAGTCACTCGCGAAATGACAACAAAAGCGGGACAGAAATGCACCGCGATCCGCAGGATCATGGCCCCCCAGACCCAAGTGCCCGCCGTTATCGAGGCTTTGCAAACCAGCCTTGCCAAGGTCGTAATCGGCGACCCCAGCGATGCCGCGACCCGCATGGGGGCGCTGGTCTCGGCCGGTCAGAAGGCTGATGTTTTGGAAAAAGCGGCGATCATTGGGCAAGAAGCCGAGCGTGTTTTTGGCGATCCGGATCATTTTGATGTGCACGGTGCCAGCGCCGACGCAGGCGCCTTTGTCCCGCCGATGTTATTTCATTGTGAAAATCCCGATGCGGCCGTGAACGTACACGCGGTCGAGGCCTTTGGCCCTGTGTCCACCCTGATGCCTTATACGGATGTCGCGCATGCGGTCGCGCTGGCCAACAAAGGCCAAGGAAGCCTTGTGGCCTCTGTGATCACCCGTGATGGGGATGTGGCGCGGCAGGTTGCCCTTGGGGCGGGGGCGTTTCACGGGCGGCTCTACTTCAACAACCGCGACAGCATGAAGGAAAGCACCGGCCATGGCTCGCCCCTGCCGCATATGGTGCACGGCGGGCCAGGCCGTGCTGGCGGCGGCGAAGAACTGGGCGGCGTGCGCGGTGTAATGCACTATATGCAACGCACAGCGATCCAAGGAAGCCCCGACATTCTGACAGCAGTCGCACAAAAATGGGTGCCCGGCGCGGCCGAGACGCCCCATGACGATCACCCTTTCACCCGCACCTTTAACCAACTGCAACTGGGTGAGACCCTCTACACACAACCCCGATCGGTCAGCGTGGAAGACATCGAAAAATTTGCCAATTTCACAGGCGATACGTTTTATGCGCATATGGATGACGCCGCCGCCAAGCGAAATCCGTT
>JBDVSG010000016.1:0-9801 GCA_039967155.1 Sulfitobacter sp. | reverse complement strand
GGGCCATCAGCCCTGCGACCGCCAGAAGAAATGAGCCCCCCGATGCCACGGTGCGCGTAATGTTCCAGAATTGCCAATCGGGTGAATAGGCCAACCAAATAGCGCGCGCGGCAGTTGGGTCTTGGGGGGCAGGGATCTGGGCAAGCGCTTCGTTCATGGGGACATTCACAGTCATGGTTAGAACCAGCCCAAACAGGAAATAGACCGCTGCACTGAGGGCAAACAAGGCCCCACTGCGCGGCGCGCTTGCACGTTTCAGCAAAACCGCTGTGACCGCTAAGGCAAGGGGCGTTCCGAAAAACGCGGGCGCAAAGACGGCGTTGCGCACGGATGCATTCATCGCCTGCATGGCTGAAATTGCGACCCGAGGGTCGGCGGCATCCAACCCCCACATGGTAGAGCACACCCACGCATAGAAAAATCCGAAGATCGCCGCATTTAAGGTGAGGGACAGCATGATGAGCCCTTTGATTGTTTGTGTCATGATTGCACTCCATTTCCGTACATATAATTACGCCTTTTCAAAATCCGTAACAAACTGTACGGTTTTGAGCAAGGAAATTGTAAGGTGCTCCATGCGCAGTGATAAAAAACAAGCCCGCCATCTGGCGATCACGCAGGCCGCATACGATCTGCTGCGCGAAAACGGGTATGAGGGAACGTCAATGCTGGCCATCGCGAAGGCGGCCAAAGCATCGAATGAGACGCTCTATCGATGGTATGGGGACAAATTGGGGTTGTTCGCGGCGATGGTCGCTGACAATACAGCCGCGATCCAGAGCGCTCTCTCAGAGGCGGTCGCAGCGGATGCGCCCGTTGAAGAAACGCTGGAACGTGTCGCCCCGCTATTGTTGGAAATGGTTCTGGGGGAGCGCGCGGTTTTGCTCAATCGCGTTGCCGCCAGCGATCCGACAGGTACGCTAGGGCGCGCTATTTCTAGGGGGGGGCGGGATACAGTCCAGCCCATGATGATGGCACTTCTGGGCAGGTTGGGCGCAGATGAGGCACAGGCAGGGATTTATATGTCGGTGCTGATCGGGGATCAGCAGATCAGGCGGGTGATTGGTGTGACCGATCCGCCAAACCCTCAGCAGATCGCCGCGCGATGCGCACAGGCACAGCAGGTGCTGCGCCTGTTGCTAAAGGCAGCCTAGCCGTTTCCGTTGCCAACAAAACGCGTAGCGTCTTCAGCCGCGCGGCGGATGGCGCCGGATTTATGCACGGTTTCCATATACTCAGCCTCGGGGTCGCTGTCATAAACAACGCCGCCGCCTGCTTGGATATACAGGGTTTCATCCTTGATCACGGCCGTGCGCAGCGCGATGCACATGTCCATATCGCCGCCCGCACTGAAATAGCCCACGCCGCCGCCATAGATGCCGCGTTTTTCGGGCTCCAACTCGTCAATGATTTCCATCGCGCGCACCTTGGGCGCACCAGAAACCGTCCCCGCAGGCATGCCCGCAAAAAACGCATCCAGCGCATCGCAGTCATCGCGCAATTCGCCCACTACATTTGAAACGATGTGCATGACGTGGCTGTAACGTTCGACGATGAATTCTTCGGTCGGGCGCACAGTGCCGATTTTCGCCACACGTCCAACATCGTTGCGGCCCAGGTCGAACAGCATCAAATGTTCGGCCAGCTCTTTTTTATCGGCCATCAGATCGGCCTCTAGGGCGCGGTCTTCCTCAGGCGTGGCGCCGCGCGGGCGCGTCCCTGCGATGGGGCGGATGGTGATTTCCTTACCAAACACGCGCACCAAAATTTCCGGCGAGGCACCAACCACATGGAAGCCGCCAAAATTAAAGTAAAACATAAACGGCGAGGGGTTCGTGCGGCGCAAACTGCGATAGAGCGCAAAGGGCGGCTCGCGGAAATCTTGTGCCCACCGTTGGCTGGGGACGACTTGGAAAATATCGCCCGCTTTGATGTATTCTTGGGCCTTTAGGACGGCCTCTTTATAGGCGTCTTTCGTGAAGTTGCTGACAGGATCTGGCGCGCTGGCTGCATTGCCCAGATCGCGGGAGGTCCCTGTGGGGCTGCGTTCCAGATCACGCACGGCGTCCATCACTCGCTCGGCCGCCTGAGCATAAGCGGCGCGCGCAGATTGGCCGTCCTTCACCCATGCGGGCGACACAACGGTCACTTCACCTTTGACGCCGTCCAGCACCGCAACCACCGATGGGCGCAACATCACCGCATCGGGTAGGCCCAGTGGATCAGGGTTGATGTCGGGCAGGCGTTCGACCAAACGGATCATGTCATAGCCCAGATAGCCAAACAGGCCAGCTGCCGCTTGGGGCAGGTCGGCGGGCAGATCAATTTTGCTTTCGGCGATCAGGCCGCGCAGGGCGTCCAGCGGATCGCCGTCAATCGGGGTGTAGGCGTCGTTGTCGAAACGGGCCGTGCGGTTGACCTCGGAGGAGGTGCCGCGGCAGCGCCAGATCAGATCGGGCTTCATGCCGATGATGGAATAGCGGCCGCGGACCTCACCGCCAGTAACGGATTCCAGCATAAATGCATTCTCGGCCGCGCCGCCCAGTTTCAGCATCAAAGACACTGGTGTGTCCAGATCGGCAGCAAGGCGGGTGTAGACCACCTGATGTTTGCCTTCGTTATATTGCGCCTCAAAGGCGTCGAATTCGGGTGTCAAAGCCATATTATCGGGCCATCTATTGGAAGTTCACATTCACGGCGGTGACCGCACGTGCATCGATGTTTTGGCCTGCACGCAGCAGCGTGTCATCCGCGTAGATTTCAAGCAGGTTGCGGGCCAGAGCCTCGTTCTGTTGGGTGCGCAATTGTGCCACCAGTGCTTGGGCCTCTTCGGTGTCATCTGCGGCATGTACGGCATCTAGGCGCACCATCACGACGGTATCTGTTCCCTCAAGGATCTGGATGTCACCTTCCGACATTTTGAACACTTCGGCCATGAAGCCAGCAGGCGTGCGCGGGATGAAGCCGTTGCGTGTCTGGGCCGAGACCACACGTTCTTCCAGACCTTGGTCAGCCAGTGGGGTGCCTGCCTCAACAGCGGTTTTTGTGGTGTCGGCAAGGGCACGCAATTGCTGCACAATCTGGTCTTCGCGCCAACGGGTGCTGACCTGTTCAGTCACATCTTCGTGGGTGGCTGGGCGTTCAGGCAGGGCTTCATCCAAGCGCAGGGCAAACACGCCGCCATCGTCCAATTGGGCAATCTGGGGGAATGCGCCTTCAACCGCCGAAGCGGCTGCACGGCGAAAGTCTTCGTAGGCAGCGATTGCTTGTGTGCTTTCGGCTGTCCAGTCGATTTGACCTAGAACCATATCGGTCTGCTCTGCCAGCTCCTCCAAGGTGCTGCCGCCAGCAAGACGGTCGTCAAAATCTTCGGCCTGCGCTTCAACAAGGCGGATCGCGCGGTCACTGGCCAGCGCGTCGCGCAGTTCGGGCAGCGCGTCCTCAAAGGAGATATGCTGCGCGGGCAGGATTGCATTGATGCGGAACAGTGCAGGGCCCAGATCACTGGGGGCAGGGCCGACCACATCGCCAACTTCGCCAGCAAAGACAGTTTCGCCCGCGTCCCCAAGGGATGCTTGATCAACGTCGCCCATATCTACGTCAGCCAGCGCCAACCCACGATCATTCACCAGCGCTTCAAAGGATGTTCCGCCCACTTCTAGGGCTGCGGCGGCTTGGTCAGCGGCGTCTTGGTCGGCAAACACAAGGCGCTCAACCAGACGGCGCGCCGCTTGGTTATATTGTGCATCGCGGTTTTCATATTCTGTGCGCAGGTCTTCCTCTGGGACATCGACCTGATCAAGGATGTCAGTAGGGTTCAGCCACGCATAGGTGATTTTCTTGGTCGCAGGCAAAACAAAGCTGTCTGCATTGGCGTCAAAATAGGCTTTTAACGTCTCGGTGTCTGGGGTGGCGATCGGGGTTTCCAGCGTGTCTTCTTCTAGAAGAACCCATGTGAAATCGCGTTCTTCACTGACATATGCAACCAGTGTTTCCGCGTAGGCGGCGGGCATTTCCACGCCGCTGGACACTGCGCCTTGCAGCAGCTGGCGGGCCGCTTCTTCGCGCAGGCTGATTTCGAATTCCGCTTCGTTCAATCCAGCAGAGCGCAGCGCCTGCGTATAACCATCGCGGTCGAATTTGCCATCCACGCCTTGGAAGGCTGCAATTTGTACCAGACGGTCGCGCAGCAGCGCGTCACCGACGGAAAGGCCCATCTGCGTGGCCTCATGATCCAGCGCGCGGTCGCGCATGATGCGTTGCAGAACAGCGCGGTCCAACCCAAGGTTTTGCGCTTGGGCAAAGCTCATCGGGGTGCCGGATTGGCGGCTGATCGCGTTGAGCTCTTGTTGGATTTGGCGCGCGTAGGTATCCACGGGGATGGATTTTTCGCCGACAGTGCCGATGGTGCGAATATCACCGCTGAGGTTGATCGCGCCAAAGCCGCCCAGACCTACAAACAACAGGGCCATAAGGCCCCACATTGCGGTTTTTCCGACGTTCGATTTCTTGGCCATGGTTCGGTCCCTATCTGCAGTGTTTCAGACTGTCTAAGGGCTTGGCCGCATAGGGGCAAGGGGGCTAGCGGCGCGGTAAATCAAGGCGGGCCATGCGGTGGGCCAAATGGGCGATCCCATCAGCGTCCAAATTGGCAAAAGCGATGCGCATCTGCTGGGCGCCAGCGGGATCATCTGATGGGAAGAACATCGTCCCAGGCAGGCATAGGACGCCAATTTGTTTAACCATTTCAGGGGCCAGATCAGCACTGCTGAGGGCAAAAGGATGCTCAAGATAAGCGAAATAGCCCCCCAAACCCAGCAAACGCCAGCCGCATGCCTCAAGCTGGGGCATGATTTGGGTGATTGCCGCGCGGCGGGTCAGGATTTCGTCGCGCTCCCCCGCCAGCCAATCATCCAGATTTTGCATGCCCCAAAGTGCAGCATGTTGGCCGATTTGGTTGGGGCAAATTGCGACGGTATCAAGGAATTTCTCCGCACCTGCCAATCGCTGAGGCGAGGCGATCATGGCGCCCACGCGGTGGCCCGTCAGTCGGTAGGCCTTGGAAAAAGAATAAAGGTGGATCAGGGTTTCGTCCCAGCCGTCTTTTGCAAACAGGCTATGGGGACGGTCGGTGCTGGCGTGAAAATCACGGTAGGTTTCATCCACAATCAACGCGATGCCGTGGGATTTTGCCAGATCATAAAAGGCAGTCAGCAAATCGTCAGGGTATTCCGCCCCCGTGGGGTTGTTGGGGGTGACCAGCACAATGGCACGGGTGCGCGCAGTAATCAGCTTGGCCGCAGCTTTCGGGTCTGGGCGCATATCGTCTTCGCACGTAAGCGGAACAGCCTTGGCGCCTGCCATGTCCAGCCACATTTTGTGGTTGAAATACCACGGCACAGGGATAATGACCTCATCCCCTTCTGCGCACAGGGTCGAGACTGCCGCTGCAAAAGCCTGATTGCAGCCCGAAGTGATGGCCGCTTGATCTGCGCTAAGGGAGCCGCCGTAAAGTTTGTTGGTGCGTTTGGCCAGTTCTGCGCATAATTCAGGCAAGCCCAGAACGGGGCCATAGAGATGCACGTCATCGTTTTGCACCACGTTTTCAGCCATCGCACGGCGCATGTCTGGGTGTGGGGGCTCGACTGGGGCGGCTTGACTGACATTGATGAGAGGTTGATCCGCTGAAAACGTAACACCGTCCAACCAGCGGCGGGCTTCCATAACAGGAGGAGAAAAAGTCGTCGCGGTGCGCGGTTGCTGTGTCATGGCTGCTGTTCAGTCTGTAGAGAGTGTGGGATTGAGTTTAAGGGCAAAATAAAGAAGAGCCCAAAGCGCTATACGGTGGAGGTTAGTCCTTGCCGCGGTAGGGTTCTACATATTGCAGGGCCATGTCCCAAGGGAAGAAGATCCATGTGTCTTGGCTGACTTCGGTGATAAAGGTCTCGACCTGCGGGCGGCCTTTGGGTTTTGCGTAAACCGTCGCGAAATGGGCCTTGGGGTAGAGCGAGCGGACCAGTTCAAGCGTTTTCCCGCTATCAACCAGATCGTCGATGATCAGGATGCCAGTGCCATCGCCCATCATTTCATTGTTTGGCGCTTTGAGGACCTGTGCTTCGCGGCGTTGATCGGCTTTTCCGCCGCCCGAGTGATAAGAGACAACCGAGATTGTGTCGACGGTGCGGATGTCCAATTCGCGGGCGACGATCATTGCGGGCGCCATGCCGCCACGGGTGATCGCAACCACGGCGCGCCACGCGCCTTCGTCAGGGCCTTGCCCGTCCAGACGCCATGCGAGCGCACGGCTGTCGCGGTGGATTTGGTCCCAGCTGATGTGGAACCCTTTTTCATGGGGCAGGCGGCTGGATTCTGGTGTGGCGGACATGGGGGTTACCTTTGAAACAAGAGTTTTAGGCCCAAACCGCCCAGCAAAACAGAGGCGGCTCGGTCAATGAATGGTTTGGTGCGCAGGTATTGTGCGCGTGCCGTGGGCGCGGTCAGGATAAATGCGCAGCCTGTGTAGAAAATGATTTCGAGGATGAGGTGGTTTAGCGTGATAAACGCGATTTCACCGGCCGCGAGATTCGGCGGGAAGACCACAACCAGAACCGCGGCCGCAAATAGAACGGACTTGGGGTTTCCCAAATTGACAAGAACGCCGTCCAGAAACGCGCGGCCGTTGGGTTTGGGGGCTGCCCCCAGAGTGTCCTTTGCACCGCGCCACGTTTTTATGGCCAGATAGATCAGATAGGCGGCGCCGCCAATTTTTAACGTCGCAAAAGCCCATGGAAACAGCGCAAACAATGCGTCCATCCCCAGCAACGCGGCCAGCGTCCAAAGGCTGGCCATTGTTCCCAGCCCAAGGCCCGTGGCAATGCCCGCACGCCGCCCCGCCGAGACAGAGCTGCGCACAGCCATGAGGAACGCAGCACCGGGGCTGAGGATTGAAATGATCAAAACAGCGTTAAAGGCGAGAAGATGTTCAACCGTCATATGCGTGCGTTCCTTTGGATGATTAACCTTTGGCCATATCGGGCGCATCAACCGCCTTCATGCCTACGACATGATAACCTGCGTCAACATGCAGGTTTTCGCCTGTGGTGCCTGACCCCAGATCAGACAAAAGAAAGAGAGCGGATTTGCCGACTTCATCAATGGTTACGTTGCGACGCAGGGGCGAGTTGTATTCGTTCCATTTCATAATGTAGCGGAAATCACCGATACCAGATGCGGCCAACGTTTTGATCGGGCCTGCGGAAATGGCGTTTACGCGAATGCCATCTTTGCCCAGATCTTCGGCGAGATACTGAACCGATGCCTCCAGCGCGGCTTTTGCGACCCCCATGACGTTATAATGCGGCATTACTTTTTCCGCGCCGTAATAGGTGAGTGTCAGGCAAGAGCCGCCGTTCTTCATCATCTTTTCCGCGCGCTGTACGACAGCTGTGAAGGAATAGACCGAAATATCCATGGAAAGCGCAAAATTTGAGCGGCTGGTGTCAACATAGCGCCCGCGCAGCTCATTTTTGTCGGAAAAGCCGATCGCATGAACGATGAAATCCAGATTATCCCATTTTTCACCAAGAGATTGGAATAACGCGTCAATTGATCCCTCATCGCCAACATCGCAAGGCAAGACAATATCCGACCCAAGCTGGGCCGCCAATGGATCAACCCGTTTTTTCAATGCATCGCCTTGGTAGGAGAACGCCAGCTCTGCGCCGGCATCTGCCAGTTGCTTTGCAATGCCCCATGCGATTGATTTATCGTTGGCTAATCCCATGATTAACCCACGTTTCCCCGCCATAAGATTATTAGACATGGCCCAGCACTCCCTTCATTAACGCTTTCTATTGCGTCTACGCGATTGGGTGCTGACCATCAAGTGAGGTGCGTACAGATCGTATTTAGGGTTGCGCCAAGACAAACTATGGTAGAATTATAGAGAAGGCCGTTTTATTTTTACCCGTTACGGGGGCCTGTTTTCTGTGTGGCGTATCGTGTCCTTATTATGGACCTGCGACCAAGTTAGTGAATAAAGTAGAGGTATGATTGATGTCTGAGCGATCAGGTATTTTCTCAGGTGAGGACCCATTTGCGTTGGTGCGCGATTGGCTTGCCGAGGCGAGCACGCAGGAATTGAACGATCCGAATGCCATGGCGCTTAGCACGGTTGATGCAAGCGGGATGCCCAATGTGCGGATCGTATTGCTCAAGGACATCGAAGATGATGCGTTCTTGTTTTATACAAACTACGGCAGCGCCAAGGCCGAAGAACTGGACACAGCGGGCAAGGCTGCTTTTGCGATTCACTGGAAATCACTGCGGCGTCAAATTCGCGCACGTGGCCTGATTACGCGTGAAAACGGTGAGAAAGCCGATGCATATTATGCGTCCCGCCGGATCAAGAGCCGCTTGGGGGCTTGGGCTTCGGATCAATCAAAGCCGGTAGAGAGTCGCGAGGTGTTGGAACAAAAGCTGGCTGAAGTGACAGAGAAATACGGTGATAATCCGCCACGTCCTCCGTTTTGGGGGGGGTATCGGTTGGTGCCGCTGGAAATGGAATTCTGGGGCGACGGGGATGCCCGACTGCACACAAGATTTCAATGGCGACGAGAAGCTGTTGGGGCCCCTTGGCAAGTGGTTCGGTTAAATCCTTAATATTTTGTTAGTTTTTATAAGTTTAATAAAAATTGTTCGTTTGAGTTATTGGGATTGAGAGACGGTATGACTGACATGGCACATTTGTATGAGCAGGCTTCATCGCCGCAACCCGTTATTGGCACCGTAAAATGGTTTGATCCCGTTAAGGGATTTGGCTTTGTCGTGGCAGATAACGGTGGGGCAGATATTTTGCTGCACGTTAATGTTCTGCGGAACTTTGGCCAAAGCTCTGTTGCGGATGGATCGCGGGTTGAAATGCTGGCGCAGAAAACTGACCGCGGGGTGCAGGCGTCGGAAGTGATCTCCATCGCGCCACCAGAAGGGGTTCAGACCACACTGGCTGATATTGTTGAGCTGGACGTCGATGCGATTACCCATGCGCCGGTTGTGGCTGCGCGGATCAAATGGTTCGACAAGGCGAAGGGATTCGGCTTTGCCAATGTCTTTGGGCGCAATGAAGATGTTTTTGTGCATATGGACGTTCTGCGGCAATCGGGCCTGTCCGACCTCGCTCCGGGTGAGGCGATTGCCATGCGTGTGATTGATGGTAAACGTGGTCGCATGGCAGCAGAGGTACAGGCATGGGAAAAGTTTCAATTGCCAGACGGCAATTTGTCACCGGCATAAGTGCAGGCGCGATATTTGGGTCGGCGGCGATGTTAAGCGTTGGCACCCTTTTGCAGCAAGGTGCCGTGGCGCAGACAGCTGTGCCCGCATGCCCGTTAGGTCGTCTCACTATTGAGGGTGGGTTTGGGCGCGCTGCGTTTAACGTTGATCTGGCTGCAGATACCCAAACCCGAGCCCAAGGTCTGATGCATGTAGAACATATGCCTAAAAGTAAGGGCATGTTGTTTGTTTATGAACGGCCACAACAGCTTTCCTTTTGGATGCGAAATACGCTGATTGAGCTTGATATGCTGTTTTTGGATGGCTTTGGCGTGATCCAGCACATCCATCACCGCGCGCAACCGCTGGATGAGACGGTCATCTCACCGGGGGATATGCTGCTTTTGGGCGTGTTGGAGATCAATGGCGGCATGGCCAAACAGTTAGGGATCAAGGCGGGGGATGTCCTGCGTCACCCTGCATTCATAAATTTGGAAGACCCATGGGACTGTTCGTCCTAATCAAAGCGAT
>JBDVSG010000015.1:0-2541 GCA_039967155.1 Sulfitobacter sp. | reverse complement strand
CCAGAAGTACCTTGAGTGCCGCTCCCATTTCGCCACTGGAAATCCCTTTGAGGTAGAGCCAGGGCAAAGCTGCTTCCAACGTCTTGGTTCTGCGCACGTAGGGTGACACCAAGGCAGACCGGAATGTCACCGGTGTGCCGTCCATGGACCGAACCTTCGGAATACGTACGCTCGCAGGGCAAATGCCGGTTTGAAATGGCCGGGCCGGATGATGCCCATTACACACGACAGCAGCGTGACCCGTCTCAGTACGCAAGTCGGAAAATTGTGCCAGATAACCGGCAAGCTCAGCTTCAACTGCTGTCGCGATCAATTGCTGCGCCCCTGTTCTCAGTAAATCTGTCAACGCGTCCGTGGTCCCGTCTAGACGCGCAAAATCAACAATGTTAGTCTTTTCCATGGTGGTGTATCTCCTTTGGTTGGGCTGCTGTCTCACAACAACAATTCAACCAGATACGCCGCCAACCTTCAAACCACCCAAACACCAGATTCAGTCATAGCTCATGGATGGAACGTAAATATCTTGATGGCCTGTCAGAGATATCGCTACGAAAGTTGTTCCGCACTTCATAAAGCCTAGACCAATAAAGCGATTTTCTAATATTTATCTTCCATAGGACATCTTAAAACGTTCCAATGTCATACGAAAATCAACACCGTGCCGTGCTGAACACGGTGACAACCCAAGACTTTCAGGACAATACACATGGGCACATCCCAGCATCAACGACCAAATTTGCTTTTTGTTTCGCTCGAAGATTTGAATGATTATGTTGAACCTCTAGGTGGACATCCTCAGGTCAAAACCCCCAACATTACACGTCTGGCAGCGCGTGGCGCACTGTTTCCCAATACCTTCGCAGCGGCCCCGGCATGCGCCCCTGCACGGGCGGCTGTTCTGTTTGGGCGCATGCCGTGGAGAACTGGTCTTTATACCAATAAACAGCAATGGTTCCACGCCTTCAAACCGGGGCAGGATCGCTCGCTGATTGGTGTGTTACGCGACTCCGGGTTCACAACCTGGGGCTCCGGAAAAATGTTCTATGGCGGTGTGAATGATGCCGAATGGACAAACTACTTTCGGGAACCCAACGATCCCTATACCCGCCAAAGCGTGCTGCAACAGACCGGCCAGATAAAAGCAGGCATGATAGACTATGGCCCCGCTCTCTCAGAGGGTCCGTTATACGATGAACGAAACGCAACCCACCTTAAAAACAAGATGACCCGGGGGGCCAGTGGACAAGTGTGGAGCCTTGGAATTTATCGCCCGCATTTACCTTTCATTGCCCCACAACGGTTTTTTGACCTTTATCCTGAAACCGTAGAACCCGCCCCTGCCCTTAAAGAGCGACTCTTTGATCCTTTTTCTTCCAACGAAATAGAAGGCTTGCCCAGAGAACCACGAAACCGGATTGTAGGCGCGGGTATGTTTGGCAAGAAACTATATGAGAACCAGCAATATAACAGCTTTTTGCGCGCCTATCTCGCCTCCATAAGCTACGCTGACTGGGTCCTCGGGTCGGTACTGGATCATCTTGAGGCAGAAGGCCTCACCGAAACCACCTATATTGTCCTATGGTCGGACCACGGGTATCAGTTTGGAGAAAAAAATACCTTTCACAAATTTTCGCTTTGGGAACGGTCGCTTCGGACACCCATGATCTTTGCCGGCCCCGACATCCCGACCATGCGTATCGAAACGCCCGTTTCCAATGTAGACGTTGGCCCGACCCTGCTCGGATTACTCGGCGTGGCGCGCCCGCAGGCTTTTGTCGATGGTCAAGATCTGCGGCCCTTGTTCCAGAAGATGGAAACGTCCGCCCTTCCACCTGTAGTGTCCTGTTACGGTTTCCCGCGAGTCAAACCCCCCGCAGAGAATGGCGAACTGTTGTTAGCATTCAGTGTACGCAGTGCAACCCATCGCTTGGTCACCTATTGGAATGGCGGCCTAGAGTTGTACGATCATACCATTGACCCTTACGAACAACGCAACTTGGCTAACGGTCCGAAATACCGTTCGGTCCCTCAGGATCTGAACGACATTGCCCACGAGCTTGCATCGTATATCCCTCAAGATCCGGCAGCTACGGCAACGCCTAAAAAGGTGCCCAAAAAAGTACCCGATGGGGAGGGGCCTTTTCCTCACTGGGTGAGCTCAATCGGATAAAACCGGCTCTCGGATCAAAATCCACTGATTTGCGCAGGCTGCCCCAACCAGCGCAGAGCGTCTTGAGATGCGCCTGTATACGCCAGCTTGGTCAAGATATGCTGTACATCTAAATAATTTGACAACTATGTGCCCTGCATGCTTGCCCAATACAATGAAGGAAACTATGAAGCCAGCATCCGCGGACTCTCGTCATTATAGGAGCTCCTTTGGGGTGCAGGTCAGCACCAAGTGCATTGTAGGCCTATTTACATAGAAACTGGATATCGAAAGGCGATTTGGTTTGAATATTCTTCTTGTGGGTGCCGGCCTTTCTGGCGCTGTCATCGGGCGGCGGCTGGCCGAAGCGGGCCACACCATAACCATCATCG
>JBDVSG010000014.1:0-9787 GCA_039967155.1 Sulfitobacter sp. | reverse complement strand
CACCTTCGGCCACACCGCACAGGAGGTGTTCAATCGGTTGCCCGAAGAGATGCAGGATCGTGCGTTCCGGGAACTGGCCCAAGAGATCGCAGTTCTGCTGAAGACGTCTCTGGAAGCGCTGGTGGTGCATCTCGATGAAACCGCTACCCACGCCCATTTTACCATGCGCGCTTACAACGATCACGGTGAGCCAATCAGTAACGCCACCCGCCTCGGCGATATGTCGGCCCTGCAGGATCTGGCAGCGGAAGTGATGCAACGCTACGCGCCGGAAATCGAACGGGGAAACAAGAAGCAAGCGCGGCTGAAAGCGGGGGCAAAGTATTCGGATACGCTCCACCGGACGGTGAAACAGCTGCATGGGGACCTACCGCGGGAGAAGGCGGCGCTGGAGGCAGAGATCGAGGCCATGTCACAAGAGATCACTGAACAAAGGGCATCAGTGGCGAAGACACAGAAACATCTGGCGAAGTTAGAAACAAAGGCGGTGCTGACTGAAAGCGAGATCAAAAGAAAAGAGACCTATAGCCGAAGGTTTGAAAAAAAGCAGGCAGCGATTGCTGAAGACATGGAACGTCTGAAGGCGGGACAGATCGCGTTGGCAACGACCATGGCGGAGGATGCGGAGGCCATTGAGGTCGAGAAACAGGCTGTGAGGGCGGAGCGGCAAAAGGTGCAGGAGCAGATGACTGCGGCGCAGGCTGCCAAAGAGACTTATGATCGGGGTGTTGATGCAATCGAAGCGGTCTTGACCGAGGCCGAGAACGAAACACTCATCTATAACCCGGGCACGGGCAAGACGACGATGCAGGACCCCACGCCACTGAAGAACACGCCACGAAAACTGCGAACACAGATCGTGAGCCTCGCTAAACGCCTCGCCTTCGTTGAAAATAATTTGTTCGCGCGCATCTTCCGTCTGGACGAACAGATCAGCCGGATCAAAGCGTTTCTGACGCGCAACGACCTCCCGCCTGAGGTGAAGAACGAGGCGCAGGAGATCATAGACGATCCCGCAGGAGAAGAGCCAGGTCTGGGGTAATTGCGGCGATGAAAAAAATGGACTTGAAACCAGGCTGCTGAGCGCGGATATTAGCATCATGACATTGATACACAAACCAAAAATTACAGCAGCGCCCAAGCTGTAAACCAGGCTGATCGGCCTGGCCGATCAACGTGTGTCCCTACCAAACATTCTCAGATCCGCTCTGCCGATGACGCCGCAAAAGCTGGCCCTCAATAGGCATGGACTGATGACAAATTATCTCAAAGATTTTACCGAACTCCTCCCCAAAGGACCCGACCTTGATGAGCTGAAAGCGGAGCTTCTGCAAACGGCAGAGGACCAAGGCATGGCCGACTTCCTGTGGTCCAGAGCTGTCTCCCAACAGATGGTCGAGCAACGTGTCGAAGAGGAACTCACCAGCATTATGACAGCGAACGTGGCTTCTATCATCGAAGAGCGCGGTTTGATCGATCAAGATCAAATCGACTTTCTGGGCTTTGTCCATGAAGATCCTGATGACGCGTTTATCGCGGCGGTTCGAGACGCCGTGCAGGTCAGCTTTGTCTACGATGCGGCCCAATACGCATTCAAAGACCAAGTGCGCCAATATGAGCGGGCGCAAAAGAAGAACGGCCAGCGTGAGGACGTGCAGCAGCTGGTCGTAAGCCTCGCCACTTCACATCCTGCTTTGGCTGGTCCATCGACGATGCATTCCCTCGATGAAATGATCGCAGCACTCCATGCAACAGCGCCGTGGATGTCCGACGTCTCAACATGGGCCTATAAGGCCCTACGGGCGCAATACAGCGCTGGAGACACGTGGTTGAACCTCCCGCCGATGATCTTGATCGGCCCGCCTGGCTGCGGCAAGTCGACTTACGCGCGAAAGCTGGCAGCTCTGTCCGGTGTGGCTGTCAGAACGCTTGACGCAACCGCCTCAAACGCGAGCTTCAGCGTCGTGGGATCTGACCCGACTTGGAACAAATCACAGGCGGGAATCCCGCTGCAAGAGATCGCAAAGACTGGCATCGCCAACCCTGTCATGATCGTCGATGAAATCGAGAAAGCAGGCACCGCGACGGCAAGCGGAGGGTCGCGTGTCTCGCTCCCGGACGCTTTGCTTGGCCTGCTTGAGCCGTCGTCGTCCACTTCATGGGAATGCCCCTTCACGCGCCGAACATACAACATGAGCCAGATCGGCTGGATCATGACTGCTAATGAGCGCAAAGGCATCCCAGCACCGCTCCTCGATCGCTGCCGAGTGTTCTATATCGGCTATCCAGAGTCAAAAGACCTCGCCGACCTGATCCGCAAACAATCAGCGGGTCGGCTGTATGATGAAGTCGTAGACTGCTTGATCGCGCGGGTCGAAGCGGCGGTAGCAAACGGCCAGCCGCCATCGCTGCGGCGGATCCAGCAGTTAATCGACCAAGCCGCAGCAGTGGCTCAAGAACCCGTGCTGCATTGATGCACATTGTCGGAGGTTATTTCGAAACATTCGTAGGCAAAATAGTCGTCGAGCGGAAGACGGGCGGAAAGCAGCCATTCGCTGCGCAAGCAAACTAAATTGGGCAACTCGGAGAAAGCGGACGTTATTGATTGGTGGTCTTTGAAAACGACGGTCTCTGTCGAACTTTAAGCCAATCTAGCAACTGCGATTTATCTTGGTTGAAGCTATGCTAAGCATTGGTATGGAGTGAAGGAGTACTCCGCATAGGTTACCTACCCTCGTCTGTGGGAGTTACGATTCCATGATAGTGAACCAGTCTACCGATAGCAGGAAAGTCAGCGTGCGAATAGAATTCGAAGCCGCCTTCCGGTGACGCCGTCTCCCAAGTAACAATTCGAGGCCCTAAGAGTTTTGGCAAAGGCATGGAACCAAGAGACCACCCGACAAAATCCCAGTACAATTTATCTCCTTCATGGCGCAGTTGAAACCGAAACCTGAACGGCGAAAATCGCTCATCGAGCGAGCCATCCAGGTGCGGAAAAAAGCTAGATGCAAAACGCCGCCCTCCGAAATTTCTCTGCCATCGATCGCGCCCATTGTGAATATCCAATTCAATAGAAACGCTTACAGTGTCAGCAAGTGCTGGGAACCCAAAAAGTCTGCGCACAGTATTTGCGATTGGATTGTTTGTACCTCCGGAAAACGCGGTTCCAGTGAAATGAGAATGTTTGTGGTCGTGATAATCCTGAACAGCTTTAGGCAATTTTTTATAAGTATCGTCGCCTAGAAGGTGCCGAAATACGTTCATCGTGATGTGCTTTCTGTTGTTATCAAAAACGGATCAATTTGACTTGTCCCAAAACGAGACGAGTATTTTCCGGAGTTTCTCTGGTTGATCTAAGTTCGTAAAATGCCCGGCGTTTGCAACCACGACTTTGGAAAACTTAGGATCTCCTGTAAGCGCTCTCACTGAGCGCGCGGCGAGCGTGTTCACAACCGAATCTTGTGCTCCGCAGATCATCAAAATTTGGCCTGAATATGCTTTTACGACGCTTAAAAAGTTATACTTGCAAACATTTCGGTGAATGAATTGAATTAGAGGCAGGTTAGGACGATAATACACTTGTGCAAGCTGCGCCCTTGCAGCCTTATTCTGCGTCGCCGTTTTTGCGATAAGTTGTCCTAATTTTCTGTTGCCAACGAGTTTGCCAAACCAATACCCAAGTGTCGATATTACTGTCGGCAATCTCAGACTGTATGCCGTACCGAAGGTAGCCAGTGTCGTCACCCGATCTGCGCGTATATTGCACAATTCCAATGCAACCAGTCCACCAAGAGAATTCCCGACCAGATGAAGTGGACCATCTGCAACGCGATCTAATATCGTTAAAAGGTCTTCAGCCATAAGGCCAACCGTCAAGGTCTCTTGCGAGAGAGGATGAGGAGTACTTGAACAACCGTGGCCTCGGAGGTCCACGGTAACAGCGTTGTAACCTTGTTCCGAAAAAAACGATGCGTCAGATTCAAATTGTCTTTGATCAGCGCCAAGGCCGTGGATAAAAACCACTGTACCAATTGTTCCCATGTTCCACTCGCGACTTACAATGGTAACACCGTTTGCTGCGACATTTTTTACTTCGACAAATTGCATTCTACCTTCCACTATACGAGGTAAAAAACATCCAAAACGTTAAAAGGCAATTGTGTTAGGGTCAATTTTATCGAGTTATCCTCAACTTGAGGTCCATTATTATGCGAAAGCTGCACTGCGGTGCCGATGGTCGTGCTGAAGGTCTCCTTTGGGCAGATCGGGGCACTCGACAGTAAGGGCGGAAACCGGGCATTCGCTGCAATTGCGAGGTGGTAGCTTGGCGTACGTGGAAGCGGACATTCAGCCTAATAACCAGTGGGTTTATGAGTGATGGTCGCGATGGGACGAAAGGAGAACTTCGCCGCAGCACCGCTTATACTACCCCTTAAATTGTCAGAAAGCATAGATCGCTAAGTAAACAAGAAGCAATCTGCCTCCTGAGACACGTCTAAACAAATAAGCAATTTCCTGACCGTCTGACCAGTTTCTACCAAGACAGCATATTGAAGCCGCCACTTCCTCATTTTCGACTTTTTAAAGGAGCAAAGAAATGTGCCATAGACCAGTTTGACTACTTCAAACAAATCTCCTACCCTTTTTCTTTGACGTTTTTAAAAAAATTGGTTCTTTAAATGACTTCCTTTTTTAGCATGGTCGGACCTTCCATAACGGGTTCCTCACCAATCATTTTTGGCAGCAGGCCCTTGGACGGGAACAGTGGTTCGATGGGCCTTAACCGATATGTTGGAGAGGACTATTTCGCGTCGACAAGTGAATATTGGGGGGATGAACTTTTCAATCTTGAACTAGACATAGCATTAGCACCGATAGACGCACCGGCTCCTTCAAACTTTCCAGGATCTGCAGATATTGATTCGGTCCAGTCAAGCTATTTTAAGACTGGATATGGACTTAATGATTTGGGGTTAACATTCTCTATTGAGGACCCCCTGTATCGCGTCGAAACTGGATCGACTGGTGCGGCTTCTGTTCTTTCAGTTGAAGTGCAAATGAAACTCGCTGCTGTACCAGTTTATGAATATGGTGCAACGATACTGGTCACATATGGTAGTATTAGCGATACTTGGGCTTCAGCGGTTGCGTCTATTAATATTGATCCAGACGCCGACCCGACTGACTTATTAAGTTATTCTCCAATATCGCCAGGAGTAATATACTCGAATTTAATATCCGATCTTTATGGCGGAATTGACCCAGTTGGGGTCATAACTTTTTCAGAAGTGGTAAACATTTTTAATGATATGGCTACGAAAGCTAGCGTGTTTATCAATGGGTCAACATACGATTCCATCTATTATGCCAACGCAGAACTCGAACTGGCACGAGAAGGATATAGAAATTTCACTCGTTCGAACCTTCAGTTCGAATTGAATGCATCTCAATTTGAGCGAGTAGATGCCGCCCTCGAAAAGGCATTCTCGGACTTTGAAAGCGTAATCGATGACTACTTTTCGCCACGATACTGGCTTCTAACGGAAGGCAGCCTCATTGAGGTTGGCAATGATGTTACTGGCTCAGAGATCATGGAGGATGAAGTCTATTTTTTCGATGATCCTTGGGACGCATATTTAACCTTAGTGCTACCTGTTGTCCCTGGGGCAATAACCGATTTTTCTATCAAAGGTTTGATGCAAACTACCAATCTTTTGCATGTTGTGGGTCCTGTCGTAGATATCAAAAACTATGACTTGGATATTGGAATACTCGCGCACACAAGTTCGATGGGTCCGATTGATGTACATGCGCTGCCTGGAGAAACCATTCTAGGTACGGATCTTGCCGAGAACTTAGAAGGCATTAATGCTAAAGACGATATATCAGGTAGTGGCGGAAATGACGTAATCCACGGCTACTTTGGTGACGATTTTCTGTCTGGAGGCGAAGGTGATGATGTCCTCTACGGAGGAGGGGATGATGACACTTTGATTGGCGGCGATGGCAATGACGTGGTCTTCGGCGGCGCTGGAATCGACACCTTTGTCTTAGATGTCAACAGTGACAACATAACCTTCGAGATCGTATCTAATCGAATTGAGGTAACGAACTTACTTTCAACTGATATCATTCATAATGATATTGAATTTCTTGAGTTCACGAATGAAACTCTCGCTTATTCCAAAATCTTGTCTACCCAGTTGAATGCCCGCCCGACCGGCGAAGTATCAGTCTTGGGTTCTCTGGTGCTTGGCTCTACTCTAAGCGCCGACATCACTTTGTCAGATGCGGATGGATTAGGCGACTTCACATATCAATGGTTAAGAGATGGGAGTGACATAGCTGGTGCAACAGCGGCCGATTACGTACTTGTGCAGGACGATGTCACTTTTGAGATCAGTTTGCGTGTAAGTTACATCGATGGTGATGGGATGAATGAAACCGTAACAAGTACGGTTACTGATCCTGTGGAAAGTGTCACAAATTTCATTGCCGTTTTGGAGTATCCATTTTTCACGACTGCACCATGGCTCGCCTCTGACGGCCCAAGTTTTGGGAATGCTAAAGTGGGCGATCTAATCAGTTTGACAGATTCCTCAGCATTTACAGACGGCAATGGGATCGAAATTGGCAGTGAGTCTTATCAGTGGTTCAGAAATGGTGAGGCAATCACTGGTACAACTACAAGTTCATATGTGATCACTTTGGCTGATGTTGACTCATCCTTGACCGGACAACTTCAGTTTACCGATGGTGCCGGTAATATTGAAACTTACATGTCAGAAGAAATTTCTTCGATTGTTCACGACTTTGATTTTGGTACAGCAGAAGTGGATGTGTTCCTTGGTACAGAGCAAACTGATATTTACGATGGTTTAGCCGGTGCGGATATAATCATCGGAAGGGGAGGCGCCGATGTCTTGCTAGGCGGTGTAGGCAATGACCACGTCTACGGAAATGATTTCGAACTCCGCTACGCACTGACTGAAGCCAATCAGGTGTTCCGCCTGTATCAGGCGACGTTCAACCGTGCGCCCGATGAAACAGGGCAAAAACGCTGGACGTCGGACCTGTTCACCGAGAACTCCAGCCTCGCGGACGTGCGTCAGGGTTTTGTCGGGTCGCAAGAGTTCCGCAATAAATACGATGCGGTGGACGATGCTACCTTCGTAAAGAAAATGTATATCAATGTGTTGGACCGTGACTTTGATCTTGGTGAAGTGACCCAAACCGAAGTGGACAACTGGACAAACCGCATCAGCGACACTTTTACACGCGCTGATGTGGTGAACGGGTTCGCAGAAAGCCAGCAATTGATCAACAACACAAATCAGGCGGCCAACAAACTGGCCGTGAACAACAATCCCTCGGCATGGTCGGACGATGTGTTTCGCCTGTATCAGGCGACGCTGAACAGAGCACCAGACGCCAGCGGGTTTGCGAATTGGTCTGACCGTTTGACCGATGGCCGCTCGCTTACGGATGTCATTTCAGGGTTCACAAATTCGCAAGAATTCTCAAATACCTATGGCGGGCTGAACGATCCTGGAGACTTTGTTAAGCTCTTGTATAACAATGTGTTAGGGCGAGATTTTGACATAGGCGACGTGGCCCAAAGTGAAGTTGACGGCTGGACATCGCAACTGAGCGAGACGTTCACGCGGGCCCACATCGTGCAAGGTTTCTCGCAAAGTTCTGAGTTCACCAACAATTCGGCGCAAGACCTGAAAGACTGGGTGCGTGCGCAGGGTGTGGATGACGTGATTGATGGGGGTGCGGGTGTAAACAAGATTGCAGGTGGTTCTTTGGCAGACACGTTCGTGTTCGACCAACTGGACGGTGCGACGATTACTGTGCTGGATTTGGAGGCATGGGATTACGTCTCGTTTGATGGATTTGGGTACAGCACCGAGGCTGAGGCGCGCAGCCACATGACCCAGAACGGCGGTCACGTCTTCTTCGTCGACCAAGGCACAGAAATCACGTTTGAGCGGTTTACGCTGGATGCGGTCGTCGACGATATGATTTTAATTTGATGCCATTCACAATGCGCTTGTAGAAGCTGCCAGTGGCTAGGAATGTCTGACGTCAGCGCTTATGGGTCCAAATAGGGTTATTTGCTAAGAGATTGTTTGTTGCTCATCGTAAGCGGATCAGCAATCTGTATCCAGTTATTTTGGGTTTGCGGCGAAGGTCTGGTCTCATTGGTCGCATCGCGGCATTCAACCGCCTTGGAGAATGGCAACAAAGGACCGAGACCAGCCGTTCGATCAGAGTAGGCCAATGTCGGCTTTGTCCCGCGAAGCAGACCTCGGGCGTGTTAAAATGCTGCGCAACCGTTCCAATGTCGGCTTTCGGGAAGCTGCGCCGCAGCATTTATTGTCACGGCTAACGGCGGCTTTGGGCCGGTATCCACCTCGACGTCGTTGGTGAAAGCCCATCTCGGAATTGCCAAAGACTATTGGCAGGTTGCTGTATTTCCGAAAGTTAAGTATGTTTAGATGACGCAAGCATCTGCTACACAAATAGCTACACAGTCAAAAATGCTGAATGCATACAACATACTGTTAATTAAAAATTATTATCAAATCTCCTCAGCAGCCTAAAGGACTGTCTGTCCGCCATTTAATCTAGCTAACATTCTGGTTCTCCTGGTTTTTCTCTCATTCAGTTTATGGGGGGTACATTTCAGGGTACAGTTTGCACAACCTCGGTGCATTTCCACACTTTAAACGTAGCTGCTTCTCCTTTGTTTTACCACCGGCCTACTTGTATCTTGTTTGGTGGAATCCCGTTTCCTCCGTCGGCTTTCAATTAACGTGACCTTGCATTGAGTTTGGAACAACGATCTCGTTACTTTCGGCCCTAAGCGGACATTCGCAGCTATGTGCATCAAGGTCCGTCTACAGTGCAGTGTCCACGATGCTGCGTTCATCGTGCAGCATTTTCGGCGGCTGATAGAGCGCAGCGCGGGAAAAAACTAATATTGGACTGGGATAGTCCTAACCGCATGAATACTTGCCGTCGATAGTCGAAAGTAATTGAATTTATTTAGCAAGTCTTTGCTTTCGCTGCTAGTTTTTCTCCTTTAATCCAAAACACGTAATGCGTAATCACACCGAATGCGTAATCTAAACAATTGGGATGCAATAGATGACCGAACTCGTTTGCCGAAATGTTGAAAAGATCGAGAATGCGGAGAATTTTCCCGATTACATTAGGCGCACGAAGACGGTCTGCCTGTGGAATGGTGATAGACCAAACGTAAAATCTAAGGCCCTTGCCAGAATTACGATTAAGACAAGTGGGGGAGAAAAATCAGACATATTTTGTGTGGATGCACGCGGGTCGAAAAAAGGACATTTGACCGCTCATCCGTCCCACTTTAAGTCTTTGGGTCTTGAAGCGGACGACAAAGTGCAAGTTGAGGTTAGTGAGGCAACAGCAGAAGAGTGCGCGTCTTGGCTTCTTGAAAATGCCGATCCTGAGCGAAAAGCATTTGGCCTGATACTTAACAAAACTATCGATGCAAGTCAGCAAGCAAGAGAGAACCTCGATCAGGCCCGCTTCAGTGAAGCGAAAGCGAAGGCCTACAAAGAGAAAAGCGTGGTCTATGCGGCGGCCGCTTTTATTGCCGGGTCACTTCTAGACATCGGCATGATTGAGGATAAGTTCGGTCTTACTGTGCCACCGACAGTGATTGTCGTTGTCGCGATCGTTGCCGTTATTCTGTTTTTGTCCGCTTCACGAATCGCCCAACTATTTCGAGAGAATACACGACCGT
>JBDVSG010000013.1:0-4413 GCA_039967155.1 Sulfitobacter sp. | reverse complement strand
ACGGGCAGGTGGTCGGATCCCGCCGAACTGCGCCAAATGCGGGAAGATCGAAGATGATGCACGATTGAAGTGCCGTCCAATCGAGCTCATAGACTCTCAGCGCTGCCACCGATCCCACATCTCAGATTTCTGCTTGTTCGTGTAAAACGTCCGCGTACGATACTTCATCTCTCACACTCCATCTTTCCAAAAAGATTAAAGTGTTGCGCTCACCCGTTGAAACCGCCGCTGGGAGCGGTCATTAGACGCGATCCGCACCAAGGTCGGCTTTGGCACGGAATCCACCTTTTTCAATGAAGTACTTAAATCGACAAACCCTACGAGACGGGCGCTATTTAAAGCGCTCCGTACCTATCTCTTTTTTTGAAAAAGGTCAGTTGATGACGTAAAGGGCAAAGCCATGTGTCGTTTTACATAAAGGGAGGTGGTGCACCCGAGAGGATTCGAACCTCTGACCCCCTGATTCGTAGTCAGGTACTCTATCCAGCTGAGCTACGGGTGCATTGAGGGCGGTTTAGTCTTAGCGCTCGGGCAATGCAAGCCCCGATCTGCGCAAAATCACAAAGTTCCAAAGAAACTTTACAGCGTCCCGTCCCCCTTCATCAAAGTTATCACAAATTCAGTGCCTTCCACGTCAGATTTCAATAATCTAATATCGCCGCCATGGCCGCGCACCAACTCAGCGGCAATAGCCAACCCCAAACCAGAGCCGCCCTTTCGAACCGACCCCTGAAAGGCTGAAAACAGATGCTCTTGCGCTTTTGCTGGCATCCCTGGCCCCGAGTCGCCGACATAGATGAGCCACTCCTCTGCGGTTTCGGACGCGTTGATCCAGATTTCCCCAGCGGAGTGCGATGCGACAATGGCTTGGCGGGCATTGCGGATCAGGTTCCCAAACACGCGGTACATTTGTTCTGGATCAGCGCGTACTTCAAACCCATCGGGGATATCGGACCGCAAGACCACATCAGCTTCACCAATAGCCAAGCGTTCTCCATCCAAGACATCTTCGACGACTTCGCCCAATTGCACCAAGGTCAGTGTCGGCCCTGGCTCTTCAGCGCGACCAAATGCCAAGGTCGATTCGCACAAGTGCACGGCGCGGGTGATCGATCCCACCAATTTTGGCGCCATACGCGCCACCACCGGATCTTCCGACATCTCGATACGGTCCGTGAACAATTGCGCAGAGGTCAGAATATTCCGCAAATCATGGCTAATCTTACTGACGGCTGCCCCCAACTGGGCCAGACGTTCCTTCTGGCGCAATGCCGCCGTCAGTTCTGTTTGCAACGCCTCTAACGCCTCTTCAGCTTCCCGTAGCTCGGTCACGCTGGCGGATGGCGTGATGATACGGTGCGCATCCTCTGGCGAAGCCGCATACCACTGCATATGACTCACAACGCCTTTGATCGGCTTTACCAACAGCTTTCGCATGACCACGAACAGCAAGAACGCTGTAAAAACCGAAATTACCGCCGATAGCATGAGAATTCGAAGCCCGTAGTCGATCATCGCCATTCGCATGGGCGTGGTTTCCATTGTGACCTCGATCAATAGACCCGCATCGCGCACGGGCGCTCCAATAACACGAATGACCTCATTTTGAGGCGTTACCATTCGGCGGGTCGCATCACGAATCAATGTCAGCGCAGAGCTATCTCGGAGATCGACAGTGCCAACAATCGCTTTGGGCATTGGTGAGCTCAACACAAGCTGGCGAATTTCATCACGGCGCAAGACAATGTTCAGCACCTCTGCATTACGCAACAGCTCGGCTTCCAGCTCGGCATCGATTGCATCATCCGCCAGCAGCGTCAGGGACGCAATCTGCGCACGCTCCAGTCGGTTCAACATATATTCTTCACGGAACCGCGCGATGGAGGGCACAAATATCAAGACTTCTGCCAGCATGACAAAAACCGTGGTCAATACCAGCAGCCGTCCAGAAAGAGAGTTAATCATGACTTATCCCAATGCCCCAAAGGGATGGTGGGCGGGGCGCCGTCGCAGACGCGCGCCGCACAGCTCAAGGAATAAACCGCTGAACAAAACCAACCACTCGTTTCACTTTATCACTCTCAAACAAGCGTGGCGAAAAATAGGCGCCAGCGGCGCGCTTGTTGATCTCACCGATTGTCGGGTAAGGTGCCACCATCCCAGCGATTTGGCTCATCTTCATCTTATTGGCCAAGGCAAGCGCCCATAGATTTATTAACTCACCTGCTTGATAGCCGACGATAGAGGCCCCTATGGGGCGCCCTTTCACCACCATGACTTTGATGAAGCCTTTGGTTTTACGTTCCGCGATTGCACGATCATTGTGGGAATAGTGGAAGCGAACCACTTCCAGCGATGCGCCGTGTTGTGTACGGGCCTCCGCTTCTGTTAGGCCCACCTGCGCCAGCTCAGGGTCAGTGTAGGTAACCCACGGGATATGAGATGTCTTTGCCTTGGACGGCAGGCCAAACAGCATTGAGCGGATGATGACCCCTGCATGATACCCCGCCACATGGGTGAACTGCAGCCCCCCTGCGACATCTCCAATCGCATAGACGCGCTTGTTGCTGGTCTTCATGTTTGCATCTACTTCGATTCCGCTGCGCGAAGGCGTAATACCGCCCGCTTCTAGATCAAGCTTATCGGTATTTGCCTTACGCCCCGCCGCCACCAACAAATGGGTCCCTTTAAGTACGCGCCCGTCTTCGATTTCGACCTCAATCGCACCAGCAGATCCGCGCACCGCAGCCGCAAGCGCACCTTCCACAATCTCAACGCCCTCTTCTTTCATGGATGACAGTACGACTTCGGCTAATTCAGGATCATCCTTTTCCAGCGCTTTACCGCGCTCAATCACTGTGACCTTACAGCCCATCCGAATATGCGCCTGCGCCATCTCCAAACCGATTGGCCCACCGCCAATGATCAACAGGTGTTCGGGCGCTTCGCGTAAATCAAACAACGTCTCGTTTGTTTCAAAGGGAACCGTATCCAGCCCAGAAATCGGCGGTACCAGCGGCGATGACCCGGTCGCGATGACGACGCGGCGCGCCTCGATGATCGTATCACCGGCCTGAACCTGCGTAGGGGAAATGAATTTACCGAATGCGCGGATGACATTGATGCCAAACCCTTCAAACCGTTCTTGGCTATCCATCGGTTCGATCGTCGCGACCACATCCGCTACGTGATCTTTTGCCGCCGCATAATCCACCACGCCCGCCGCATCCGTGACACCAAACTGTGCCCCGTGGCGCTGGCCATACGCGGCCTTACCTGTCGCGATCAACGCTTTGGACGGGACGCAGCCAAAATTCAGGCAATCGCCCCCCATTTTGTGCCCCTCCAAAAGGACAACATCCGCCCCCATTTGCGCGGCCCCAGCCGCGACAGACAGCCCGCCAGAGCCCGCACCGATCACCAGAACATCCGTTTTTATCTGCTTCATCTTACAAGTCCTTTTTGCCGGTCACGGCTTTTATCACGACGGGCAACAGCGACAACGCGCATAGCCCCAATATAGGCAGCAAGATATGCGGCTCAAAAATCAATCCCAAATTCGGCACCTCACCTCGCGCAAACACCTCGCCAAGCCCCGCACCCACAGATGTGTAAACCAGCGCTCCTGGAATGATACCAAGGAAAGTTGAGATCACGAAGCGCTGAAGAGACACCCCCAAAAACGCAGGAATCAGGTTTGCCAAGAAGAACGGCACCGCAGGCACCAAGCGAATGAAAAACAACATCGACCACTGATTGTCATCCAACCCTTTTTTGATTCGCGCAACAACCCCGTCTGACGCATCCATCCGCGCCTTCAGCTTATCACCCAGCCCCAGTTGCGCGGCCAGAAATATCACTGTCGCCCCGATCGTGGCAGAAGACACATTGACCAACACGCCCAACGTGGTGCCAAATAGAAACCCCCCCGTCAGTGTCGCCACCAATGACCCCGGCAGAGAGAAGGCGACAATCAACACATAGACCGCAACGAACCCCAGCACCGTTAATCCAAAGTTGGCATCGCGAAATGCGACCAATGCTTCGTGGTTGTTTCGCAAGATATCAAAGCTCAGGTAATCTCGCAGCGCAAAAGCCCCCACAAGAGCCACAACAGCGATCAACGCAACCGGAGCGTAACGCGCAAAAGAGGGTTTGGTATTCATACTCTGTTTCATATCGGTCATTTCACAGCTTCCATAGGGCGTTCTATATATCATTAGATGCGCTTTTGAGCCGAACAAGGACAGGCCCCTCACGCGTCGTTGAACATCCGTGTGCTTTTTGGGGATGGGAGGGCTTCCTTACCTCATGAATTGAAACATTTCGCGATCCCAACTGTAGTTTTATTGCAGATATCGTGTTTTACCAGCTTGCAGGGTTTGACTTGCCCCCCATCCCCCCTTAAAGGAC
>JBDVSG010000012.1:0-8585 GCA_039967155.1 Sulfitobacter sp. | reverse complement strand
CGCTCTGTGCCTTAATGATCGGGCGGCGTGCCATCAGCCTTCGTGGGGTGGCGATTGCGGCGACGATCGTGTTGCTCTTGCGCCCCGAAGCCCTCATGGGGCCAGGGTTTCAGATGTCTTTTGCGGCTACAACGGCGCTGGTTGCCGTCTTTGGTTGGATACGTGACGGGCAGATCCCCCTTGGCCCGCGCTGGTTTCGGCCCGTCAGCTCGGTTGTGATTTCCTCGGCTGTGGCGGGGCTTGCGACAGCACCCATTGCTGCAGCGCATTTTAACACAATTGCCCAATACGGATTGCTCGCGAACCTCACGACTGTACCTTTGATGGGGGTTTTGGTCATTCCGGCGGCAGTGCTTGCCTTTGTGTTGTCGCCCTTGGGGTTAGAAGCCATCGGGCTGTGGATCATGAGCCTAGGTGTGAGGTGGATCTTAGCGGTTTCCGACTATGTCGCCCATTTGCCGGATGCGCGTCTTTATGTGGCTGGACCCAATGGCGCCGTGCTTCCGATGTTGGCGCTGGGGTTTTTGACATTGCTGCTATGGCGCGGCCCCTTGCGATGGGGGGGGATCGCTGCGATGGCGGCATCCTTTGTGATCTGGTCGGGATCGACACGCCCTGATGTTCTGGTCTCGGATACAGGCACGCTGGTCGGAGTGATGACACAAGAGGGGCGCGCATTGAGCAAACAACGCGGCGCAGGATTTATTGCGTGCAATTGGTTGGAAAATGACGGCAATGGAAAGGATCAGGTCTCGGCATACCAGCTCTGGCCAGCGAATGCGGGTTTCATTCATATTTCGGGCAAACGGGCGATGGCCAGTTTTGAGGGCTGTGCGAAAGGTCAGGTGGTGGTCAGCTCGGTTCGCATGGAGATGCGCGATTTACCTTGTGTGGTTCACGACCCAGATAGCCTGCGCATATCTGGCACTGTTTCCTATAAAATTGGTGCAAATGGCGTGCCCGTCATGCTCAGCGCACGCGCGGTATCTGGCGACAGGCTGTGGACCCAATGGCCAGAGGAAAATCCGCAACCCCCGCGTCGGCAATATGCCCAGCAGGCTGACAAATAGCCCGCAAGCGCAGGTGAGGGCCCGAAAAAAAACGGATCCTAAATGTTGGTTCTTAAAGGTCGTCCACAAAAACGGACCATAGGGAAGGGATCAATAAGAGCGGATAAGCCCGACTAAACGACCTTGTACTTTTACCATTTTCGCTGGCAGCACACGCGTTTCATAGGCAGGATTGGCAGCTTCCAACGCGATAGAAGACCCTTTGCGTTTGAAACGCTTCAGCGTGGCCTCATGGTCTTCCACCAAAGCCACAACAATATCACCATCATCCGCAACAGAGGTTTCGCGGATCACGACGATATCACCGCTATTAATGCCAGCCTCAATCATCGAATCGCCTTTGACCTCAAGGGCATAATGCGCACCAGCGCCTGCCAGCATACCGTTAGGAACGGTCACACCGTGAGAGCGTTGGTTGATTGCCTCAATCGGGACACCAGCAGCAATTTTACCCATCACAGGAAGCTCGGTTGCTTCAATGGTTGTCGCGGATGTTGCGGGGGGCGGTGTATCAGGCAGGTCGCCATCAATTACTTGTGGGGTGAACCCAGCGGCTGCCATACTGTCAGGCAGCTTTACGATTTCGATCGCACGGGCGCGGTGGGCAAGACGGCGGATAAAACCACGTTCCTCCAAGGCTGTGATCAGCCGGTGGATGCCGGATTTTGACCGTAAATCAAGTGCTTCCTTCATTTCATCAAAGCTGGGCGGAACGCCGTCGCGCTGCACGCGCTTATGAATGAAGGCCAATAGATCGAGTTGTTTTTTCGTCAGCACTACGCAGTCCCCGTCTTTTTTATCACCTTTTGTTCTAGGGACGTTCTTGTTTTGTGTCAACTTTTTTTGTGTTAACGCGGTTAGATGTCGATGACCTCAACCATTTCACCAGCGCTGCGTGCGGGATCATTGGGCGGGCGGGCCAATAGAACATTTGCTGTGGCCAACACCGACAGCAGCGAGCTGTCTTGGCGCTGTTCTGGGGTCACGCCGGTGTGGTCGGCCTCCGCACGCATGTAATGTTCGCGCGGTCCATTTGCTGGCATGTCCGTGGCCAATGGGGCGCTGCGGCGGGGGGCAGGATGGTGACCCAATCCCAACATTGCGCGCACTACAGGGGTCACAAAAACCGTTCCGCAGACCATGGCAGAAACAGGATTACCGGGCAAGCCGATCATTGCAACGTCGCCTAAGCGACCGGCCATCAATGGTTTTCCGGGCCGCATGGCGACTTTGTAAAAGGACTGTTGCATGCCCATGGCTGCTGCCACAGGGGCCACCAGATCATGATCCCCAACAGAGGCACCCCCGATGGTCACAATCAGATCAGCGCTCTGGGCCAACTCGAAGCTGCGCTGAAGGGCGGCTTCGGTATCGGCTGCAATGGGCATCAGCCGTGTGGTGGCGCCCACGGCCTCCAGCTGCGCGGCAAGACCGTATGTGTTGGAGGCGATGATCTGATCGGGGCCGGGGGTCTCGCCGGGTTGAACCAATTCATCACCCGTCGCTAAAATGGCCACAACCGGTTTGCGCACGACAGGCACTTGGGCGATGTTCATTGCCGCCAGCAGGGCAATATCTGCGGGGCGCAGGCGGCGTGGCGCGGTGATGGTTTGCCCATGTTCGAAATCAACGCCAGCCGGGCGGATGTTGTCTTTTGCGCCAATCGAATGACCCAATGTTATCAAATCTCCACGGCGGGTCACGTCCTCTTGGATTACCACAAAATCGGCGCCATCCGGTACGGGTGCACCGGTGAAGATCCGCACCGCTTGGCCTGCGCGCAGAGACCCGTGATACCGGTGGCCTGCGGCGGCTTCGCCGACAACTTTGAACATCGCGTCGGGCTCTACCTCGGCGCGCCGCACCGCATAGCCATCCATCGAGGAGGCGGCAAAGGGCGGCTGGGTCCGTTGGGCCTGTACGTCACGGGCCAAGACACGGCCCGCAGCAGCGCGCAGAGGGACTTCCTCGGTGGGCATGGTTTTGGCAAGCGTGAACAGATGCTCCAGCGCGGTGGCGACAGGGATCACGGGTGGGTGTGGCGGCCTGATTTGCCACCGTCCTTCAGCGTGACACGCAGGCCGCTGATTTCCATGGTTTTATCCACGGCTTTGCTCATGTCATAGACGGTGAGCGCGGCAACAGAGGCAGCGGTCAGCGCCTCCATCTCGACCCCAGTTTGGCCCGTGGTTTTTACCGTTGCAGTTATTTGCACACCCGGCAGGTCGGGATCTGGGGTTAGCTCAACCGAGACGGAGGTGATGGGCAGCGGATGGCACAGTGGGATGAGATCGGATGTCTTTTTGGCCGCCATAATCCCAGCCAGTCGTGCAACCCCCAGAACGTCACCCTTTTTTGCGCGGCCTTCGGTAATGATATCAAAGGTTTCGCGTTGCATTTTGATGTGGTTTTCGGCGGTGGCGATCCGCGAGGTCACGGCTTTGTCCGAGACATCAACCATATGCGCATGGCCTTCTCCGTCAAAGTGAGTAAGGGCCATTACATGCCTCCTGGACGCAAGGGACTGGACAGAAGTGTTCTGGTGGCGGCGGCGACATCTTGCTGGCGCATCAGGCTCTCGCCGATCAAGAAGGTTCGCGCGCCATAGCGTGCCATGTCGGCCAGATCTTTGGCCGTGTTCAGCCCGCTTTCACAAACGATCATGCGCTCGCCCGGTATTTGTTTGGACAGGCTGCGTGTGACATCCAGTGAGGTTTCGAAGGTGTTGAGGTTGCGGTTATTGATGCCGATCATGCGCGATTTGAGCAGCAGCGCGCGCTCCAGCTCTTCGGCATTATGGGTCTCGATCAGGGCGTCCATGCCGTAATGCGTCGCGGCGTCCTCTAGCTCGGCGGCTTGGGCGTCGGACACTGAGGCCATGATAATCAAGATGCAATCGGCCCCCATGCTGCGCGCTTCGGCAACTTGGTAGGTGTCATACATGAAATCCTTGCGCAGCACGGGCAGATCGCAGGCAGCGCGGGCATCAATGAGGAATTGTTTGTCACCTTGGAAACTGGGTGTATCGGTGAGAACCGACAGGCAGGTCGCGCCGCCTTCTGCGTAGGCCGCGGCCAATTCTGCGGGTTTGAAGTCCTCGCGGATCAAACCTTTTGAAGGGCTGGCCTTTTTGATTTCCGCGATGAGACCGTAGTCTTCGATTGCCGCGCTGTGCAGCGCATCGGCAAAAGGGCGCACAGGTGGTGCTGCGGCTACGGCGGCCTCTACTTCGGCCAATGGCATGGCGGCCTTGTCGGCTTCGATTTCTGTCAGCTTGTAGGCTTTGATTTTGTCTAGAATAGTTTGTGTCATGGCCCCTCCGGATCGCCCCAGTTTATGGACGCATGACCCTGCATGCGCAACCATGCATTGGTGCGACTAAAGGGGCGCGCGCCACGAAAGGCCTCAAAATCAGCCCCGACCTTGCTGACACCCAATGGGGAAGGGTGCGAAGACTTGATGATCAGATTGCTTCCGGCATCCACATCGCTGCCCGCGCGGTGCGCATCGCCACCCCACAAAAGATAAGCGCGCGGTGCTGTGGCAAGACGGGCAATCACCTGTTGGGTCAGTAGTTTCCATGGCAGCTTGCGGTGGCCCGCTGGTGTGCCTTCGGGCACGGTGAGGGCAAGACAGTTGAACAGCAAAACCCCTTGCTGGGCCCAATCGCTTAGATCGGTTTTGGTGCGGGCCACGCCCAAATCGTTCTGCAGTTCGGCCGCGATGTTATCAAGGCTATCCCGTCTGCTGCGCGGCGGGAAATCTTGTGGGATAGAGAAGGCCAATCCGTTGCCTTTACCGGCCTGCGGGTAGGGGTCTTGGCCAAAAATCACCACCCGCACATCATCAGGCTGGGTGGCCTCTAGGGCGGCAAAGACCTGCGCTGCGGGCGGCAGAAACGGCGTGCCGCTTTGTGCCAATGAGGTCTCAATCTGCGGCAGGGTGTCGTCGAAAAAAGGCAGTGCACGCCACGCACCAAGACGGCTGAGGTCAAACATCAGCCGTCTTGGGTGATGCGGGCAACGGCTGTGATTTTGTCCCGAGCGGCCCCAGAATCGATGCTGGCGCGGGCCATCTCAACGCCTGATTTCAGGTCAGCAGCGGCATCCGCGATCATCAGCGCGGCAGCAGAGTTCAGCAAGACCGCGTCGCGGTAGGCCGAGGGCGTGCCGTCTAGAAGCGCATTAAAGGCCACGGCGTTTTCAGCTGGTGTGCCGCCCATGATCGCCTCAAACGGATGCACGGGCAGGCCTGCATCTTCTGGATGGACCTCGATATCGGCGATATGCCCGTCTTTGCCCAAGGCGCTGGCCCAGCTGACACCAGTGATCGTCAGCTCGTCCGTGCCATCCGATCCATGCACCAGCCACGCAGCCTCTGAACCCAGTAGCTTGAGCGTTTCAGCCATCGGGCGGATCAAATCGCGTGAATAGGCACCGGTCAATTGGCGTTTGACGCCTGCTGGGTTGGTCAGGGGGCCAAGAATGTTGAAAATCGTGCGCGTGCCCAGCTCGGCCCGCGCTGGCATGACATGGGCGATCGCTGGATGATGCATGGGGGCCATCATGAACCCGATGCCGGCCTCTTGTAGGGCGCGTTCAACCACAGGCGCGCCGACCATTGTGTTCAGGCCCATCTGCGTCAGCGCATCCGCCGCGCCAGATTTAGAGCTGAGATTGCGGTTGCCGTGTTTGGCCACGGTCACGCCAGCGCCTGCGACAACAAAGGCCGTCGCCGTGGAAATGTTCAGCGTGCCTTTGCCGTCACCGCCCGTGCCTACGATGTCCATCGCGCCCTCTGGGGCAACCACTGGCGTGCATTTTGCGCGCATCACAGCGGCGGCGGCGGCATATTCATCCACGGTCTCGCCACGGGTGCGCAGCGCCATCAGAAAGCCGCCAATCTGGGCGGGGGTCGCTTCGCCGTCAAACAAAATACCAAAGGCTTCTTCAGCCTGAGCGCGGGACAACGGGCCATTGGCGGCGGCATCGATCAGAGGTTTGAGACGGTCGCTCATGCGGGTTCTGGAACCTCCTTGAGGAAGTTTTCCAGCAGGGCGTGGCCATGCTCGGATTTGATTGATTCAGGGTGGAACTGGACGCCGTGGATGGGCAGTTCGCGGTGTTGAAGGCCCATGATGGTACCGTCTTCCAGCTCGGCGGTGACCTCCAGACAGTCCGGCAGGGTGTCGCGGTCAACAATCAACGAATGATAGCGGGTGGCGGCAAAAGGCGTGGGCAGGCCAGCGAACAAGCCTTTGGCAGTGTGGTTCATCTGGCCCATTTTCCCGTGCACGATCTCACCTGCGCGCACAACTTTGCCGCCAAAGGCCTCGCCGATGGTTTGATGGCCAAGGCACACGCCGAGCAGTGGAATGCCCGTTTCTGCGGCCGCATGGGTCAGCGCCAGACAAATGCCTGCTTGGGCCGGATCACAAGGACCAGGTGACAGCACGATGCCAGAGGGGCGCAAGGCCATTGCGTCCTGTACCGTCAGCGTGTCATTTCGGCGAATATCCATCTGCGCGCCAAGCGCACCCAAATAATGCACAAGGTTATAGGTGAAACTGTCGTAGTTATCGATTAACAAGAGCATCTTGGGTAAACTTCGTATTAGGACTAGAGAAGGCGCGCGCGCAGAGTGTATAGGTAGTGCGGGTAGATGGTCAGGCTTGGACGCAATCGTCAAGGGGCAGGACCACCGCAAGGTGCATTAACCGGCAGTAAATTAGTCGGACTGCATCACGGATTGAGTATGGAAATAGGGGTGCAGCAGGCATGGCACAGGGCATTTTAGGTGGTATTGGCTTAGGCGCAGCGTTCAGCGTGGGCATGGCTGGTTTGATTTCGGTTCTTGTTCCGATTGAACCGCAACCTGCCCCTGAAACGGCGCTCACGGCGGGTCTTGCCGCCGCGCCGCAAACCGCGCCGCCCGAAACGTCGGCCGCCATCGTGGCCAAAACGGATGAAACTGTCAGCGCGGTCCAGCAGCCTCAGCCGGAATTGGCCACCCCAACCAGCGAAGATTCGCCCAAGAAACCACAGGCCGCAGCCCAAGCGCCAAAGATCGTTGCGGATTTGGAAGGCGCTGAGCCGTCCTCAGAGCTGTCAGCACAGCCAGTTGCTGCCCCGCAGACAGCTGTGCCATCCGTTTCAGCCCCAGCGCCCACAACCCTCGAGCTGGCGGCATTGGGGGATCCCGCGCCCCAGCCGCCCCAAGCGTTGCCGCAGCCCCAAACAGGAACAGCAACTGATTTGACAACGCCGCGGCCTTTGCCCAGCGGTGTGAAAATCCGCATCGAAGAAGACGCACCCGTTTTGCCCATCCCTCAAGCTTTGGCGCCGATGATCCCTGACGAAACCCAAGACGCGGACGTGGCGGAAGGGACTTCTGTGCCTTTGACAACTGCGCCTCTAGCCGCTGCGCCTGTTACCCAAGAAGAACAGGGTGTAACGCCGCAAGAACCAGCAGCGATTACGCCTGAAATAACAGAGATTCCCGTCGCAGAGGCCCCATTGGAAGTGGTCCCTGTGGAAGAAACGCCAGCGGAAGAGACGCCAGCAGCTGACGCCTTGGCCGATGAAGCCCCCGAAACAGCGCCGGCCGCTGCGGCAGAGGACGAAGCGCCCGTTGTTATTGCCGCGACCCCAAAACCTCGGATTTTGCCGACCACAGGCGCGCAGGGGATTACCTTTGGCACCAGCGACAGGCCGCGCATTGGCATTCCTGCCAGCACGTTGATCACGCAAGATGCGCAAGAAGATGATACCACCGCTCAGGCCCGCTCACAGCCCAGCACATCTGTTGGGGCGGACACGCCGCTGCGTCGCTATGCTGGTGCGTTCCAAAATCCCGACAATAAACCTTTGATGAGCATTGTTTTGATGGACGATGGCGTTGATCTGGATGCCCAAGCGATCGGCCTGCCAGCGCTGGCGCGCTTTCCCTATCCTGTCAGTTTTGCCGTAGATGTCCGTCTGGTGGATGCGGCAAAACGGATGGAGCGGTACCGCGCGGAGGGGTTTGATGTGCTCGCGACAGTGGATTTACCAGCCGGTGCCAGACCCACAGACGCCGAAGTATCGCTGAGCGTGGCGCTGAACGGGCTGCCAGAGATCATCGGTGTGTTAGAAGGGACGGGCGAAGGGCTGCAGGGCAACCGCGATGTCGCAGACCAAGTTACAGGAATTCTCAAGGCCAGCGGTCATGGTTTGGTTACCCAAAACAAGGGGCTAAATTCCATGCCGAAATTGGCGTTGAAAGAGGGCGTTCCAGCAGCACCCGTGTTCCGCGACTTTGACAGTAAGAACCAAACAGCGCGCATCATTCGGCGCTTTTTGGACCAAGCAGCCTTTAAGGCGGGCCAAGAAGGCGGCGTCATTATGCTGGGGCGTTTGCGCCCCGAAACCATCGAGGCGCTTTTGGTGTGGGGGCTGGCAGATCGTGCAGGATCTGTTGCATTGGCCCCCGTATCGGCCCTGTTGTTGGCACGCTGAAATCAGCGACGGGGCAGGG
>JBDVSG010000011.1:0-12757 GCA_039967155.1 Sulfitobacter sp. | reverse complement strand
GGCAGAAGCGGAATTGGGTGTTCGGTTGGAGCCGCGCACAGGTGTGATACACGCCCCTCAGGACGCAAAGGCGATCGAGGCTCTCTTTCGTCGTACCCATGGGCTGACCGCTTTTGAGCTCGCGGCATTCCACGACCTTGTTAGCCTGTCGGGCTCTTTGATTCTTGGGTTTGCAGCGGCCCTAGGGGCAAGGCCAATTTCCGAGCTGTGGGATTTGTCCCGTTTGGATGAAATCTGGCAAGAAGAGCAATGGGGCGAAGATGATGATGCCACTGCATTGGCTGAGATAAAGCGGACCGCTTTTTTACACGCAAAAGTAATGTTTGACCTCGCCAACCCCCAGTAAAATCGATTGCCTTTAGCTAAAAATAGTTGCTTACCTAGGGTCAACGGGTGGATCTGCTTCGTTTCTCTGTTTTGCGCTCTTGACGCCAGAGCGGGAATCCGCCCAAACTAGCTGCCATTGAACGGAGTGTACTCTGTGCAATATCACCACCGGCGTGCGACTTGCCGGTACTATCCGCCCACATAGTGGTGGAAAATCAGGAAGAGGTAAAAATGAAGAAATCAATTATTCTCGGCGCACTGACCGTTGCAGGTCTGTCCGCTGGTATGGCTGCCGCTGGTACGCTTGACGATGTCAAAGCGCGCGGCACTTTGAACTGTGGCGTGTCCACAGGTCTGATCGGCTTTGCCGCGCCAGATGCGAACGGCGAATGGGTCGGCTTTGACGTGTCCGTATGTCGTGCTGTTGCTGCGGCCGTATTGGGCGATGCAACTGCTGTTGAATTCGTTCCCACAACCGGCAAAACACGTTTTACAGCGTTGGCGTCTGGTGAAGTTGACCTGCTGGCACGTAACACCACATGGACATTCTCCCGTGATGTCGATCTGAAGTTCGATTTCGTTGGTGTAAACTACTATGATGGCCAAGGCTTCATGGCACCAAAAGAACTGGGCGTTTCTTCGGCCAAAGATCTTGATGGCGCGACAGTTTGCATTCAAACTGGCACAACAACTGAGCTGAACCTCGCGGATTTCTTCCGTACAAACAACATCAGCTATGAGCCCGTGCCAATTGAGACAAACGCAGAAGCACAGCAGCAGTACCTTGCTGGCGCATGCGATGTTTTCACAACAGACGCATCAGGCCTTGCCGCGACACGCGCAGCATTTGAAAACCCAAGCGAGCACGTTCTGCTGCCAGAAATCGTATCCAAAGAGCCACTCGGCCCACTGGTACGCCACGGCGACAACGAATGGGGCGATATCGTCACATGGACATTGAACGCGTTGATCACAGCTGAAGAGCTGGGCGTTTCTTCTGCAAACGTGGCCGAAATGGCATCTTCCACAAACAACCCTGAAGTAGCTCGTCTGCTGGGTACCGAAGGTACATTGGGCGAAATGCTGGGTCTTGACGCCGAATGGGCCAAGCGCGCAATCGAAACTCAAGGTAACTACGGTGAAATCTTCGCGAAAAACATCGGCGAAGACACTCCAATTGGTCTGGCGCGTGGTTTGAACGCACAGTGGACAGACGGCGGCCTGCTGTACTCCCCACCATTCCGCTAAACACCTAATGCCAAAGGGCGCAGGATATCCTGCGCCCTTTGTGCTATAGAACTAAATAATTGATCCGGCACGGACGTCAAAAGACGCGATCAAAACCGCCGGAACTTCACGGGGATACTTTTCATGTCGACAATCTCGGACCCTCCAAAGGGCTCGTTCCAGCTGTCTATGCTGTTGAACGATAGCCGCTATAGGTCACTGACACTGCAAGCAATTGCGGCGCTGGCCCTCGCGCTGGCGCTTGCTTATCTTTATTCGAACCTGATGGCCAACTTGCGTGAGCAGGGGTTAGATATTTCCTTTGCCTTCCTGACCAACCCTGCGGGTTATGATATCAACCAAACGCTGGTCGATTACAGCAGCCAATCCAGTAACATTCGGGCTGCTCTCGTGGGCATTCTCAATACACTGCTGGTTGCATTCCTTGCCTGTATCACGGCGACGGTTTTAGGAGTGATTGCAGGGGTTCTGCGATTGTCGAACAACTGGTTGGTCAGCAAGCTGATGGCCTTTTACGTTGAGATTTTCCGTAACATTCCTGTGCTGATTTGGATCATCATCATCTTTACGATTATGACCGCACTGATGCCGAGCCCGCGCGCCTTTCGTGGTGATACGCCCGAAGCGTCGATGCTGTTTGATTTGTTCGCCTTTACCAACCGCGGCGTATATATTCCAGGTCCTCAATTCACGAGCGGTTTTGGCGGCGCTGAAGGTAGCGGGTTGAATTGGTTGCTGGTGCTGGCTGTTCTCGCCGGTTCTTTCTTTGGAACGCGGTTCTTGACCAAACGTGCAAATACCATCCAAGAAGCAACGGGTGTGCGTCCGAATACGTTTTGGACCAACCTTGCTGTATGGCTTTTGCCGCTGGTCGTGCTTTGCCTGATCCTCGGGCTGACATGGGAAATTCCTGCGCTTAAAGGGTTCAACTTTGGCGGCGGGATCAAAATCGGTGGGCCGCTGATTGCGCTTTGGTTTGCGCTGTCGATCTACACGGGTGCGTTTATCGCAGAGAACGTGCGCGCGGGTATTATGGCGGTGTCCAAAGGTCAGACCGAAGCGGCAGCCGCCCTTGGGATCCGTCCACGCAGCATCATGAGCCTTGTTGTTTTGCCGCAAGCGCTGCGGGTCATCATTCCGCCGCTGATTTCCCAGTATCTCAATATCACCAAAAACTCGTCGCTTGCGATTGCTGTGGGCTATGCCGATATCACCGCGACTTTGGGGGGCATCACGCTGAACCAAACGGGTCGTGCGATTGAATGCGTGCTGTTGCTGATGCTGTTCTATCTTGTGATTTCGCTTATGATTTCCCTTGGTATGAACGTTTATAATAACGCTATGAAGTTGAAGGAGCGCTAAGATGAGTGAGACAAACTCCATCGCCTTCGTGCGCGAAACCGAACTGCCCCAGTTGGCACCACCAACCAGTGCTGCTGGTCCAGTCAAATGGATGCGTGACAATCTGTTTGCCACGATACCCAACGGTATCCTGACGCTGGTTTCTCTTTATGTGATATATTTGATCCTCAAAGGGGCTGTGCCTTGGATCCTGAACGGTGTCTGGGACGCAGGCAGTCTCGCGGAATGTCGTGAAATCTTGCAAGGAACGTCTGGCGCGTGTTTCGCGGTTCTGTCTGAGCGTTGGGAACAGCTGATTTTCGGCTTTAAATACCCAGCCACAGAATACTGGCGTCCTGCGCTTGCCTTTGCCTTCATGCTGGTCGCTATCGCACCTGTGTTGTTCTTTGATTTGCCGCGTAAATTGTTGATCTTGACCGCGTTGTTTCCCTTTGTGGCCTATTGGTTGATCTGGGGCGGCACGATCTGGGCGCCAATCTTTGCAATGGTCGGCTTCGTAGCCGCCTATTTTGTTTACGCCCGTTTTGTGGCGCAGAACTTTGCTTTGGGCTTCTTTGGTGGGGTGGCTGCCGCGCTTGTGGTTTGGTATATCTCTGGGTTCATCGTCGCTGCGATTGCGCCAGAGGAAACCTTCCTTGTGGCAGTGCCTTCGCGTGACTTAGGCGGCTATATGTTGAACATGATGCTGGGTATTACCTGTGTGTCTTTGTCGATCCCGCTGGGCATCGCGTTGGCCTTAGGCCGTCAAAGCCCGATGCCGCTGATCAAATGGATTTGTGTGATTTTCATCGAATTCATTCGGGGTGTGCCGCTGATTACATTGCTCTTTGTTGCAAGCGTGATGTTGGCGTATTTCTTCCCGCCAGAGGCTACGGTTGACCTGTTCATCAGAGTTGTGATCATGATCACGATCTTCTCGGCTGCCTATATCGCCGAGGTGATCCGCGGCGGTTTGGCCGCCTTGCCGAAAGGCCAATATGAGGCCGCCGACAGTCTTGGGCTTGATTACCCGCAAGCGATGCGGCTGATTATTCTGCCGCAAGCGCTGAAGATCTCGATCCCTGGGATTGTGAACATCGCTGTGGGTCTGTTCAAAGATACCACTTTGGTTTCCGTGATCTCGATGTTCGACATCTTGGGCATGATCCGTGGTCCGATCCTTGCCACAACCGACTGGAATGGCGTCTATTGGGAGCTGTTGGGCTTTGCCTGTGTTCTCTTCTTCGTCGTTTGTTACTCTATCTCTCAATACTCGCAGTGGCTGGAACGCCGTCTTGCGACAGATCACCGTTAAGGAGGCCGCATCATGGCTGATACCAAACTCAAAGTGTCCGACGAAGTCGCGATCTCCATCCAACAGATGAACAAATGGTACGGGACATTCCACGTGCTGCGCGACATCGACCTGACCGTTTATCAGGGCGAACGCATCGTTATCTGTGGCCCGTCTGGTTCGGGTAAATCAACGCTGATCCGCTGCATCAATGCGCTGGAAGAGCACCAGAAAGGGTCGATTGAAGTGGATGGCACGCTGCTGTCCTCTGACCTCAAAAACATCGACAAGATCCGCTCAGAGGTTGGGATGTGCTTCCAGCACTTTAACCTGTTCCCGCATCTGAGCATTCTGGACAACCTCACGTTGGCGCCGATCTGGGTTCGTAAAACACCCAAGAAAGAAGCCGAAGAAGTTGCGATGCATTATCTTGAGAAGGTGAAAATCCCCGATCAGGCTGATAAGTTCCCCGGCCAGCTCTCTGGTGGGCAGCAACAGCGTGTGGCGATTGCCCGTTCGCTTTGCATGAAGCCGCGCATCATGTTGTTCGATGAACCAACATCGGCGCTTGACCCTGAGATGATCAAAGAAGTTCTCGATACGATGATCGAGTTGGCTGAAGAAGGCATGACAATGCTTTGCGTGACGCACGAGATGGGCTTTGCCCGTCAGGTGGCGAACCGCGTGATCTTCATGGACCAAGGTCAGATCGTTGAGCAGAATGAACCTGAAGCGTTCTTTAACAACCCACAAAGCCCACGCACGCAGCTGTTCTTGAGCCAAATTTTGGGTCACTAACGGCTCGCAAAAATGGCGGAGCGTCTTTTGGGGCAGGGGGAAACCTCTGCCCTTTTTCTATGGGGCAGGCCAAGATTGCCTGAACTTAATTGCCGATAAAAGCGCGCATATGGAAAGCGGATTGGGCGGCGGGCCTATCAAAGGCTTGGCTTACGGGGCAGGCGATGCGGGCAGCGCATCCTTGCGTCTTGCAGGGGCTTCCTTGCGAGGTGGTGATGTGGGATTTACATCTGGCGACGTCATAGCCCTGAGGGGTTGCCAACGCGCCGACAGGGCAGGCGGACATGCAAGCGCGCGGCACACAGGACAGGCAGGGGCTTTGCTCGGCTGTAGTCGGTAAGGGAAGATGCCCTGAGAGGACAAGCGCCCCTCGGTAAGAAATCATCAACCCCGCCCGGTGATGCACCAACATGCCAACTGGGCTATCAAACGCCTCGCCAGTTTGCTTGGCCCAAGCAAGAAATGGGGCATAGGGCGGTCCACCAAAAGGGTAGGCTACTTCGGCGCTGCCAATGGCACCGGCAATTTGCGGGACGATCCGTTGCGACCAGCGGTCGATGGGATCGGGCTGGCCATCTGCGTATTCTGGGCTTTGGATGAAATGGTCCCAAAACCGAGGCGCGGCCCCGACGAGGACAATCGTTTGAGCGCAATGATCACGCGTGACATGGGCGCCGCCCATCGCCATCAACCCATGAGGAGTGCAAAGCCGGTCAACCTTATCTAACAAGGGTGGGTCATCAGAGGTTGCGGGGTTACCCCTCACGAATGATAGAGCCCGCACCATGTTCGGTGAACAGTTCCAGCAGGCAGGCATGTGGCGCACGCCCATCAAGGATGACACTGGCCCGCACGCCCGCATTTAACGCATCCAGCGCTGTTTGGGTTTTGGGGATCATACCGCCTGCGATTGTGCCATCTGCTGTCAGCGTTGCAATCTGATTTGGCGTCAGCTCGGTCAGGATTTCGCCATCCGCGTTTTTCACACCTGATACATCTGTGAGAAGCAGCAAACGGTCCGCTTTCAACGCGGATGCAATGGCGCCTGCAGCGGTGTCACCGTTGATGTTAAATGTCTCGCCCTGCATCCCCATGCCAAGAGGGGCAATAACGGGGATCAATTCCTTTTCAGCAAGGTCCAACAAAAGACGAGGATTGATTTTGGTTGGTTTGCCGACCAGACCCAGCTCAGGGTTCTCCGCTTCACAAATAATGAGGCCGCTGTCTTTGCCAGACACCCCCACAGCGCGGCCGCCTTGGGCTGAAATAGCCTGAACAATCTTGGCGTTTACCAACCCCGACAGCACCATTTCCACAACTTCCATGGTCGCAGCATCTGTGATTCGTTTGCCGTTGAGGAATTCAGATTTGATCCCCAGCCGCTTCAGCATATCGTTGATCATCGGACCGCCGCCATGCACGATCACTGGGTTTACGCCAACTTGACGCATCAAAACCACATCGCGGGCAAACTCCATCATCGCCTCATCGCTGCCCATGGCGTGGCCGCCCAGTTTTATCACAACGGTCGAATCGTTGTAGCGCTGCATGTAAGGCAATGCTTGGGAAAGTGTGGCGGCGGTCGTAGCCCAGTCGCGGTTCATGTCTTGTGTTCTCATATTTCAAGGTTCCCGAGGGGTTTGCGGGATAATAGGGGCTTATTCCAATGTGGCAATCACCGAACGTAGGGTGGGGATGCCCCACCCTTTCTCGGATGAGGACACAATGATTTCGGGATAGGCTGCGGGGTGTTTGCTGAGCGCGCCGCGCACTTGATCCAGTACCTTTTCGCGCTCTTTTTCTTTGACCTTATCCGCCTTCGTCAGCACAGCCTGAAAAGTCACAGCAGAGCTGTCGAGCAGGCTCATGATTTCGTCGTCCACTTTCTTTACGCCGTGGCGGGCATCGATCAGTACAAATGCGCGTCGTAGGGTTTGGCGGCCCTGCAGGAACTGCTTCAAAAGCCGTTGCCATTTTTCAACCACAGGCAGCGGGGCGTTCGCATACCCATAGCCCGGCAAATCGACAAGATAGAGCTCTTCTCCCGCGGTGAAGTAGTTGATTTCTTGTGTCCGGCCCGGGGTGTTGGAAGCCCGTGCCAAGGCCTTCATCCCCGTGAGGGCATTGATCAGCGTGGATTTCCCGACATTGGAGCGCCCCGCAAAGCAAACCTCAATCCTGTCCGCTTCGGGCAAGCCGGACATGGCGACCACGCCTTTAACAAAATCGGTATTGCCAGCGAACAACAAACGGCCTTTTTCGGAGGTTTGCGCGTCGGGTTCTTCGGCTAATGGGAAGGGGAGTTGGCTCATTTTGGGTCCACCTGATCTGTGCGGGTGGTTGTTTGTGCACCCAGCGGGGCATTTGCCCGATAGTGGGTGTGACATGCAATTGCCCGTCACACCCGTTGTTTTACAGGCTGGCGCAAAGACGCCATGACCTCAATCACTTTTTCGGATCGTCCTTTGGTGTGCGTTTGAACCCGCCTTTGATGTTACCCAGCAGATCGGGGGTGTAGCCTTGGCTGCGCATGATCAAATACTGCTGTGTAAAGGTGATCGTGTTGTTCGCAATCCAGTACACAACCAGACCTGAGGCAAAGCTGCCCAGCATGAACATGAATACCCATGGCATCCAAGCAAAGATCATTTGCTGCGTCGGATCTGTCGGTGCAGGGTTCAATTTTTGTTGCAACCACATGGAGATGCCCAGCAAGAGTGGCAAAATACCGATGAAGACTAACGCCATGATGCTACCCGCTTCGGGAGCACCCCATGGCAGAAGGCCATAAAGGTTAAAGATCGTCGTTGGGTCTGGCGCGCTCAGATCGCGGAAGGGACCAAAGAATGGCGCATGGCGCAGTTCGATCGTCACGAAGATCACTTTGTACAAAGAGAAGAAGATCGGAATCTGCATAAGGATGGGCAAGCACCCTGCAGCTGGATTCACCTTTTCCTTTTTGTACAGGGCCATCATGCCTTGCTGTAGCTTCTGGCGGTCGTCGCCGGCCTCCTCTTTCAACTTCTCCATCTTAGGTTGAAGTTCCTTCATCTTCGCCATGGAAACGTATGATTTATACGCCAACGGGAAAAGAAGCGCCTTAATGAACAATGTCAGGGCAATAATGGAGACCCCCATGTTGCCAAGCAGAATGTTCAGCTGGTGCAAAAGCCAGAAAATAGGTTTGGTCAAGAATGAAAACCAGCCCCAGTCGATGGAATCGATGAAGTTATAAACACCAGCATCTTCATACCCCTTTAGGATATCCCATTCTTTTGCACCGGCGAAGAATTGCGTGGTGTTGCTGATGGTTTGGCCCGCTGCAACGGTTTGAACGGGGCTTACGGCCTCGGTTTGATAGATGTCGCGGCGTTCGTCGTATTTGGCAACGGACTTAAAGGCGCTTCCTTGTGACGGCACAAGAACGCTCATCCAGTAGTGGTCCGTGAAGCCGATCCAACCGTTCTCGGTGATATCTTGTTCTTGTGTCCGTGCGCCAGCACGCGGGTTGTATTCGAAATCAGGCATCTTATCCCAGTTGGTTTCGGAATACTCGCCGTCTGACATCGCGACGACGCCTTCGTGAAGGATGAAGAAATTCTTTAGATCCTTAGGCTCGCCATGACGGGCCAAAACGGCATAAGGCGCAATGGATGCAGCAGCTTCGCCCGTGTTTTCAACGGACTGTGTAATGGTGAACATGAACTGGTCATCGATTTCGATTTTTTTCGAAAAGATCAGACCCGCGCCATTATCCCAATTCAGCGTGACAGGGGCATCAACGCCCAAAGTGTCGCCCGCGGCCAACTGCCATTCGGTGTTAGGGCCAGGCACTGCCGACCCATCCACGCCCGAGGCGGCAGCCCAGCCATGTAACACATATTGAGCGTTTGGTTCTGTCGCAGGGAACAGGATTTCTACTGTTTCAGCGTCCTCATCCAGCGAGGTCTTGTAGTCGTTCAAAAGGAGTTCGTCGATGCGTCCACCCAAAAGGGAGAGAGATCCGCTGACACGTGGCGTTTCGATTGCAACCCGCTGCGCGGATGCTAACGCGCTCGGGGCCGTTTCGGTGTTTGCAGTTCCCGTGTCTGTGGCCGTTGATAAATCCGCATTAGGGGCCGCGATCGACCCATCAACTGGCGCTGTAAGTGATGCACCGGTACCATCAATTGGCGTCTCGGGTTCGGGCGGTGGAAAGAGTACAAACCACACGAGGATCACAACAAAGCTAAGAGCTGTTGCAATGATTAGATTTTTGTTCTGATCGTTGTCCATTTGCACCGCTACCTGATGTCTAAAAACTGTCTGCTGGGTACACAACGGGGGCGGTCAAAGGTCAAGCGGATTCGGGGGGTAGGGGGCGATACTACCCAATGTTTTTTGGTGTTTTCGCTCTATTTGGAGCGGGTTTGCATGATTAGGGGAACGTCCTGCAGTTTTGCATTATGTCCGCTGGTCCACTCCACGGTCTGGTCAAATGGCATTGGGCGACCAATGCCGAAACCCTGAACATGGTCGCATCCCAATTGCGCAAGCAGAACATGTTCGCCTACTGTCTCGATGCCTTCTGCAAGTGTTTCGACACCAAGTCGTTCGGCCATTGTTAAGATCGCACTGATCATGCGTTGTTGTTCGGGATCCCGATCAGCCTTCATTACAAAGCTTCTGTCAATTTTGATCCGGCTAACAGAGAACCTTCTGATAGATGCAATGGATGCATTTCCAGTTCCAAAATCATCGAGATCAATACGGCAGCCAAGCTGGCTTAGGGCATTGATATTGCGAGTGATCATGTCGTCATCTGTGTTGGCGACAACCGTTTCAAGAACCTCAACAGCAAGCCGATCAGCAGTGAGTTCAAAGCGATCCAGATCCCATTTTATTTTTTCCAAAAGCTGCGGGTTGCTCAGTTCGGATCCTGCAAAATTCACACCGACTTGCGGGACGCTCACGCCTTCTGCATCCCATTGTTTCAAAGCGCGGAAGCTGTGGTACATCATGACCTCAGCAAGTCTTTCCAACAGTCCTGCAGCCTCAATCGCTGGCAGGAATTCATTGGGGGGAATGACGCCGCGGACTGGATGTGTCCAGCGCGCCAAAGCTTCGAATCCGGTGACCTTTCCCGTGTCCGTGCAGATCTGCGGTTGGAACCACGGGGCGATTTCGCCGCAATCAAGTGCCGCGACTACTTCTTCGTTCAATGCGCGGCGGGTTTGGCGTTCTTGGTGCATTTGATCTGAGTAAGCGCGAATGCTGGACGCGCCGCGGGCTTGTGCGCTTCGCAAAGCGATGCAGCCTGCCTCTAACCAGTCGCTTGCACGTTTTTCCGGGGCGCGTGAATGCTGGCAAAAACCAATGCAAACGTCGGCATAAATTACTGTTCCGTCGATAGATATTGGTTCTTCAGAAGCCGTTTGCAGTCTTCCGGCCATTTGAATGCACAGCTCTAGCGATAGGTGGCGAACTGGGGCCACGCAAACTGCAAAACGGGCATCCCCGATCTGTCCGATCGTGTCACCGTCACGGATTGCACCTGACAGGCGTTCGCTCATGCGCTCAATGACACTATCGCCAGCGGCGGGCCCATAACGATCGACGAGATCGGCAAATGCGTCGATCTCGATGACATAAACAGCAGAGTGAAGCCTGTTTTCTGTCGCCAGTTCGAAGGTTTCCGTGCATTTTTCAGACATAGCAACACGGGACAGAAGGCCGTATTTTGACGAAGAATTGTTTTGCAGGTGTCCGACGGTTCCGTTGAAGCCGCCAGTAAGCAGATAGGCAGCGGGCAACAGCGCGGCAACAACAAGCAAAGCACCTTCACCACCGAACCAATATGCGGACAGTGAAAAAGCTGGAATGAAGGCAAGCGCGGGCGGGCCAGTCATTACTGTAAAAAGTCGATTGCGAAGCTTCGTCAATTCGAACGCGTTATAGGTCTTCTCAGGCACCGATGTTCCTCCTGCTCCCAGCCGCCCTTGCGTCTTGGTAGGGCTAACCTAGGAGGAATCAGATCAACCGCTGGTTAACGGCGCCGGTTTATCAGATCGAATTTAGTTTTAATTTTCCGCGCTTCGGGTGAGGCCTGCAAAATCAAATAGTTGTGGGTCTAATAGGTGCGTGGGACGCGCATTTGTTAATGCGCGAAACATGACCTGACGCCGGCCTGGGCTGTTGCGTTCCCACCCGTCGAGAATCGCTTTCACTTGCTGGCGCTGTAACCCGTCCTGAGACCCGCACAAATCGCAGGGTATGATGGGGTATTGCATCGCGGTTGAAAATTTTTCGCAATCAATTTCTGCGACATGGGCCAGAGGGCGATAAACGAACAGGTCGCCTTCTTCGTTCACCAGTTTTGGTGGCATCGTGGCCAGCCGTCCGCCGTGGAAAAGGTTCATGAAGAAAGTTTCAAGGATGTCATCCCGATGATGGCCTAAAACGACAGCAGAGCATCCTTCTTCTCGGGCAATGCGATAGAGATTCCCACGCCGCAAGCGCGAGCACATGGCACAAAATGTGCGGCCTTCGGGGGTCTTATCCATGACAATGGAATAGGTGTCTTGGTATTCAATGCGGTGGGGTATGCCCATTTTTTCCAAAAATGCAGGCAGAACAGTTGCGGGAAATCCTGGTTGGCCTTGGTCCAGGTTGCAGGCGAGCAGCTCCACAGGAAGCAAGCCGCGCCATTGCAGTTCGTGTAGAACAGCCAGCAACGTATAGCTGTCTTTGCCACCCGATAGGCAAACCAACCACTTTGTCCCTTTTTCGATCATGCCGTATTGCTCAATCGCCTCGCGTGTCTGACGGATAAGGCGTTTGCGCAGTTTCTTGAATTCGGTTGTTTGGGGCGCGCCGTGGAAAAGCGCATGGATTTCAGTGTCATCGTCTAGCATGTCGCTGTCCTTGGTTTACTTCTCTTTATCGGGAACTGGATCATATCCATCGCCACCTAACGGGTGGCAGCGCCCAATTCGACGGGCGGCAAGAATACTGCCTTTAAGGGCGCCGTGTTTTTCCAGCGCTTCTAGCGCATAGGCAGAGCAGGTCGGTTGATAGCGGCAATTAAATCCAACCCACGGGCTAAAAACCAGCCTGTAAGCCTTAACGGGCAAAGATATTATGCGGGCAAGGGGGGTCATTTGCGGCCCCCGTGCAGAATCGCGAGCGCCTTTTCCATATCGGTTATAAGCTGGGCGAAGGGCAGGTCAGCAGTTGCATTGCGTCTGCCGATCAGAACGTAATCATGCCCATGTTGGCCGTGAGCCATTAGAACTGCGCGGGCGACTTCGCGCAGGCGGCGCTTGGCGCGGTTGCGCGCCACGGCATTGCCAACCTTTTTTGAGCAGGTGAAACCGATGCGGATGCCGCTGACTTCGGGATTGGGGCGCATTTGCAGAACGAATCCTGCCTGTGCCACCCGTTTTCCGCGTGCGGCGCGCTGAAAATCTGGACGTCGCGTTAGAACTGTGAGCGTGGCTGGCTTAGCTTCTGGGCATGACAAAACCGCCGGAGACTGCTCCCCGTTGGCTGTTGTGCCAATCAGGTCGGTCTCCGGCGGTCTCATAGCGTTAGCCTCTGGCGCGTGATTACGCGCTCAGCTCTTTACGACCTTGTGCACGACGTGCATTGATGATCTTGCGGCCGGCTTTTGTTGCCATGCGTGCACGGAAACCGTGGCGGCGCTTGCGGACGAGGTTGCTGGGTTGAAAGGTGCGTTTCATCGCTCCGTCTCCATCTTGTGTCAGTTGC
>JBDVSG010000010.1:0-16659 GCA_039967155.1 Sulfitobacter sp. | reverse complement strand
GATGGTGATCCGCTTTACGCCTGTGCTAACGCAAAAAGGGGCCGCACTGGCACTGGCATGGCGGGCACGGGCACGTAAACGCGCGGGCTGGAAAGTGATCATGCCGTTTCTCGTGCTGGCCTTGGATGATGCGGATCATGTCGCTGAAGCGCTACGCGCGCGCGGCGGATTTGAACCAGTTAAAGAGAAGAAATGACTATGGAAAAGAATGCAACACTGATCGCCTTGTTCGCGGCCCTAATCGCTGCACTGGGTTTGATCCCGCAGCTGACATTGGCCTTTGGCGTCCCCATCACAGCGCAGAGCCTTGGGGTCATGTTGTGCGGCACGGTTTTGGGGGCGCGGCGCGGCGCGCTTGCGGTGTTGTTATTTGTCGGGCTGGTGGCTTTGGGGCTGCCTCTGTTGTCTGGCGGTCGCGGCGGATTGGGGTTGTTTGCCTCTCCCACGGCGGGGTTCTTGATCGGCTTTCCTGTTGCGGCCTTTGTGACGGGGCTGATGATGGAGCGGTTGCGTAATATGAACATGGCAGCTGCTGCAGGGATCGCGGCAGTTGTTGGCGGTGTGGTGGTTCTCTATGGCTTTGGTATTGTGGGTATGTCGATTGTGCTGGACCGATCCATTGGCAGTGCTGCATTGCTGGTCACAGCCTTCATTCCAGGCGATCTGATCAAAGCGGTTTTGGCAGGGCTGATTACCGCAGCTTTGTACCGCGCACGTCCTGCAAGCGTGTTGTCACGCAGCTAAGACTACAGCCGTGGCGATGCCGCCTGCCGCTGCAATTGCGGCAAGGCCGGTGCCGCCCCGCGCCTGTAGCTCATGAAAAAGGCGCACGGCATTTATCGTGCCGGATGCCCCAATCGGGTGTCCGCGCGCCAAAGCGCCACCGCCTAGATTGACCCGCGCAGCGTCCAACCCTGTTCCTTGCACGCAAGCGATGCCCTGAACAGCGAAGGCTTCCATAATTTCGGCGGCCGCGATGTCGCTGGGTTTAAGGCCTGTTTGATGCAGGGCGGATTTCACTGCGGCGATAGGGGCAATGCCAGGCAATTCAGGCACGCAGCCTTTTGTGGCCCCACCCAATAGGGCAATGCCCTTGGCCCCTAACGTCTGATGGACCTTCTCGGATACAATCACGCAGAATGCAGCAGCATCCGCTGCGACTGCCATGTTTGCAGCCGTTATGCTGCCCGCGATGGCAGGGATGCGGGCGGCTAACCTCGGGCTGAGAAGGCGCGTGAAAGGATCGTTGGAAAGCCCCTCAATCTGAGTGATTTCCTCTGCGTTGGGAGGGTTGGCAGATGCGGTGGCGTGGCTGCGCATGGCCCATGCGTCCTGATCCGCGCGCGAAATTTCCCATTGTGTGGCCAGATCATCTGCCGCTTGCGTCATCTCTGGATCTCGCCCAGCCCAAGGGCTGAAGGGAGGGCGGGCATAGGGTTCTGGCGCGCGTCCATCCGCAAAGGTGCGCAGACGAAGGGGCCTGCGCGAATAGCTCTCCACCCCGCCTGCGACGACGATCTGGGCCATGCCGCTGTCGATCATGGATTTGGCGAGCATAAGCGCGTCGAGTCCCCCTGCGCACTGGCGGTCGATGCTGAGACCCGCAACATGCAAAGGCAGTCCCGCAGCCAGAGAGATAAGGCGCGCAGGGTTGCCGCCGCCGCCCATCGCGTTCGAGACGATCACCTCGTCCACGCGGTCAGCAGGGAGGCCAGCCGACCTAAGCGCATCGATCAGCACGGGTGCGCCGAGCGCATCCAGCGACAGATCTGCAAATGCGCCGCCTCGCGGCGCTACGGCGCTGCGCTTGGCTGCGATGAGATAAGCGGTCATGCCGAGGTTCCTGTTTGGCTGGCAATGCGGTGAAGATCAGGCTTGCCCGAAGGCAGCAACGGCAGCTGTTCAAGGAACGTGATGTCGCGCGGCGGATGCAGCCCGTTTGTGGTGCAATATGAATTGATCTTGCTGGCGAGGGCGGGCTGAGCGTCGCCTTCAATCACTGCCACAAGGTGATGACCGCGCAATTTGTCGGCGCGTGGCATCAAAACGAAATGCGGCATATCGGGCATGTCGGCAAGCTGGGCTTCCAATGCGTCGAGGTGGATGGTGTCATCCGCGATTGTAACGGCCCTGCCTGCGCGACCTTCCAAGAATAAATTGCCATGCGCGTCTAGGCGGCCTTGCTCGCCCACAGTGATCCAATGGCCGTCGCGCTGGGTGTGGGGGCTGTGGCCTTGCAAGTACCCCTCTGACAGGTAGGGGCTGTTGATCCACACAGTGCCAATGCCTGCCACATCAGGTTCGCGAATGTCGATGCGAACGTTTGGATAGGCGCGCCCAACCGATCCTTGAGGCGTGTCGGGGCCACCCAGAGTGACAAAGCTGGTTTCGGCAGCGCCATAGAATACATGTAGGGCGGCATTGGGGCACAGGGTTGCGATATGTTGGCGGGTCGTGCGGTTTAACGCGCCACCTCCGCAAAGTATCAGCCGAACATCAGGCAGCTGGGTGCTGGGGGGCAACACGCGCAACTGTGTTGGTGTCGCATAAATAATACTGCACCTATGGGTATGAATTTGGGTCGCTTGGACCGCTGGGGCCAAAGACGTGAGCACATGCACATCGCGCCCCAGATGCAGTCCCTCCAATAAGCCATATAGGGTCAAGGAATGGCCCAAGCCCCCCAGCACAGCGATGCTATCCGACTGCTCATAGGCGAATTGCGCGGCATTTGCATAGAAGCTGGCGATCCAAGAGGCTTGGCTGCGTTGGATGACTTTGGGCGGGCCTGATGTGCCACCGGTAAGGGTCGCAAATTGGGTGGGCCCCAAAGCAGCCATATCGTGAACGGCTTGATCCGTCACACAAAAGGGGGTGTTGGCGGCTAACGCCGCTGCAATATTTTGTAGCGCACTTTTGGGCGGATGGGGGGCAATCACGCGGGGATGATCGGGGCGGGGGGATGGGAATACTTCAGCATCCGCTGCAAATGCCCGCGCGTCAGGGTGCCATTGGAAGCAATGTGAAGGGAGGGAAGGGGCCAGATCGGTCATGAGGGTCTCTAACAAAAATGCGCCAGTGAGGCCACAGGTAGGGTTAAGGGGTGACCCCGACTTGGCAAGTGATATGCTGCATCCAAAGAATGAATGCCAAAGGAGCAGCCCAATGACCCAGATGATGCGCGCAATTGAGATCACACAGCCCGGCGGTCCAGAGGTGCTACAAGTGACCGAGCGCGAAATGCCAACGCCCACCCATGGAGAGGTGGTGATCAAGGTTGCTTGGGCTGGGGTGAACCGTCCCGATGCATTGCAACGCGCGGGCGCCTATGCGCCGCCGCCCACAGCCAGCGATTTGCCCGGGCTTGAGGCCTCGGGCGAGGTGGTTACCATTGGTGCGGGTGTGTCGGGAATTGCGCTGGGCGATCAGGTCTGTGCGCTGTTGCCTGGGGGGGGATATGCCGAATATGTGGCCACGCCCGCAGCCCATTGCCTGCCAGTTCCCAGCGGTATGGGAATGAAGGAAGCGGCGTGTCTGCCCGAGACGTTTTTCACAGTTTGGTCAAATGTCTTCATGCGCGGCGGTCTGAAGGCGGGTGAGCGGTTTTTGATCCACGGCGGGTCTTCGGGGATTGGAACAACAGCAATCCAGTTGGCGCATGCCTTTGGGGCGCGGGTGTTTGTGACGGCGGGCAATGCAGACAAATGCGCGGCCTGTGTTGCGCTGGGCGCTGAGCGGGCGATCAACTACCGTGAGAAGGATTTTGTAGAGGTGATGCAGGCCGAAGGCGGCGCGGATGTGATCCTTGATATGGTGGGGGGCGATTATATCGCGCGAAACCTCAAGGCGTTGGATTTTGAAGGCCGACTGATCCAGATCGCATTTCTGGGCGGCCCAAAGGCCGAGATCAACTTTGCGCCGCTGATGATGAAACGGCTCACGATGACGGGGTCGACACTGCGCCCGCAATCGGATCTGGCCAAAGCGGGGATTGCAACTGAGCTGCTGGAGGCTGTCTGGCCTTTGCTATCTGCGGGGCGTGTGGCGCCGGTGATGGACAGTGAGTTCGCCTTTGAAGACGCCGCTGGAGCGCATGCGCATATGGAGGCCAGCGGGCACATCGGAAAGATTGTTCTAAAAATTGGTGGTTAGCGGCGCGTCTCAATTCCGCTGGCGGCAGGTGTTGCCAGCGGAGGGATTGAGTTTATTGGCAAAATAAAGAATCCGGAGGTGTGATGCGGTTAACGCAGCGGGGTGAAGATGGCGTCTTTTAGGGTGCAGTCTTTTATCACGTCGCGGCCACAAGGCACGGGGGTGAGATCCCGCGACAGGCAGATGCGCGCTTCTTGGATGTAGCCTTGGCGGCAGGTGATGGTGAGGCTATCGCGGGTCAGGGTTTGGTTCTCTTTGAGAAAAGCGTCCTCGACCACTGAGGCGGGTAGTTTGACTGTGCGATCAAGTTTGCGGAACACGTCAGGGCGTTTGACGGTCGCATAGGCGCGGCGGGAAAGCGCGTAATAGTCGCGCGCGCTTAGATCGGTGCAGGTACCATGTTTTTTCCATTGGTGCCAAGCGAGGCCTGACGTGCCCATGATGTCTTCCATGTCAGTTGTCATACCACGGGAAGGCGCGCGTTTTGCGGTCTGGCAAAAAGACGGATAGCCGCGGTGAAATTGTGGCCAGAGCCCGTGCAAAATCCAGCCGTGATCCTCAGATTTGTCACATTGTGGAGAGTTACGCGCATCGCCTTCAAGGGCGCACCAATTCGCGGACCAGCTGAGCGCCATTACGTAATAGTCGAATTCACCTGCACGTTCGCCTTCGGCGCGGGCAGTGATCGCGGTGAGCGACAAGAGTAGTGTTAGAAAAATGCGGCGCATCTGGGGTCTTTCCTTATTCGCGGGATGTATCTATATATGCCTCAAGTTCCCCAACATTGGAAACGGTTCTGAATATCAGGACAGCCTAATTCAGGCGACGGGGAAGGTGCGTTTCAAGGAGAGTACACATGGCGAAACCGATTATGGCAAAGGCCACCGCCGTCTGGCTGGTGGACAACACGACAATCAATTTCAAGCAGATCGCGGATTTTGTAGGTATGCACGAGTTGGAAGTGCAGGGCATTGCGGATGGTGATGTTGCGGCGGGTGTCAAAGGTTTTGACCCTGTGACCAACAACCAGCTGACCCAAGAAGAGATCGACAAGGCGCAAGCAAGCCCGCTGCACAAACTGACGTTGAAGTTTAACGCAGCCGCACAGGGCGAAGAAAAGCGCCGTGGTCCTCGGTATACGCCCCTGTCCAAGCGCCAAGACCGCCCTGCGTCGATTCTGTGGTTGGTGAAGTTCCACCCCGAACTGTCGGATGCACAAGTGAGCAAGCTGGTCGGCACTACCAAGCCGACGATCCAAGCGATCCGTGAGCGGACGCATTGGAACATCTCGAATATTCAGCCGATTGATCCAGTTGCTTTGGGGTTGTGTAAGCAATCCGAATTGGACGCGATGGTTCAGAAAGCTGCAGCCAAAAAGGCCGCTGAGGGTGGTGTCATGTCAGACGACGAACGCCGCAAGCTGGTCAGCACGGAACAGAGTCTTGGGATGGATACTGAACCCAAGATTCCCGCAGGAATTGAAGGGCTTGAGACATTTACACTATCTACTGATCTCGCTGATGATGAAGGCGAAGAGAAGAAGGATAGCGATTTTTCAGATGCGGATAGCTTCTTTAACCTGCCAGATGGTGGCGACTTGGAAGATGGCGACGAAAATAAATAACAATTTCGGTGTGCCAAACGATTGCAATATTGCTGAGGCGCGTTAGTCTGGGGGGGTCGTCCAATTTGGGCGACCCTCTTTTTATGGGCCATTTGGACTGTTCACGGATTTCCGTCGTTGGATGTGATCGCCTTTACTATTGGGGCTAGATCGCTGACGCTGGAAAAGGCCGTTCGCTTTGGGAGGGGCGGGCGGCCATTCTATTTTTGAGAGGTTACAGCGTTTTGCGCGCGCGCATCGCCGCAGTGATCGTGCCATCGTCGAGGTAGTCCAATTCACCACCGATGGGTACGCCTTGGGCGAGCGAGGTGATCTTTACCTGATTTTCCAGCTGGTCGGCGATGTAGTGGGCGGTTGTTTGCCCATCAATCGTTGCATTCAGGGCGAGGATTACTTCGGAGATGCTTTCGCTTTGGACGCGGTCCAGAAGGCGCGGGATGCGAAGCTCTTGGGGCCCAATCGCATCTAGCGCCGAGAGCGTGCCACCCAAGACGTGGTAGCGCCCTTTGAAAACGCCCGACCGTTCCATCGCCCAAAGGTCCGCGACATCTTCGACCACGCATAGTTCGCCATTGGCACGGGAGTCGCTTTCGCAGATGTCGCAGATATCGGCGGTGCCCACATTGCCGCAATTGAGGCATTCCCGCGCGGTTTCAGCGACTTGTTGCATTGTATCAGCGAGCGGCGTCAGGAGAAGCGCGCGTTTTCGTATGAGGTGCAGCACTGCGCGACGGGCTGAGCGGGGGCCCAAGCCTGGCAGTTTTGCCATAAGTTCGATGAGGGCATCGATGTCGCGGGTTGAACTCATGCGTTTATACCCGCGGCATCTGTTGGATTGAGTTTAAAGGCAAAATAAAGAAGCCTTGGGATTAGAATGGCAGCTTCATGCCTGCTGGCAGGCCCATGCCTTCGGTCAGTTTTTCCATTTCGGACTGCGCACGTTCGCTGGCTTTGCCTTGCGCGTCTTTGATGGCGGCGAGGATCAGGTCTTCGACCACTTCTTTGTCGTCACCGTTGAAGATCGAAGGGTCGATGTCGAGGGATTTCAGCTCGCCTTTAGCGGTGCAGGTGGCTTTGACAAGGCCTGCGCCTGCTTCACCTGTTACCATGATGTTATGCATTTCTTCCTGCATTTCGGTCATTTTGCCCTGCATCTCTTGGGCTTTTTTCATCATGCCGGCCATATCGCCGAGACCACCTAATCCTTTGAACATTCTTTTTCTCCTGATGTGTGGCGTCTGCGGGGTGCAGCGCGTGTTCGGGGTTTCTAGTTATATCGCAGCACACAGGCTGATGGACAAGGTTTGAGGGCGCGTTAGCTGTCCTCAAACGGATCCCATTCGTCTTCGACCTCGGGGAGGGCTTCGGAGACGGCAGCGGCGGCGATGTCTTCTGGAGTGCGGATGCTGGTTATTTTGGCTTTGGGGAATTGGGCCAGTATGGCCTGCATCATCGGGTGGGCCATTGCGTCTTCTCGCAGGGCGTTGTCCTTGGCGTCGCGGATGGAGGCGATTGTGGGAGCGCCGCCCGAATTGACGATCGTCACTGCCCAGCGGTTGCCTGTCCAAAGCTGCAGTTTCGCACCAAGGCGCTGGGCAAGGTCGCGTGGGGCGGCCTCTGTTGGGACGAATTCAATGCGGCCGGGTTGGTAGGCGGCCAGTTGAAGAGTCGTTTCAATTTCAACAAGTAGTTTCACATCGCGGTTGTGGCGCACCAGTTCCAGCACGTGTTCAAACGTTGGGTAGTGGGCCAGCGCGGTATCTGCGTCACGGGCGAGGGCGGTTGTTTGGCCCGATGCTGTCGGGTTGGCAGCCATGCGGGTTTGGGCTTGCTGTACGGCGTGCGCGCCACCGCCATTCGGGGCGGGTTGTGTTGTTGGCGCGGGCTGCCCCTGGCGGGCGCCATTACCTGATGGGGCAGGGGTGTTTTGTAGGGTGCGCACCAATTCGTCGGGCGAGGGAAGGTCTGCCACGTGAGTAAGGCGGATAATTGCCATTTCGGCGGCCATCATGGCGTTTGGAGCGCTTGACACTTCTTCTAGTGCTTTCAGCAACATCTGCCACAGACGGGTCAGGACGCGAATTGGTAATGCCTCGGCCATAACGCGTCCACGGTCGCGTTCTTCTGGAGAAATGGTGGGATCTTCTGCGGCGTCAGGTGTGATTTTCACAACGCTGATCCAATGGGTGATTTCGGCCAAATCGCGTAGAACTGCCATTGGATCGGCGCCTTCGGCGTATTGAGCGCCGATCTCAGTCAGTGCGGCGGCGGCATCGCCACGCAGGACCATATCAAGCAAGTCCAGCACGCGTGCGCGATCTGCGAGACCCAGCATGGCGCGGACTTGGCCGGCTGTTGTTTCGCCCGCGCCGTGGCTGATCGCTTGGTCCAGCAGGGAGGTGGCGTCACGGGCGGAGCCTTCGGCGGCGCGGGTGATCAGCGCCAGCGCGTCTTCTGCGATTTGCGCCTGTTCCGTGCCTGCGATTTTCTTCAGTAAGGCGATCATCACCTCTGGCTCAATGCGGCGCAGATCAAAGCGTTGGCAGCGGGATAGAACTGTAACGGGGACTTTGCGGATCTCGGTTGTGGCAAAGATGAATTTGACGTGCTCTGGGGGTTCTTCCAACGTTTTGAGCAATGCATTGAAAGCGCCGGTCGACAGCATGTGCACTTCATCGATGATGTATACTTTGTAGCGGGCAGAAGCCGCGCGGTAGTGTACTGAATCGATAATTTCGCGGATGTTCGCCACACCGGTGTTGGACGCGGCATCCATTTCTATCACGTCGACATGGCGGCCCTCCATGATCGCAGTGCAATGTTCGCATACACCGCAAGGTTCCGTAGTGGGGCCTGACGTGCCGTCGGTGCCGATACAATTCATGCCTTTAGCGATGATCCGCGCGGTGGTGGTTTTCCCGGTGCCACGAATACCGGTCATGATAAACGCCTGCGCAATGCGGTCGGCCTCAAACGCGTTTTTCAACGTGCGCACCATCGCATCTTGGCCGACCAGATCGGCAAAGGTCTCGGGGCGGTATTTACGGGCTAATACGCGGTAGGCGGTGGCGTCTGTCATGGGAGTCCTGACGGTAGGATTCGGATATTCGGTTAGGGTATGCGTTCAGGCTGCGTGGGGCAACGTGATCGTTCGTTTCATCTGAGTGGCGTAATGATGTTATGCTGGCAAGGAAATTGATTTGGGGGAGGGCGCGCAATGCGGCTCAGAGGGATAAAACGTAGCAGCAACGTTGAGATGCGCAGCAGCGGTGGCAAGCGGTCTGGTGGACGTGGCGGTTTGGGTCTTGTGGGCGTTTTGGCTGTTTTGGCGATCGGCTATTTCACGGGCATCGACGTGTCGCCCTTGTTGCAGGGGGGCAGTGCGCCCCAACAAACCAGTAGCGTGTCAGCGGATGATGATGCGGCCGCTGCCTTTAGTGCGCAGGTTCTAACCACGACCGAGGCCGTCTGGGGGGCTGTCTTCAAAGAGCAGTTGGGGCGGGCCTATCAGCCTCCGAAATTGGTGATTTTTAACGGGGTGACGCCTAGCCCCTGCGGCAATGCCAGTGGCGCTACGGGCCCGTTTTACTGTCCCGCCGATAGCAAAGCCTATCTGGATACGCAGTTTTTTGTGGCGTTGGACCGACAAATGGGGGCGGGGGGCGATTTTGCGGCGGCCTATGTAATTGCTCATGAGGTTGCGCATCACGTGCAAAATGAATTGGGGATTTTGTCAAAAGTGAATGCCGCGCGCCAGCGCAGCAGCGAAGTGGACGCTAATCTGTTGACGGTGAAGTTGGAGTTGATGGCTGATTGCCTGTCAGGGATTTGGGCGCGCAATGTTCAGGGCTTGATGGAGCGTGGCGATCTGGAGGAAGCGTTGAATGCGGCGCGGATGATTGGGGATGATCATTTGCAGCGCCAATCAGGGCGGGTGCCGCAGCCGCATACTTTTACCCATGGCACGTCCGAGCAACGCGCAGGCTGGTTTGCGCGCGGGTATGATAGCGGTGCGGTCGGGCAATGCGACACATTTGCGGTCGCGCAATTATGAAATGAAGTGGGGGGCTGGATCGGTGCTTGGGGGCGACGCCCAAGGGTGCTTTTGCCAGCTTTTCGCGCAGCCTGCTGTGTAACCTACGTCTAGGTGAGAGATTGATAACGACCCAAGCGGGACCCGTTGTGGCTGCTTCCTTCCGGACCTGACCAGGTTGGCGAGGCGCCTGCCCGCACCAACCTCTCGAGGTCGATATAGGCAATGCTGCACCATGCTGCAAGCCTAGAGCGTCAGTTGAAGCTTGATAAACCCTTCTAGCGTTGTCCCAACAGGGTTGGGATGCAGGTGCGAGATGTCGCTGAGGTGGTTCGTTGCGTTTGGATGGGTGTGGAATGTGGCCTTCATGCCGCCCAATGGCGCGAATCGCCATGTAGGGGCATCAGCCCATGGATCTGATGATGGCGTGCTTAACGCAGTGCTTAGCGCATCCTGTACGGGCCTGTTGCTAATTGCTGCGACATTGGGAGGCGGGGCATATCCACCGCCGCCCGAAATGCGGAATTGCGTCGTGGCCAGCATAAAGTCTTGCTCAGGGCCTACTAAACGCGTGTCATAGGTGATGTTAGAAATGCGTTTCAACGCAGGTGCAGAGGGGTCGATCTGATAGTTCAGCCCAAAAATTGTATCGCAATGAAATGCAGGAATGTCTGGGTTCAACAGCAATTGGGTGGGGTGATCTGATGTGATCTGGTTAAAAACCAGCGCGGCGTGTTCCAGCCAATCGCGCAATTGAGCGCCGTTGATCCGAATGGCAACGGCTTGGTTCGCAAAGGGCAGCATACCCGAGACATGCCGGTGCAGGATTGGTCCTTTGGGGACGTGCACATAATTACCCAAGCCGTCACGCCCGCCGGCCCCATGTGCGGCGGCTGTCGCTAACAAAGGCAGTCGGGACTCTGGCGTGTCTTTGAGGGCGTCGCGCATAAGCGCGTAATGCGCCTGCGCCGTAAGCCGTTGTGTGTGTGCCGGCATCGCAAGCGAAAAATAGCTGTGAATGTCTCGCGCCGCCGTTGTGATTTTCGTATTCAGTTGTTTGCGAACAGCGGCATGCACCGGCTTTGTGATGTCGCGAATGACTAGGTCGATGGGGGTGTCGGGTTGGTTGGGGTGCAAATGCCCCATGTGATGGGCGACATGCCATCCGCGATCCGCATCGTGTGACAGTTCGAGATCCACAACGGCCAGATCGGACCCTGAATGGCCGGCCATTACAGTTGGGATCCCGCCCAATGTGCAGCGATCGATGTCTGTGCCCTTGCGTCCGTCATAATCGGGGGACGGATAGCGGCGGTGGGTATGCCCCAAAATAAGCAGATCAAAGCCCCCCGTTTGGACCAAGGCCTGCGCCGCCAAGCGATCGCTGTCTGTGCCGTCTGCCTTCCCGACCCCCATATGCGCGAGCACAATAATAAGGTCCGCCCCTTCTTGCCTCAGGGCGTTTGATTGGGTCTTTAGGGATTGCGCGGGATCTTCCAGCACCACTGATGGGCCCAGATGGTGGCTGTGCCATGCGGCGCTTTGGGGGGGGAGGATGGACAGGATGCCAACCGTAAGCGGGGCAGGGCAATCGGCTGGGGTCGGGATGGTCAAAAGCAGGCTGCGCTTTAGGGGGCTTTGGGACACGCCACGCAAATTCGCATTCAAGATCGGCATATTCATGTGGGTTTCGACCGCGCGAAGGTAGGTCAGACCGTGATCCAAATCGTGGTTTCCTAACCCGATAGCATCATAGGCCAAATGGTTCAGGCTTGCGATGATGGGATGTTCCGGCATTACAGGGTGTGCGGCTAGGTAGCTGGCCAAAGGGGTGCCTTGGAAGGTGTCCCCATTGTCCAGCAATATGACAGGAGTGCCCACTGCCTCAGCCTGCGCGCGCGCATCGGATATGAGATGGCCCAGCCCAGCCAATCCTTCCCCGTGCGTCGGCGTATCGGTAATGTAGTCGTGGGGCAGGAGGTGCCCATGCAGGTCTGTGGTTGCCAATACTCTTAACCGTGCCGAAGTGCCGGTTTCTTCTGGTCGATTACAGGGCCGCGCTGCGGACATATTGGGGTCACTACTATTGGTTGTGCATGTGAATCAGATAGTGGAAACTGTGAACCTCTGCTAGATACAAGATACGATCAGCGCCAGGTTATTTTGCTTGCGTGCTCTGTAAGATAGGAAAATGACATGAAAAATGCAGAGCAGGTGACCTTTGGCGGGTCTGGCTTGGACCGCGCAGGTGACGTGCGGGGGAACCCTGAGGCATTGGCAGAGATGGCGGCAGACCCTGCTGCCCGCGCTATCGTGTTCTGGCGTGGCAAACCGCTGATTTCATCAGAGGCCCCATCAGGCTTGATCCGGTTGGAATTGGACCACAAGGCGCTGGATGATGCGGCTGAAGCGCCGATTTTGCTGGGCCGCGAAGATGGTGCGCCTGTGTTTGCTGTCGATCTGTCAGCGTGGACACCCGAGGATCTAGACGAAAGCAGTCTTGGTGGATTTTTGGACCCGTCTGAACAACAACATCCCGCATTACCCGATTGGATGGCCTTTGCGGAATTGCGCCGCGTTATGACGTGGCTTACCCCACGTGATGCGGAATTGGCGGCGTCGGGTAAGGCTGTGTTTGGCTGGCATAAAGGCCACCGCTTTTGTGCCAGCTGTGGGGCGGAAACCGTTATTGCGCAAGGCGGTTGGCAGCGCAGCTGTCCTGCTTGCGGTGCCTCACATTTCCCGCGCACCGATCCAGTTGTTATCATGTTGATTACGCACGGGAACTCTGTGCTGGTGGGGCGGTCTCCGGGGTGGCCTCAGGGGATGTATTCGCTTTTGGCGGGCTTTGTGGAGCCAGGAGAGACATTAGAGGCGGCCGTGCGCCGAGAAGTCTTTGAGGAAGCCGGTGTAAAAGTTGGCGATGTCGGGTATTTGGCCAGCCAGCCATGGCCGTTTCCAGCCTCTTTGATGTTTGGCTGCTGGGGGCATGCAACCAGCACCGAAATCTCTATCGATCCGGTTGAAATTGAGGACGCGCGTTGGATCACCCGCGAAGATATGATGACGATATCGCAGGGACACCACCCCGAGATTTTGCCCGCGCGTAAGGGTGCGATTGCGCATTTCTTGATTGAAAGGTGGTTGTCAGACACGCTGGGCTAGAATTCGAGGAATTTCTTGTTAATCTTTACGTAGTGCGGCGGTTGACCGGCAGTCCCTGAACATTAATATACACGCTACACAATGTTCAGGATAAGAACATAAGCAATCCAACCGCGGGGCATACATGAAATTTTCCACAAAAGAAGACGTCGAAGCCCCAATCGCTGAGACATTCGAAATGCTGTGCGATTTTGAAATGTTTGAACGCGCCGCAATGCGCCGAGGCGCTGAGGTTCAGCGCATAGATACCAAATCGGTTCCAAGCGTCGGAATGGCGTGGCGTTCTGCGTTTAACTTGCGCGGGAAGCGGCGACAAGTTGATGTCGAAATGGTCGCCTTTGAACGGCCGCACGAAATGGTGCTTGAGTGTGACTCGCAAGGGTTGCAGACGATGTTGAACATCGAATTGGTCGCCCTGTCGAAAAAGCGCACGCGCATCATGGTGTCTTGCGAAATTAAACCGCAAAACCTGTCCGCACGCTTATTGGTCCAATCCCTAAAGCTGGCCAAAACGTCGCTGACCAAGAAGTTCAAGCTGCGCGTGGCAGAGTTCGCAAAATCGCTGGAAGACCGCTACAGCCGCGCCTGACCTGCGGGTACCGCAGCCTTTGGCGCAGCTCGCCTTAGAATTGAGAACCTTGGCGGCCGGGATGTGCAGGGTAGACACCTAGAATATCCAGCATGTTGGTGAAATACTCCAATTCCTCAAGCGCGCGTTTGACTGCTGGATCGTCGGGGTGCCCTTCGATGTCGGCATAAAACTGGGTGGCGGTGAAGGATCCGCCGACCATGTAGCTTTCCAGTTTTGTCATGTTGACGCCATTGGTGGCAAAGCCGCCCATCGCCTTATAGAGCGCGGCGGGAATGTTGCGAACCTCGAAGACAAAAGTTGTCATCATCTTGTCGCTGCGCCGTGTCACGTCAGCGTTTGGCGCCATGAGTAAAAAGCGCGTGGTGTTGTGGTCCAGATCCTCAATGCCATCGACCAGCACATCTAGGCCGTGAATATCTGCCGCAACGGCGCTTGCAAGCACGCCATCATTGGACGCTCCGCCTGCGGCGAGCTCCTCTGCTGCGCCGGCACTGTCGGCGGCGGCCTCTGAGGTGATTCCCTGCGCGTTTAAATAGCTGCGCGCCTGAGGGAGAAGAACAAGATGCGCACGTACATGTTTGACCTGATCCAGTGTTGTGCCTGGGCGTGCCATAAGGGCGATGCGAACACGCACGAAGGCTTCTTGGATAATGTGCATACCGCTTTGGGGCAGCAACCGGTGGATGTCTGCAACGCGGCCATAGGTCGTGTTTTCAACAGGCAGCATCGCCAAATCGGCGCGCCCCTCGCGGACTGTGCGCAGAACATCTTCGAATGTTGTGCAGGGCACGGGAATCCCGTCTGGGCGCGCTTGCAGGCAGGCCTCGTGGCTATAAGCGCCCAAAGCGCCCTGAAATGCGATGCGTGGGGGTGTTTTTGTGTTCATCACATCGATCCTTTGTAAAAACATTCAGATATGGTCGATTGGTCGCGGTAACTACACCTTGCTTGCACGGAGGGAAAGCAATAGATAACGCTGCAAATGACTGAAAAATTCAAAGCGATGGACTGAGCCATGGATACAATGACCCTTACGAAAGTTGCTGCTGGTGTGCTTGGCGCATGGCTGGTGCTGTTGCTGGGCAAATGGGGCGGCGAAGAGCTGTACCATGCTTCTCTGCATGGAGAGCCTTCTTATGTAATCGAAGTAGAAAGCGCCGGTTCAGCCGAGCCCGAAGCAGAAGTGCCGCTGGAAGAACTGCTTGCAGCAGCCTCCGCTGATAAAGGCGCGAAGGTCTTCCGCAAATGTACAGCTTGCCACAAGGTAGACGACGGCGCGAACGCAACGGGTCCTTATCTTTATGGTGTTGTGGGGCGTGATATCGACTCGGCCGAGGGTTTTGGCGCCTACTCAGGTGCTTTGGTAACAAATGGAACCGTTTGGACGCCAGAAAACCTGTTCGCCTTCTTGGAAAAGCCAAGCGCATGGGCGCCGGGAACCACAATGGGCTTTTCGGGTTTGAAAAAGCCTGAAGACCGCGCAAACGTGATTGCGTATCTCGACAGCCTTGATGATTGATCACTAAAGATCATTCCTGAAATACGAAAAAGGTCGCCTTCGGGTGGCCTTTTTTCGTTTTGGGCGCAGTTTTCTGCCAGATCACATAGTTGCAACTTGTATCTTGGCGCATCGGGCCATTAGCCTAGGTGCAGGAATATATTGCTGATATTCAAGTTTCGAGGAACCTGCCCATGATGTCATCCGCCCCTGCACGTAGAATGCCACGCCGATCGGTCTTGGCGCAATTTTGGTCTGCCCTTGCGGTGACCGCGTGCACAGCTCTCTGGGGGGGCGATGCGCGGGCAGAAGGGGACGAGACGATTATCAAATCGCACGGTTATTCGTTTTATGGTGATCTGAAATACCCAGCTGATTATCCGCATTTTGACTATGTGAACCCAGAGGCCCCCAAAGGCGGGGAAATCGCGATTTCCACTTTGGGAACATTCGATTCGATGAACCCTTATTCGCGCAAAGGTCGCGGTGGTGCGCTGAGTACGATGATGTTTGAAAGCTTGCTGGGCGAAGGCATCGGATCAGAGGCTGCGCCCGCTGATGTCTACAGCGAATACTACTGCTTGCTGTGCGAGAGCCTCGAATACCCTGAAGGCAAAGACTGGGTGATTTTCCATATGCGCCCTGAGGCACGATTCTCTACCGGTGATCCCGTGACGGCCCATGACATTGCATTTTCACATAACCTGCTGCTGGAGCAGGGGCTGAAGTCCTATGCTGACTATGTGCGCCGCCAAATCCCCAAGGTTGAAGTGATCGATGATCACACAATCAAGTTCTATTTTACCGAAGGCATCTCGCGCCGCAGTTTAATTGAGCAAGTGGGCGGTGTGCCAGCGTGGTCGCAAAAATGGTACGAAGATTCCGGCGCGCGGTTGGACGAAAGCCGCTTGGAAACCTCGCCCGGTTCTGGGGCATATATGATCGACGAAGTCGATGTGAACCGCCGCATCGTCTATAAGCGCAATCCCGATTATTGGGGTAAGGATTTGCCTTTCAATGTGGGGCGCGGAAATTTTGACCGTATTCGGGTTGAGTATTTTGGCGATGAAAACTCAGCATTTGAGGCGTTTAAATCGGGTGAATACACCTACCGCAATGAGGGGAACTCAAAACAATGGGCGACGGCCTATGATTTTCCAAAAGTCGCTGATGGCTTTGTTGTAAAAGAAGAAATTACTGACGGCTCGCCGCCTACGCCTTCGGGGATCGTGTTCAATCTGGGCCGCGAAGTGCTGCAAGACAAACGTGTGCGCGAAGCCGTGGCGCTGGCGTTCAATTTTGAATGGACCAATGAATCGCTGCAATACGGGCTGTTCAAGCAACGCGCTTCTTTTACCCAAGATACGCCCTTGATGGCCCAAGGTTTGCCAACTGGGGCCGAGATGGATGTGTTGGCACGTCTTGGCGATGTCATCGCGCCAGAGATGCTGACCCAAGAAGCCCGCCTGCCGCATACATCGGGTGCGGCGCGGTTGCTGGACCGCCGCAATGCGCGCGCCGCGTCGAAATTGCTGGATGCAGCAGGGTGGTCTGTTGGCGATGATGGTAAGCGCCGAAATGCAGCTGGCACGCCC
>JBDVSG010000009.1:0-6312 GCA_039967155.1 Sulfitobacter sp. | reverse complement strand
CAGCGCGCGTAGCAACCGTCGCAATGGCCAACAAGACAGCTCGGATCGTCTGGGCAGTCTTGACCCGCAACGAGCCTTACACGCCGCACACAACCTAAAAGGAAAAGGCACAATGAGTTAGCAAGACCCGCGAGATGATGGTGCATAAGTCTGCCGCCAAAACCAAGACACTCCGCCGAATGGCGCGGGCATTTTAGCCCAAATTGCTGATAGGAACTTGGTTTGCGGAATCCATCAGGGCCAGCGGTCAAAACCGCGCAAACAGGCCGGACACATGACTGCTTCTGACAAATGCACAAATCTGATCAAAAATGTCTTGCTATGCTGGAGCCATCCACACACGCCGTTCGCTGCGTTTGAACATGAAATCACCGTCAAATAAAATGGCGGGTTTCGGCATTTTGCCTCTTAGATGGGCTTTTAAAGGCAATTCATCTTTTTAAGTGCAATTCACCTTCTTGCGGATTGCCATTCATAGCTGATTTCTTATCATAAGGAATGCCTTATGATAAGCAACTGAACGCCTTCTCACATCCAGTACGTCAACACATTCTGACCAACCTTGCATTGCGTCCGATGTCTGTGCGCGAGCTAACCGATGCAGCCAACGTATCGCAGCCTGTGATGTCCCAGCACCTCAAGGTGTTGAAAGAGGTTGGATTGGTTACGGCCACGTCTGTCGGAGCAAGCAATATCTACGGTCTTGAGGGCAAAAAACTTGAAGAATTGCGCGCATACTGGACCGCGCATTGGACGAACTTGCTCGCATCGCTCAACCACTCAAAGGATTAGCACCATGTCACTTGAACCAATCAAAGTTGAAGCCGTTATTGACCGTCCTTGCGCGGAGGTATTTGAAGCGTTCCTGTCAAACGCCACCGATTGGTGGCCGCTGGAAAGCCACTCCGTTGGCCCTCATCTTGGGGAACCCGTGCCCGAGCAAGTCGTAATCGAGCGACATGAGGGAGGCAGAATCTTTGAGGTATCTCCCGCGGGAGAGCACCGACTTTGGGGAGTAATTCATGAATTCAATGATGGAAAAAAGCTATCGTTCTCATGGCATCCTGGAATGGACGAAGCACTTGCTACTCGGGTTACGGTGGCGTTTCAGGCAGTAGATAATCGGAAAACTCTTGTTACTTTACGCCACGAGGGTTGGAATGATCGTGGTGCTGAAGCGACAATGATAAGGGAGAACTACGTCTCAGGTTGGAAGAACATCATCGACGTTCGTTTTCGTAAATTCGTGGAAAACAAATAGGGAGAACAGTGTTTCCCCAATGTGCCGGAATGGCAGCTTTGTGCAACGTGTGACCGCGAATGATCCGTGCTGCATCCCGTGACTTTGGGCTGGCAGCCCCATCAGCTGCGTTGTGAAGAGAGCTCAGCGCAGCTATTTTGATCCGACACTGACGGCTGTCAGGTTTGTGTGGCGCTCAGCACGCACTGGCCGGGGTAAATTCAGTCTGGACACCGCGCGCAGGCGCAAATTCTGGCCGAGGTGGTTGGCCGTGCTAGTTGCCATGCCGTTCTTTGCCTTGCCACTCTTTCCAGCGCATTTTGCGTTTCTCGGACAGCTCCTCCAAACGGTCGGCATATGCATGGCGCTCTTGCTCGGACATCGCAGAAACCCCTTCGAGCCATGATGCGCTCATTGCTTCTATCTGCGCCATCCCTGCGCTCCGCTCTGTGTTCAGAACCGCACCCGCGGCTGCAGGATCAAAAGGATTTTGGCGCAAAACGGTGATCATAGCGGCTGGATCCACGCGTTTGCGGCCACCCCTCTTGCCCAGCTTCTGGTGCATCTCTCTGCGCATCTGCTCAGGCAAAGCCTGCATGTAAATCGCCCCAGAGCTCCCAACAGGCGGGCGCATCTTTCCGCCGCCTTTGTGGCGCAAAGCAGCCCCCGTGAACGCTGCGACCACGGCAAGGTTCAGCGCCAAGGACACCGAAAGCAAGACCGGCATCCAGCGTTTCTTTTTCACACCTTCAGTCATTTCATCATCCTTCATCACTATACCAGCCCAACCCGACAAGGTCTGTAAATTCCGCGCTTGTGTCCAGTTCGACCGCGCCGATCAACGCTAAGGGATCGACACCATCAACAGGTGGGGCAACCCCCAGCCAAAACCCAGCAACCGTTGCCGTCATCAGACCGCCCAGCCCTGCTGGCCCACCAATTGCGGCCAACATGCGCGTCCACAGCGGTTTGCGCGGCTGATGCGCCAAGGCATCAGCGACAATGCGGGCTGACAATGCCGCTGGCATTGGTGCAGGTGCCGCGCGGGCCGCATCAAATGCGGCCTCAAGATCGAATGGGTCATGTTGTGTCATCGTGGTACCCCAATGCATCGCGCTGCGCGGCCAAATCCGCGGTGAGCGCCCGTTTCCCGCGCGCGGTCAAGCTTTCGACAGCTTCAACCCCCACGCCTAATATCTCTGCGATTTCGGGGTTCGCCAACCCTTCGATGTGTCGCAATATCACCGCTTGGCGTTGCCTGTCTGGCAGGCGCAGCAAGGCGGATTGCAAAGCATCATGCCGCGCATCGGCCTGCAACCGACCTTCGGCACTGAGCGTGGTATCTGCGGGTTCATTGGTTTCGTCCAATGTATCCACTTGCCGCATCCGCAGCCGATCCGTGCACAGGTTTGCCACGACACGGTAGACCCATGTCGCAGCTTGAGCACGGCCAGCATCCCAGTCCGGCGCTTTTTTCCAAAGCCGCAGCATCGCCTCTTGGGCCACATCCTCAGCTTCGGCTGCATCCCCTAGAACACGCACAGCATGCGCATACGCGCGCGGTGACAGGCGCGCAGACAACAACCGTGCCGCGGCCTCGTCTCCGCTGGCGTAGCGCGCCAATAGCGCCGCATCAGCATCCCGTGCCTCACTATGTTCCAACGTGTCTTTCACATTGTCCTTCCGGTACATATGGCCTTCCAGTTCCCCGCCCCGAAATCAACGCGGCGGGGGATCGTTGCTGAGATGCTGGTTAGTCGTGGTTCTTCTTGTGTTTGCCATGTTTGTGCGCTTTTGCAAGCTCTTCCATGCTCAAACCGCCACTGCTGTCTTTGTCCAGTTTCTCGAACATTTTTGCCGGATCGCGGTGCGCTTGCATCTCTTCCATAGTCACGCTGCCGTTGCCATCAGCGTCCAGTTTCTCAAAGTGCTTTGCGGCCCGCTTGCCCTTTTTGCCTTCGCCCATTTTTTCCAGCTCTTCTGCGCTCAAGGCGCCGTCACCGTTTGTGTCAAAACGCTTCAACAGCTTTTCCTTGTGCTTGCCATTCGCCGCAGCAGCCATTTCTTCTGCTGTCAACGCACCGTCGCCATTTGCATCTGTTTTCGCAAAACGCGCGGCGGCCTGCGCCTGAAGCTCTTCAAGGGACACTTCACCGTCGCCATTCGCATCCATCATTGTGAAGTGCTTTTCCATCTTGGGGCCGCGGTCTTTGCCACCCTCATTGTCAGCCTGTGCAGCCGTCGCAACCAAACCCGCAACAATAGCAAATACTGTGAAAGTCTCTTTAAACATAACGTTCTCCATTTTTTCACTCTGCTTCGGTCTATTTCCCGAGCAGTTGGATGTCTTACGCGCCCCCAGCCCCGTTCCGTCGCAAAAAATGAAAAAATTTCATTTCCGTGGTTTCAAGCTTGAGACAAATCGCCACCTTCCCTTTACGCCCCCGCCAGTGCACAAAGCATGCGACCGCTTGAACAGGATCAATCATGACACAAGCCGCCCAACAGCCTCAGACCGATACCGCCCCACAGGCCACCGATGCCTCAGAACACCCCCGCATGCCCGCCATGCTGCGCGGCTGGCGCGGGAAATGCCCCAACTGTGGCACAGGCCCGCTGCTGCATAGCTATCTGAAGGTAAACGATCACTGCACCGTCTGTGAGGAAGAACTGTTCCATCACCGTGCGGATGACGGGCCTGCGTATCTGACGATTTTGGTGGTGGGGCATTTGATGGGCTTTATGTTGCATTTTGTCTTTGTCACCTTCCGTCCAGAACCGATCGTACTGTTTTCGATCTTTTCGGTTGGCAGCATTGGTTTGTCTCTCTACCTTCTGCCCAGATTAAAAGGGGCCATCATTGGCTTCCAATGGGCCAAGGGAATGGGCGGGTTTGAGCGGAAATCCTAACCGCCCCGTTTATTGGCCCTGAAATATGCGAGGGCCGATGACTATCGATAAAACAGCCATCCGGAATGCGGCGACAGTGATCGTGATCCGCGACAGAATGACCACGCCTTCCATCCTGATGGGCCAGCGCGGCGCAAATGCCGCCTTCATGCCCAATAAATTCGTCTTTCCCGGTGGCGCGGTTGACGCTGATGATGCGCTTGTGCCGCTCGCTTGTGGCTTGCCCAGCCCCTGTGCGGAACGCATCAGCGATAACATCAACGCCGAGCTATCCCACGCCATTCCCGTCGCCGCCATTCGCGAGCTTTGGGAAGAAACAGGCCTGATCCTTGGCACCAAAGGCGACTGGCCCGATACGCCTCCGCCCGATTGGCGCAGCTTTGCCCAGACAGGCCACCTGCCCGATGCAAGCGCCCTGCAATTTGTGTTTCGCGCCCTGACACCGCCGGGCCGACCGCGCCGCTTTGACGCGCGGTTCTTTCTAGTGGATGTTGAGGCCATCGCCAGCGATCCCGATGACTTTGCTGCCGCCTGTGACGAACTTTCCCACCTGCAGTGGGTGCCGCTCAGCCAAGCGCGCCAATTCGACATGCCCTTCATTACAGAGGTCGTCCTAGCCGAGATCGAAGCCCGCGCGCCCCTCCGCGAAGCCCCCGCATCGGTCCCGTATTTCAAGAATAGCGACGAAGAGAGCCTTTTTCTGCGCCTGCGCGGCCACAGAATACCCCACCCCGACGAGGATTAGATCGTTAGGATCAAAACCAAGATTGACATCACCAAAACCGCAATGCCCGCTGCCTCGCGCAGCGTGATCTTTTCGCGGAAGAACAACGTCGAGGCAAGAATACTCAGGATCAGTTCAACCTGACCCAAGGCTTTGACATAGGCCGCATTTTGCAACGCAAAGGCAATGAACCAGCACAAAGACCCGCCCATGGACGTCAACCCGATCCACAGTGCCACACGGCGCGCCTGCCAAACACGGGCGATTTCGCCGCGCTCGCGCAGATGCAGCCAAAAGGCCATGATCAGCGTCTGCATTACCACCACCGCCAACAGGGTCACACCTGCGCGCAAAAACGGGTCATCCGCGCTCAGCGTTTGTGTGGCGCCGCGGTAACTCACCGCCGAAAAGGCAAACAACACCCCCGACCCAAGCCCAAGCTTGGTCGCGCGGTTGCTCAAATCCGCCAATCGAAACCCGCCGCCAGCATTGCCCCCTGACAGCAACAAAACCCCAAGCAGTCCCAGCGCAATCGCCACAAAACCACCCGCGCTGACCCATTCCCCCAACAGCAACAAACCCACCAAGGCGGTTTGGATCACTTCGGTTTTCTTAAAGGTAATCCCAACAGCAAAATTGCGCTCTTTGAACAAGGCGACAACGCAGACCGTCGCAAGGATCTGCGACACGGCGCCCAACAGCCCAAATCCCCAGAACCGCGCACCCAGCTCAGGCAACTGCGCATCCGTGGCCTTCACATAGGCCAGCAGCAATAGGGCAATGAAAGGCGCGGAATAGACGAACCGCGAAAACGTGGCCCCTGCGGCACTCAACGTGCTAGAGGCGAGTATTTTCTGCAGCATAAAGCGGACCGTCTGAAACGTGGCCGCTAATAAGGTGACGATAATCCAGAGTTCAGGCATATTCATACCGCTTACTGCACCATCGCACACGCCCGCACCAGTGCGGACGTGCAATCGCGTTTATTTTTCGGCTATCGCCTTTTTCGGCGCACCTAGGGCACTGTAACTTTGCCTTGGCGGGCCTATGGCGGTTAACTTTATCTTGGCGCGCCTATGGCGCGACCCAACCCTTCCGGCACAGGCAAATCAGCATGGCCTTGGGCAAACCGCACCAATGCTTCCTCGATGTGGGCGGCGGGGGGCGTTGGCTTGCGGGTCTCTAGGCTGACATGCAGCAAGAAATGCTCGCCCGTGGCCAACAGACGCTCGCCCTCATACATTTCATGCCACAGGTGCATCTTCTTGCCTGCCCCCATCACCACACGGGTGCGAATGGTAATCTTGGCGCCTGCATGCACTTCGTCCACGTGGCGGATATGGGTCTCCGCGGTGAAATAGCTGCCCCCGCTTGAAATATACTCAGCATCGCAGCCGATAACCGTCATAAAGCGGTCCGTCGCATCGGCAAAAGCCTG
>JBDVSG010000008.1:0-5075 GCA_039967155.1 Sulfitobacter sp. | reverse complement strand
ACGGGCAGGTGGTCGGATCCCGCCGAACTGCGCCAAATGCGGGAAGATCGAAGATGATGCACGATTGAAGTGCCGTCCAATCGAGCTCATAGACTCTCAGCGCTGCCACCGATCCCACATCTCAGATTTCTGCTTGTTCGTATAAAACGTCCGCGTACGATACTTCATCTCTCACACTCCATCTTTCCAAAAAGATTAAAGTGTTGCGCTCACCCGTTGAAACCGCCCCGCATTGCAGACTTTGGTACGCTAAGTTGTTACTGACCTAAGTCAACGTCCGCTATGCGGGCAGCAGCCGTAGCATTGCGACACCCTGCCGAGCGTAAGCAATAGGCCGCCACTTTTTGAAGCAACCACTGGAAATGCACATATTGACCTTCCGCGCACTAACGGTAATTTCACAACTATGAAAAAACGTAAAAGTCCCTGCATCGATGTTTGTGAATTTACTGGGCCTAGTGGCTGGTGTCTTGGCTGCGGCCGAACACGGGAGGAATGCGTGAGGTGGAAGAAAATGAAACCTTACGAAGCAAATATCATTGAGAAGGAATTAAAGAGTCGAATGACTAAATTGACCCAAATGCTGCCTATTCGGAAGTAGGGCAAGTGTTTAACCGAGGGCAGACGAAGGTCCGGTTTGGGCCGTTGACTACCGGCTGGATTTTCCGCACCTGCTGAATGCTGCGGGGCGGCATTTGGTGAAGTGGGCTCCTTCCGGAACTTTGCAACATCGTTGCGTACCGGCCAAACGGGCATGATTTGATTGACACGAACATCCCTTTCCGGATTTTGAGCGGTAATTGCAACCCGCGATGCAGCCTCCCAGAAGCAGGCATGCTAACCAGAACAGGGAAAGCCGTAAGCTGTCGTCCAGCGATTGATTGCCGATGCTTCCCCAGCCCGCTTGGGGCATTCCCGCGACGGCGAAGTCGATGAGCCGGGTTATGCTTGCTTTGCGAGCTTAACTGACCTTGAACGGGGTAGACACAATGTCAGGTTCTTCAACATGAGGAATGCCGACCGTCCTACATTTTGGCGAAAGATAGGTCTGGACCCACGCATCCTTACGGCTTAGCGTTGAGCGATTAACTCGGATTGGGTGGTGTTTTAGTCGCGCTTTCTTGAGTTTCTTAATAAGAAACCACTAAAAAGGGACAAATCCATGAAATTAGTTATCGGACTGGATGGACAAAGCTCCGGGGAGAAGGCTCTTGAGTTTGCGATCAATTTGGCCACCAAAATGGACAGTTGCGAATTGATCGTAGTGTACGTGATTGAATGGTCGCCGTTCTCTTTCCAAACAGCGGAAGAAAATGCGCAGCGGCATAAGAGACGCGAGGAAGAAATTTCAATTGCGATGGAGCGGGTCCTGAACCCTGCAGTTGCGACGTTGGCAGATGCTGGCCTGAAGGCAAGTGCGGTTGTTCAGCACGGGGATGTCGCTGATACGATCGACAACATCGCCCACTCAGAAGGTGCAAGCCAGATCATTGTTGCGCGTTCAAGTGCAGGTGGTTTCTCAAAGCGCATTTTTGGCAGCTCGACGGCAAACCTCGTGATGAACGCACGCGTTCCTGTCACGGTCGTTGCATAAGGAACAAAATCATGAATACAATTTATAGACTATTCTTCGCTCTGAGCGCGTTCTTCGCGTTTACAGTCCCCGCGGTTGCCCAAGACGCAGCTATGACACTGGATGAAAAGGTTAATGCAGGATTTTCTGCCGCAACCGGTTGGTTTGTGAATTTCATCTTTATGTCGATCCCAGGTACGAACTTTCCTTGGATCGTCATGTGGCTGGTTATCGGTGCATCCGTGTTCACGATCTATTTCGCGGCTGTTCAATTCCGTTTCTTTGGGCATGCGATCGGGTTGGTCAAAGGCGATTATTCCGACCCGAATGATGCTGGTGAAGTTAGCCATTTTCAGGCACTTGCAACGGCGCTTTCGGGCACTGTTGGTCTTGGTAACATTGCCGGTGTTGCTGTTGCCGTTGGCATCGGCGGCCCAGGTGCGACGTTCTGGATGATCCTCGCGGGTCTTCTCGGGATGGCGTCCAAATTCACCGAATGTACTTTGGGTGTTAAGTACCGCAACGAATACCCTGATGGCACCGTTTCAGGTGGCCCGATGTATTACATCTCTAAGGGTTTCGATGAACTTGGCCTTCCTGGTGGGAAGATCTTGGCTGTGTTGTTCTCGGTTTTCTGTATTCTTGGTGCCTTTGGCGGCGGTAACATGTTCCAAGCCAACCAAGCACACGTCGCGATCACAGGCATCACAGGCGATTACCCTGGCTACATCACAGGCTTCATTTTCGCAGCCGTGGTTTTTGCAGTTATCGTGGGTGGTGTTAAGTCCATCGCTAAGGTTACCGAGAAAATCGTTCCGTTCATGGGGGTCTTGTACGTTGGTGCAGCTTTGGTTGTTCTGATCGTGAACTACGATATGATCGGTTGGGCCTTTGGCCAAATTTTCGCGGGTGCCTTTTCCAGTCTTGGCATTGCGGGCGGGGTCGTTGGTGCCTTGATCCAAGGTTTCAAACGGGCTGCGTTCTCGAACGAAGCTGGTGTTGGTTCTGCTGCGATTGCACACTCTGCGGTGAAAACCAAAGAACCAATTACTGAGGGTTTTGTATCCTTGCTTGAGCCGCTGATCGATACAGTTGTGATCTGCACAATGACCGCTTTGGTTATCGTTATTTCCCAGCAGTTGATCATCGATGTGGACACAGGCAACTATGTGATGAACGAAGCTGGCAGTGCAATCGCGACTGTCGATGGTAACTCTGGTGTGGCTCTGACAGCTGCGGCATTTGGGTCTGCTATCAGCTGGTTCCCATTCGTTCTGGCAATTGCCGTGATCCTGTTTGCATTCTCCACAATGATCTCATGGTCTTACTATGGCCTGAAGGCGTGGACCTACCTGTTCGGCGAAGGTAAAACGACAGAACTCGCGTTCAAAGTCATCTTCTGTATCTTCATCGTTATCGGTGCCGCCGCCAGCCTTGGCCCAGTCATCGATTTCTCTGATGCCGCGATCTTTGCTATGGCCGTTGTGAATATCTTCAGCCTGTACTTCCTGATGAAGGTTGTGCGTAAAGAGTTGGAGTCTTACAGCCGCCGCCTCAAATCGGGTGAAATCCAGAAGTTCAAACACTAAAAGGGACGACAAAAGGATTGAAAGGCCGCCTTTGCCGGGCGGCCTTTTGCATGTGTGCAGCTGTCCTATATACTCTCGCTAACGAAAATCCGTTAGGCTTTGAGGAAATGGCTTATTGATCAGCATGCGCCATCCAATGGTATTGGCGCAGACCTGAGCCCCAAGTTGCCCCCAGCTTCGCAGAGACTTTGGGTGTAAATCTTTGGCCTTAGGCAGCCCTCTTGTCCATCATCTTGCTGTGCAAAAAATTCCATCGATGTCAGGTTACCCAAGGCTGAATGTGGTCTTCGCCAGTTGTAAACGTCCTGGCATTCCTCAAGCATTTTGCTTGCGGTTCCCAATATGTCTGCCGTCCGCGCTTGTGGGTTCAAATAGGGTGATGTGATAGTAGAGTGTTCTTGGCTCATCGTAACCACTGAGGAGTGGAAAATGAGAAAGACAACTGGAACACGCAAAACCCCTGGCGAGAATATCGTCAATGGTATCAAGCGGGCGACCCGCAAGCATAACTCGCCGAAGAGAAGATCAGGATCGTCTTGGATGATCGGCGGGGTGAGGAAAGCATCTTGGACCTGTCGCGGTTTGATGCCGCTTCTTTGATAGCATTTACTGCACCAAAGGAGACTGACTATGGGACTAAAACGGACAGACGAATTCCGCCAGGATGCGGTGCGTATCGCATTGACCAGCGGGCTTACCATTGCCCGTCAATGCATTGAAAATGCATGAGAGGGGCGCAAGCAGGTCGCTGACGATCTGGGTGTTGGGATGTCGACGCTGAATAAATGGATCACAGCGCATCGAGACACGGATGAGGTGTCAAAAGAGGATATGAGCCTCGCTCAAGAGAATGATCGGCTTCGACGTGAGAACCGCATTCTCAAGGAGGAAAGGGAAATCTTAAAAAAGGCCACGGTGTTCTTCGCGAGCCAAAAGCCGTGAGGTTTAAGTTCATTGAAGAACACCGAAATCAATTTCCAACAGAACGCTTGTGTAAGGTTATGGACGTGAGTGCGCGTGGTTTACGTGCATTCCGTAGCCGCCCTGCCAGTCGCAGGCAGCTCCTTGATCTGGTGACATTGGCCCACATCAAGGAGCAGTCGCGTCTCAGTCTGGGGAGCTATGGCAGACCAAGAATGACCGAAGAGTTGAAGGAGATCGGTCTGAATGTCGGGCATCGGCGTGTGGGACGATTGATGCGTCAGAACAGTATATCCGTTGTCAGGACCCGCAAACACAAGGCCACTACGGGCAGTAATCACAAGTTCAACATCTCCCCGAACTTGCTGGATCGTAACTTCTCAGCGGGTCAGTCAAACCAGAAGTGGGCGGGTGACATAACCTACATCTGGACCCGTGAAGGTTGGCTTTATCTGGCTGTGATCTTGGATTTGCATTCTCGGCGCGTGATCGGCTGGGCCGTGAGCAATCGTATGAAACGAGACTTGGCAATCCGAGCATTAAAGATGGCCATCGCTTTCCGGACGCCACCCAAGGGCTGCATCCATCATACTGATCGTGGCAGCCAGTATTGTTCACACGATTATCAGAAGATCCTGCGCCAGCATGGGTTCAGGACATCCATGAGTGGCAAGGGAAATTGCTATGACAACGCCGCCGTTGAAAGGTTCTTCAAGACCATCAAGGCAGAGCCGATCTGGCGAGACACTTGGAACACCCGCAGACAGGCTGAGATGGCGGTCTTCGAATACATCAACGGGTTCTACAATCCACGACGCCGCCATTCAGCATTGGGCGGGAAAAGCCCCGTCGCTTTCGAGAAGAAAGTGGCTTAAACGAGCACTTGGAGCGGCACTAAAGCGTGACAGGTCCAATCTGCCTGATATCGCGAACGACGTGATCCACAATCTGTGCGAGCACCTCATGGCACTGCATACTCGCGTCCGCTGGTA
>JBDVSG010000007.1:0-12342 GCA_039967155.1 Sulfitobacter sp. | reverse complement strand
AACCGCCACGGTGTGGAAAAAGACGAACGTGCGCTGCAGATCGAGCGTGAAGAAGTCGAACGTCTTGCGCGTGATCGTGACGATGAGCTGGCGATCCTTGATCGCAACATCTTTGCGCGTCTGCGCGACATGATCCTTGGTAAAGTGGCTGTCAAAGGTCCACGCGGTGTCAAGCCAAACGCACAGATCACCGAAGAAGTGCTGGACGAAGTCCTGACACGTGGTCAGTGGTGGCAGATTGCTCTTGAGGATGAAGACGATGCGAAAATCGTTGAGGCCCTGAACGAGCAATATGAAATCCAGAAGCGTGCGCTAGACGCCCGCTTTGAGGACAAAGTCGAGAAAGTACGCCGCGGCGATGACTTGCCCCCAGGTGTGATGAAGATGGTCAAAGTATTCGTCGCGGTGAAGCGCAAGCTGCAGCCGGGTGATAAAATGGCCGGTCGTCACGGGAACAAAGGTGTTATCTCCAAAGTGGTTCCAATGGAGGACATGCCGTTCCTCGCAGATGGTACGCCGGTTGATTTCTGTCTGAACCCACTGGGTGTTCCATCGCGTATGAACGTTGGGCAAATCTTGGAAACGCACATGGGCTGGGCCGCACGCGGTCTGGGTCTGAACGTTGACGAAGCTTTGCAGGAATATAAGCGCTCTGGCGATATGACCCCTGTGCGTGAAGCGATGAAGCTGGCCTACGGCGACAATGTCTATGACGAGGGTATCTCGGACATGGATGAGGACGAGCTGTTGGAAACAGCGGCCAATGTGCGCCGCGGTGTGCCAATCGCAACGCCTGTCTTTGATGGCGCGAAAGAAGCAGACGTGAATGACAGCCTTGCACGTGCAGGCTTTGACACGTCTGGTCAGTCGGTTCTCTTTGATGGTCGCACAGGCGAACAGTTCAGCCGTAAGGTGACTGTTGGGGTGAAATACCTGCTGAAACTGCACCACCTTGTGGATGACAAAATCCACGCGCGTTCTACCGGACCATACTCGCTGGTTACCCAGCAGCCATTGGGCGGTAAAGCACAGTTCGGTGGCCAGCGCTTTGGTGAGATGGAGGTCTGGGCGCTTGAAGCTTATGGCGCTGCATACACCCTGCAGGAAATGCTGACCGTGAAATCGGATGACGTTGCTGGCCGTACCAAAGTGTACGAAAGCATCGTGAAGGGCGAGGACAACTTCGAAGCTGGTATTCCAGAATCGTTCAACGTTCTTGTCAAAGAAGTCCGCGGCCTCGGCCTGAACATGGAACTCCTGGATGCGGAGGAGGATGAGTAATCATCCACGCCGCCGGTGTTTCGCCCACCCAACGTAGGGTGGGTGAAACCCACGGCACCCCCACCATCCGCACCAAATTTGAGGTATCAAAATGAACCAGGAACTAACAAACAACCCATTCAACCCTGTTGCGCCGATGAAGACGTTCGACGAAATCAAGGTATCTTTGGCTTCGCCAGAGCGCATCTTGTCGTGGTCCTTCGGTGAGATCAAGAAACCAGAAACCATCAACTACCGTACGTTCAAGCCAGAGCGTGACGGCCTGTTCTGTGCACGTATCTTTGGGCCAATCAAAGACTACGAATGCCTGTGTGGTAAATATAAGCGCATGAAATATCGCGGCGTTGTCTGCGAAAAATGTGGTGTTGAAGTTACGCTTCAAAAAGTACGTCGTGAACGTATGGGCCATATCGAACTGGCATCGCCAGTTGCGCACATCTGGTTCTTGAAATCGCTGCCTTCCCGCATCGGCCTGATGCTGGATATGACACTGCGTGATCTTGAACGTGTTCTCTACTTTGAAAACTACGTTGTCATTGAGCCGGGCCTGACGGACCTCACCTACGGTCAAATGTTGACCGAAGAAGAGTATATGGACGCGCAAGACGCCTATGGCATGGACGCGTTCACCGCCAACATCGGTGCTGAAGCGATCCGTGAAATGCTGTCCGCGATTGATCTGGAAGCCGAGGCTGACCAGTTGCGCGAAGAGCTGAAAGAAGCCACTGGCGAGCTGAAGCCGAAGAAAATCATCAAACGCCTTAAGGTTGTTGAGAGCTTCCTTGAATCCGGCAACCGTCCTGAGTGGATGATCATGACTGTGATCCCCGTGATCCCGCCAGAGCTGCGCCCGCTGGTGCCGCTGGATGGTGGCCGTTTCGCGACTTCCGATCTGAACGATCTGTATCGCCGCGTGATCAACCGGAACAACCGTCTGAAGCGTCTGATTGAGCTGCGCGCGCCCGATATCATTGTGCGTAACGAAAAGCGGATGTTGCAAGAATCTGTCGATGCTCTGTTCGACAACGGCCGTCGCGGCCGCGTGATTACTGGCGCCAACAAGCGTCCGTTGAAATCGCTGTCTGACATGCTGAAAGGTAAGCAAGGTCGCTTCCGTCAGAACCTTTTGGGTAAGCGCGTCGACTTCTCTGGCCGTTCGGTTATTGTGACCGGCCCTGAGCTAAAGCTGCACCAGTGTGGTTTGCCCAAGAAGATGGCGCTAGAGCTGTTCAAACCGTTCATCTATTCGCGTCTTGAGGCCAAAGGTCTGTCTTCGACCGTGAAACAAGCCAAGAAGCTGGTTGAGAAAGAACGTCCCGAAGTGTGGGATATCCTCGACGAGGTCATCCGCGAACACCCTGTTATGCTGAACCGTGCGCCTACATTGCACCGTCTTGGTATTCAGGCGTTCGAGCCCGTTCTGATCGAAGGTAAAGCCATTCAGCTGCACCCGCTGGTTTGTTCGGCCTTTAACGCTGACTTTGACGGCGACCAAATGGCTGTTCACGTACCGCTCTCGCTGGAAGCTCAGCTGGAAGCGCGCGTTTTGATGATGTCCACGAACAACGTTCTGTCGCCTGCAAACGGCGCACCGATCATTGTTCCGTCTCAGGATATGATCTTGGGCCTCTATTACGTGACGCTTGGGCGTGACGGCATGGTTGGCGAAGGAAAAGTGTTCGGCAACGTGAACGAAGTGCAACACGCATTGGATTCCGGTGAAGTACACCTGCACGCAAAAATCAAAGCGCGGATCAAACAGATCGACAATGAAGGCAACGAAGTGCTGGTGCGCTTTGACACAACGCCGGGTCGTGTTTTGTTGGGTGCCTTGCTGCCTTTGAACGCAAAAGCACCGTTTGACTTGGTCAACCGTTTGCTGCGTAAGAAAGAAGTGCAGCAGGTCATCGATACGGTCTACCGCTACTGTGGTCAGAAAGAATCTGTGATCTTCTGTGACCAGATCATGACCATGGGCTTCCGCCAAGCTTTCAAAGCGGGCATTTCGTTTGGTAAAGACGACATGTTGATCCCAGACACAAAATGGCCACTGGTTGAAGAAACACGCGAGCAGGTCAAAGACTTTGAACAGCAGTACATGGACGGCCTGATCACTCAGGGTGAAAAGTACAACAAAGTTGTTGATGCTTGGTCAAAGTGTAACGACAAAGTCACCGACGCGATGATGGGGTCGATTTCTGACACCACATACGCTGACAACGGCTCTGAGAACGAACCAAACTCGGTTTACATGATGGCCCACTCCGGTGCGCGTGGTTCTGTTACACAGATGAAACAGCTGGGCGGTATGCGCGGTCTGATGGCGAAACCGAACGGTGACATCATCGAAACACCGATCATTTCGAACTTTAAAGAAGGTCTGACCGTTCTCGAGTACTTCAACTCAACGCACGGCGCCCGTAAGGGTCTATCGGATACTGCTCTGAAAACTGCGAACTCGGGTTACCTGACACGTCGTCTGGTGGATGTGGCACAGGATTGCATCGTTCGTATGCACGATTGTGGTACAGACGTCGCGATCACAGCAACTGCTGCGGTCAATGATGGCGAAGTTGTCTCCAGCTTGGCCGAGCGCCTGTTGGGCCGTGTTGTGGCAGAAGACATCATGCGTCCTGGCACGGATGAGGTTCTGGCCGCAGCCGGTACAATTGTCGACGAACGTATGGCCGATCTGATTGACGAAGCCGGCGTTGCCTCTGCACGCATCCGTTCCCCTCTGACTTGTGAGGCCGAAGAAGGCGTTTGCGCCATGTGCTACGGCCGTGACCTTGCGCGCGGTACGCTTGTGAACCAAGGTGAGGCCGTTGGCATCATCGCGGCACAGTCCATTGGTGAACCTGGTACACAGCTGACCATGCGTACATTCCACATTGGTGGTGTTGCGCAGGGTGGCCAGCAGTCCTTCCAAGAAGCGGGCCAAGAAGGTAAAATCCAGTTCGAGAATGCGAACACTCTGCAAAACTCGGCGGATGAGACCATGGTCATGGGCCGCAACATGAAGATGCTGATCATCGACGAAAACGGTGACGAGCGTGCGAGCCACAAGATTGGCTACGGTACCAAACTGTTTGTCAAAGAGGGCCAAGAAGTGGCGCGCGGCGACAAACTGTACGAATGGGACCCCTACACGCTGCCGATCATCGCGGAAGCAAGTGCAACAGCAAAACACGTCGATCTTATCTCGGGCATTTCTGTCAAAGACGAGACTGACGAAGCGACAGGCATGACACAGAAGATCGTCATCGACTGGCGCTCTGCTGCGAAGGGCAACGAGCTGAAGCCGGAAATCATCCTTGTGGGTGCTGATGGTGAGCCTGTGCGCAACGCGGCTGGCAACCCGATCACTTATCCAATGTCCGTTGATGCAATTATGTCCGTTGAAGACGGTTCAGAAGTTGCTGCTGGTGACGTTCTTGCGCGTATCCCGCGTGAAGGCGCCAAAACCAAGGATATTACTGGTGGTCTGCCACGTGTGGCCGAACTGTTTGAAGCACGTCGCCCGAAAGATCACGCGATCATCGCGGAAATCGACGGCTATGTGCGCTACGGCAAGGACTACAAAAACAAGCGTCGCATCGCGATCGAAAGCTCCGAAGATCCGGATCACAAGGTCGAATACATGGTCCCGAAGGGCAAGCACATCCCAGTGGCCGAAGGCGACTTCGTTCAAAAGGGTGACTACATCATGGACGGCAACCCAGCGCCGCATGACATTCTTGCTATTATGGGTGTTGAAGCGCTTGCTGATTACATGATTGACGAAGTGCAGGACGTTTACCGTCTGCAGGGTGTGAAAATTAACGACAAACACATCGAAGTCATCGTGCGTCAGATGCTGCAAAAGTGGGAAGTCCAGGAATCTGGCGATACCACGTTGCTGAAAGGCGAACATGTAGACAAGCTTGAGTTCGACACAGCCAACGAAAAAGCGATCTCCAAAGGCGGCCGTGTCGCCAAAGGCGAGCCGATCTTGTTGGGTATCACCAAGGCGTCGCTGCAAACCCGCAGCTTCATCTCGGCGGCATCCTTCCAAGAAACCACACGCGTCCTGACCGAGGCATCCGTCCAAGGTAAGCGCGACAAACTGGTTGGCTTGAAAGAGAACGTCATCGTGGGTCGTTTGATCCCAGCGGGTACGGGTGGGGCAACCCAACAGATGCGACGTGTGGCCTCTGACCGTGACAACGTTGTTATCGAAGCACGTCGCATTGAAGCGGAAGAGGCAGCACGCCTTGCCGCGCCAGTGGCCGCAGCGGATGACATCGTTGGTGGGGATGTGTTTGATACGCCGCCAAGCTTCGAAGAAGAAAGCCGCGATTAATACCGCGCGCCAAATTTGAAAATTAAGACCCCCGCAGCCCTTGGTTGCGGGGGTTTTTCTTTACCTTCGCTCAGGGAAGATGCCCGTGCCCTCATATTGGCATCCGTTCGGGGGCTGGTTTTCTTGCAAGGGTTCGGTAGGAGAGAGGTCACTGACGGAAAGGAAGTCCCATGTCTGCCAATACCAAAGGCGCGTTTTTTATGATGGCTTCTATGGGGGCATTTGTTGTTAACGACACTTTCGTCAAGCTGACAGGGGGCGCGGTTCCCTTGTTCCAGCTGATTTTCCTCCGCGGTTTGCTGGCGACGATATTGGTGTTGACGGTGGCAGGCTATGTTGGCGCGTGGCAGCATAGGATCAACCGTAGCGATGCACAGGTGATCCTCTTGCGGGGAGGACTTGAGGTAATCACAGCCTATTTCTTTCTCACGGCGCTTTTCAAAATGCCCATCGGGAACTTGACCGCGGTTATGCAGGTTGTTCCGCTGACAGTCACGCTCGGCGCGGCGCTGTTCCTGAAAGAGGCTGTGGGCTGGCGGCGGATGTTTGCAATTGGGTTGGGTTTGTTCGGTGTCATGTTGATCATCCAGCCCGGATCTGACGGCTTCAACATCTGGTCGCTTTATGCGGTGGTGGCTGTCGCCTGTGTGAGCGCACGTGATTTGATAACAAGGCGATTGTCAAAAGAGGTGTCAGGAATTGCGGTAACACTGGGCACGACGGTAAGCGTGACGATCGCAGCAGGGTTGGCATCCTTGACGCAAGAATGGACCACGGTCACAGGATCTGAAGCGGCATATATTGGCTGTTCGGCATTTTTTGTCGTCGGCGGGTATTTCTTCAGCATTCAGGTGATGAGGGTCGGCGATGTCGCATTTACCGCGCCCTTTCGCTATACTGGGCTTATTGGCGCGATGATCATCGGCATGGTATTGTTTGACGAAACCCCCACTGCGATGACTTTGCTGGGGGCTGCGATTGTGGTGGGGACAGGGCTCTTTACCCTTTACCGCGGACGGGCATTGTCAGGGGCGTGAAAACACAGCCCAGACATGGTCATTGTCCACGCCAAAAGTCCTAAGAATATGTGCAGACTTGGTGTCATCCATAGGCTGGTAATCAAAAACGTTCTTTTTGCCCTTGAGGCGGCTGTCGTTAAAACCATTGTGTCCGCGCATCATCATGTCTTCGCCGGTAAAGGTCATGGTTGGCATGGATTTCCAAAGGTTCTGATGGCCGTGGCTCATGATCGTGTCTGTGCTGCCAGCCGCGACGATCATTCCCAGCGCAATGGCGGAGTAGGGGTAGTGATAGGGCCATAGTTTGACGCCCTGCGCGCCGGCAGTGAAAACATACCCTTGATTGAAATCCACGGCGACCGCATCATGCCTTGCGGTGATCGTCGACAAGTCACGGGCGGTTTGTTTGAATTTCTCGATAAAAGTTACGGCCATTGCATCGTCGTCATCCAACCTGAATTGCAGACAAGGCTCATCGGGGAGGCCGCGCCAGTCATTCACGGCTTTGGCCATGATCATACGGTGCTTGCGTGGCGGGTATAGTACGATCTGGCATTGCGGTATGGCCGCAGTTATCGTTTTTAACCTGTTCAGGTAATCCACCGGAAAGTGTTTTCCCGTGACGATCAGAAAGGTAAAATCTGGATCCGTCTGTGCGGCGACACTTGGCAGCGTGATCGTTTCGAATAGGCGGAAGCGTTCCTCCATTCGCTTAGGTGAAAACAGGAACTCAGCCAAAGCCGCGCGGTCGCCATGATCCACCTTAAAGCCACCCAAACCAACATAAGAAAAACGGCAAACCCCGACCGTGCGCATTTCATTCGTCTCCAAATATGCGTTGGACCTGATCCAGCTGGATGGCAAAGCGGTCTCGGAATTCGTTCGCTTGGGCGGCATCGAGGGCGGCAACCGCCACTCCTTTGACTGGCTTTTGGCGACTGTCGTTTGACGCGTTATGCCCCCGCACGAACATGCGCGGTTCGTTGAAGCTGACTGCAGGCATGAAGCGGTTTATCTTATTGTGGGCAAAATTCATGATCGTCAGGTGGCAGTTCCCCTTCACCCAAATGCCCAATGCAGCTACGTCAAAGGGGCGAAAGACCTCAATGGCCGCAATGCCATCTTTGCTGTACTCCGCAATGAACCCTTTGTTCCAATCAAATGCGACGGCTTTGTGCTGGGCGGTCAGGGCGCTGCAGTCCGATGCGGCCTTGCGCAGGCGGGCGACGAAATCCACTGCAATGGCGTCGTCGTCGTCGCAGCGGAATTGTAAACAGGGCGCCTCAAAGTCCCGACGGGCCGCGTTCAGGATTTCCTTCATGACTTCGCGCTGGGGGCGGGGGGGCTCTGCGTGAATGCGGGCTTGGGGAAGATCGGTGATCAGCGCCTCCAGACGCGCGCGGTGATGTGCAGGCAACTGATCCCCGATCACGATGATCAGCTCAAAATCAGGATCGGTTTGGGCCCGTAGCGAAGGCACAACAACAGCCTCGAACAGTTGAAACCGCTCTTCCAAACGCCTATCATCATAGAGATACGCAATCCGCTCCTCTATCGTCTCATGGTCTACCTGAAACCCGCCTATGGCTGGATAGGAAAACCGGCATAGACCGATCACTTGCAGCGTCATTTCTGTCCTCATACGTTTTAAGACGAATTATTGCGACCTAGCGTGAGGATTGGCAAGGGGCACCACTGGACCTGATCCGGGGTGCATGGTTGACAGGGTGCGCGACTCCCCGTATAGGCCACCTATCTCGCCGATGGGGGTCGCCCCTGACGCATATTTCATACCGCATGTGGTCACGATCCAGGCCGCCTTCATTGGCCCGATCCTCTGTAGCATAGCCGCCTCGCTTACCTCGGTACGGAAGCGTTGCGGCCATATTGCTTTGGACCATATGCACCAGCCACGCCGCGTGGACGTACGCAGCATACTATTCACCGCAGGGGTCTTGCCCTTGCAGATACGACAGCAACACGGGGATAAAACCGGAATGCCAACAATTCAGCAGCTGATCCGCAAACCGCGCCAGCCGAAACGCAAAGTATCTAAATCCATGCACCTGCAGCAGTGTCCGCAGAAGCGTGGCGTTTGTACGCGTGTATATACAACGACACCAAAGAAACCGAACTCCGCTATGCGTAAAGTTGCGAAGGTTCGCCTGACCAACGGTTTCGAAGTTATCTCCTACATCGGTGGTGAATCCCACAACCTTCAGGAGCACTCTGTGGTTCTGATCCGTGGCGGCCGTGTAAAAGACCTTCCAGGTGTTCGTTACCACATCGTTCGCGGTGTTCTCGATACACAAGGCGTTAAAGATCGTAAGCAGCGTCGCTCCAAATACGGTGCGAAGCGTCCTAAGTAATTTCGCCTTTGGTTGGGTGCCAGACACGGTCTGTGACACCCGACTGTTACAATCAGACACTATGCAACGTTATGCGTTGCACCCCGCCAAGAGGAAGACAACAAGATGTCACGCCGCCACGCCGCTGAAAAACGCGAAGTACTGCCAGACGCCAAATACGGCGATCTGATCCTGACGAAATTCATGAACAACCTGATGATCGACGGCAAAAAAGCCGTTGCTGAGCGGATTGTCTACAACGCATTCGACCGCGTTGAATCCAAAATCAAACGCGCCCCAGTGGAAGTATTCCACGAAGCGCTGGAAAACATCCAACCTTCCGTCGAAGTGCGTTCGCGCCGCGTCGGTGGTGCCACATATCAGGTACCTGTTGAGGTTCGCCCAGAACGCCGTCAGGCGCTGGCCATCCGTTGGTTGATCAAAGCCGCCCGCGCGCGCAATGAAAACACCATGGAAGAACGCCTTGCTGGTGAATTGATGGACGCCGTCCAATCTCGTGGTACAGCCGTTAAAAAGCGTGAAGACACGCATAAAATGGCCGACGCGAACAAAGCATTCAGCCACTACCGCTGGTAATATATCCAAGATCAGGGCTGCGATCCGCGTGGCCCTGAACCTTTTTCAAAGCACACTCTTGAGGAAGCTTTACAAATGGCACGCGACTATCCCCTCGACCTGTATCGTAACTTCGGTATCATCGCGCACATCGACGCTGGTAAAACCACCTGTTCCGAACGTATCCTTTACTACACTGGTAAAGAGCACAACATCGGCGAAGTGCACGACGGCGCCGCGACAATGGACTGGATGGAGCAGGAGCAGGAACGGGGTATTACAATTACTTCCGCTGCGACGACGACATTTTGGGAACGTACCGAAGACGGCACAACACCCGACAGCCCCAAGCACCGTATGAACATCATCGATACGCCTGGTCACGTTGACTTCACCATCGAAGTTGAGCGTTCCTTGGCTGTTCTGGATGGCGCGGTTACTGTTCTTGACGGTAACGCCGGTGTTGAGCCGCAGACAGAAACTGTTTGGCGTCAGGCTGACCGCTACAAAGTTCCACGCATTGTGTTCGTTAACAAAATGGACAAAATCGGCGCGGACTTCTTCAACTGTGTTGCACAGATCGAAGAGCGTACCGGCGCGACAGCCGTTCCAATCGGTGTTCCAATCGGTGCCGAGACCGAGCTGGAAGGTCTGGTTGACCTCGTGACCATGGAAGAGTGGGTCTATGAGGGTGAAGACCTTGGTGCCACATGGCAGAAACGCCCGATCCGTGCCGACCTGCAAGACATGGCCACAGAATGGCGTGGCAAGCTGATCGAAGCTGCTGTTGAAATGGATGACGACGCAATGGAAGCGTATTTGATGGATGGCGCCGAGCCTGATGTCGATACGCTGCGTACGCTGATCCGCAAAGGTTGCTTGTCCTTGTCCTTCGTTCCCGTCCTAGGCGGTTCCGCGTTCAAGAACAAAGGCGTTCAGCCTCTGCTCAACGCTGTTGTTGACTACCTGCCGAGCCCGCTCGACGTTGTTGACTACATGGGCTTTAAGCCTGGCGACGAAGAAGAAACACGTGACATCGCACGTCGTGCGGACGATGAAATGGCGTTCTCTGGCCTTGCCTTCAAAATCATGAACGACCCCTTTGTTGGCTCGTTGACCTTCACACGCATTTACTCTGGTGTTCTGAACAAAGGCGACACGCTTTTGAACTCCACCAAAGGCCGTAAAGAACGTGTTGGCCGTATGATGATGATGCACGCCATCGACCGTGAAGAAATCACCGAAGCATTCGCTGGTGACATCATCGCGCTTGCCGGTCTGAAAGACACCACAACAGGTGACACGCTTTGCGCCGTCAGCGATCCTGTGGTTCTGGAAACAATGACCTTCCCTGATCCGGTTATCGAGATCGCGGTTGAGCCTAAAACCAAGGCTGACCAAGAGAAAATGGGCATTGGCCTCCAGCGTCTTGCGGCCGAGGATCCATCCTTCCGCGTTGAGACTGATCTGGAATCCGGTCAGACTATCATGAAGGGTATGGGCGAACTTCACCTCGACATCCTCGTGGACCGTCTGAAGCGTGAATTCAAAGTTGAAGCCAACATTGGTGCGCCTCAGGTTGCCTACCGTGAAACGATCTCACGCGAAGCGGAAATCACTTACACTCACAAGAAACAGTCCGGTGGTTCTGGTCAGTTTGCTGAAGTGAAAATGATCCTGATGCCAACCGAGCCAGGCGAAGGTTACTCCTTTGAATCCCGCATCGTTGGTGGTGCTGTTCCAAAGGAATACATCCCAGGTGTTGAAAAAGGCATTAACTCCGTTATGGACAGTGGTCCTCTTGCGGGCTTCCCCGTCATCGACTTCAAGGTTGCCTTGATCGACGGTAAGTTCCACGATGTTGACTCCTCTGTTCTTGCGTTTGAAATCGCCGCCCGTATGGGGATGCGCGAAGGCATGCGTAAAGCGGGCGCGAAAATGCTTGAGCCAATCATGAAAGTCGAAGTGATCACGCCAGAAGAATACACTGGTGGTATCATCGGCGATCTGACCTCACGTCGCGGTCAGGTACAGGGTCAGGACACACGCGGTAACGCGATTGCCATTGACGCATTTGTGCCACTGGCAAACATGTTCGGCTACATCAACACTCTGCGCTCCATGTCTTCGGGTCGTGCGAACTTCACCATGCAGTTCGACCACTACGAAGGTGTGCCACAGATGATCTCGGACGAGATTCAAGCCAAATTTGCATAAGCGGGATGGCGGGGGACAAACCCCGCCCTACCGACACCGTAGGGTGGGTCTTTGACCTGCCACCCAATTTTAAAATGAAGGAGCCAACACCATGGCAAAGGAAAAGTTTGAACGTAATAAGCCGCACGTCAACATCGGCACGATTGGCCACGTTGACCACGGTAAAACGACACTGACAGCGGCGATCACCAAGTATTTTGGTGACTTCAAAGCCTACGATCAGATTGACGGCGCGCCAGAAGAAAAAGCCCGCGGTATCACGATCTCTACAGCGCACGTTGAGTATGAGACCGAAGGTCGTCACTACGCGCACGTTGATTGCCCAGGCCACGCTGACTATGTGAAAAACATGATCACTGGTGCTGCGCAAATGGACGGCGCGATCCTTGTTGTGAACGCAGCAGACGGCCCAATGCCACAGACGCGTGAGCACATCCTGCTCGGCCGTCAGGTTGGCATTCCGTACATGGTTGTTTACATGAACAAAGTTGACCAAGTTGACGACGAAGAGTTGTTGGAACTGGTTGAAATGGAAATCCGTGAGCTGCTGTCCTCCTAT
>JBDVSG010000006.1:0-20509 GCA_039967155.1 Sulfitobacter sp. | reverse complement strand
TCCTGCGCAACCGGATCTATGCTGGCACTGGCATGGCGGCGGTTTGGTATGGCTGGGACAACGGACTGCCCCGCGCGGAAACTTCTCCGCAATATTTAGCCCCGACCCAACAGGAATTCTTTGCCTGGCCCAAATGGGGTCAGCACTTCCAGACCATGGGCCAATCTGGCGAAGCCCCCGATATGGAGGCCCCCCTCCGCCTGCTAGCGCTCGAAAAAAGCTGGTCCAAAACAACCGATCCTTCGGAGCGTGAAAAAATCTGGGCCGAAATGCTGCAGATCCATGCCCAACAGCAATTCGCCATTGGCATTCTCTCTGGTGCGCCGCAACCTGTTGTGGTCTCAAACCAATTGCGTAACGTCCCTCAAAAAGGCATCTGGGCCTATGATCCCGGTGCGCATTTTGGCATCCACCGCGTTGACGAATTCTACTTTGATGATGCCTTCCAACAGGTGAGCCAATGATCCTTATTCTGCGCTATGCCGTCACCCGCTTTGCGACGATGCTTTTGACACTTTGGATCGTATCCATCCTTGTCTTTGCCATCATCAACCTGCCGCCCGGTGATTTCCTGAGCAACCAAATCGCCGAATTGCGCGCCACGGGCCAAGCAGAAGGCGTCGCCAAGGCCGAATTCCTGCGCAGCGAATATGCGCTCGATCGGCCCCTCTGGGAGCAATATATGATTTGGGCGGGCTTCATGCCGGGTCCGCAGGGGTTCTTTGGACTGTTGCAAGGGAACTTGGGCTGGTCCTTTGAGTTCGACCGCCCCGTTAGCGAAATTGTCGGCGATGCGCTGTGGCTTACGGTTTTGGTCAATCTCGCTGCGGTCTTGTTTGTCTACGTTGTGGCCCTGCCGCTGGGGGTTTTGGCCGCCGCCAAGTCTGAGACATGGGTAGATTACACCGCGGGCTTTGTCGGTTATCTGGGCCTTGCGACCCCCAACTTTTTGCTGGCTCTGATCTTGTTTTACTACGGGCACAAATACTTTAACCTGCCCATCGGCGGTTTGATGAGCCCCGAATTCGAAGGCCAGCCCATGTCATTTGACAAGGTGAAATCAATCCTCTTCCACCTGATCGTGCCCACCTTTGTCATTGGCACATCGGGCGCTGCTGCGATGATGCAACGATTGCGGGCCAATATGCTCGACGAACTCAGCAAACCCTACGTTGAAACCGCCATCGCCAAGGGAATGAAGCCCAGCAAAATGCTGCGCAAATACCCCCTGCGCATGGCCTTCAACCCATTTGTTGCCGATATCGGCAACTTACTGCCCTCTATGATCTCCGGCTCAGTGCTGGTGTCTGTTGTGCTGGGCCTTCAAACAATCGGCCCCTACCTGCTGACCGCGCTGAAATCCCAAGACCAATTTCTTGCGGCGTTCATTTTGATGTTCGTGGCACTGCTGACGCTCATCGGAACTATGATCTCGGACGTGCTGCTGATGCTGCTCGATCCCCGTATTCGGCTGGGGGCCCGCGACACATGAACAACCAACACAATACGCGTTATGTTGATACCGCCCCATGGTCTGAAACATCAGACCTCTCCGCGCCTGAGCGCGCCGAATTTGACGCCCCCGCATATGTGCTGGTCTGGCGCAAATTCCGCCGCCACAAACTGGGGCTCGTCTCAGGCCTGTTCTTGCTATTTTGCTACTTGATCCTACCTGTTGCGGGCTTCATCGCCCCCTACACTGCAAATGAACGCAGCGCCGACTACCTCTATCACCCGCCACAGGAAATTAACCTCTGGCACGAAGGGGAGTTCATCGGCCCTTACGTCTATGCCACAAGCGCCGTCGCCGATCTGGAGAACTTCCGCTGGCGCTATACCGTAGACACCTCAAGCCCCAAACAACTCCAGTTCTTCTGCAAAGGCGCAGACTACAAAATCGCAGGGCTCATATCATCAGACACCCATTTGTTCTGCGCCCCCTCCGGTGCCACGGTGTTCCTCTGGGGGTCCGACAGATTAGGCCGCGATGTGTTCAGCCGCATCCTTTACGGCGCGCAACTCTCGCTCACCGTTGGTATCATCGGGATTACGGTCAGCTTCATCTTGGGTATCTTCTTTGGTGCCATAGCTGGCTATTTCGGCGGCAAAACGGATTGGCTAATCAACCGCGCAATCGAAATTTTGCGCTCCTTACCTGAGCTCCCTCTTTGGTTGGCCCTCTCAGCTGCGGTCCCCTCAAACTGGGGGCCTGTCGCCGTTTTCTTCATAATCTCGGTCATCCTCGGCATTCTCGACTGGCCTGGATTGGCCCGTGCAGTACGGGCAAAATTCCTTAGCCTAAGAGAAGAAGAATACGTCCGCGCTGCCGAAATGATGGGCGCAAAACCCGCGCGCGTCATTCGCCGCCACCTCCTGCCCAATTTCATGAGCCACCTGATCGCCAGCGCGACCCTCTCAATCCCTGCGATGATCTTGGGTGAAACAGCTCTCAGCTTCCTCGGCCTTGGCCTGCGCGCGCCCGCCGTCAGTTGGGGCGTCATGCTCAACGACGCACAAAACCTCGCAAGCATCGAAATCTACCCATGGACAGCCATCCCGATGCTTCCCATCATCGTCGTCGTGTTGGCGTTCAACTTCCTCGGTGACGGGTTACGTGCTTCGCTGGATCCCTACCGCAGCTAACCCCTCACGTGGCCAAAAATACTCCGGAGAGCACGAGAGGCAGCGCCTCTCGTATCTGTCGGGCGGGCAAAGCCCGTTCGACAGATCAATCGGAACCCTAACGATCATCCCCAGCGTCCTCATCGCCCAGCTCATCCATATCCGCTTCAACCGCAGTCTGTGCCGCGGCAGAAGCTATCCGCTGCTTATCCTTTTCACTCAGTTCACGTGTGTCACCATCTGCCAAACGTACAGTCACTTCACGGTGCGCAAACTTGATCCCTTCGCCGGCAAATAGAACGCGGATCTCTTCATATACACGTTTACGAACCAACCATTGATCCCCGGGTTTGGTCATGAATTTCACGCGAATGATCATCGCACTATCTTGCATCTCAATCACGCCCTGAGATTTCAACGGCGAGATAAAGTTCTGCCCGATGACAGGATCATCCAGCAACGACACCCCCAGCTTCTTGATCAGCTTGCGCACCTGCTCGACATCCGTGTCGTAGGTCACCCGCAATGGCAGTTTCATGATTACCCAATCTCGGCTGTAGTTGGTCATCACTTGTAACTCCCCGAACGGGATCGTGTGCAGCGCGCCCAGATGGTGACGCAGCTGGAACGACCGAACCGAGATTTTCTCAACCGTGCCTTTTACACCGCCCACGTCTAGATACTCTCCCTTGCGGAACGCATCATCGAATAGGAAAAATGCCCCCGCAAAAATGTCGCGCACCAGCGCCTGAGACCCAAAACCAACAGCGATGCCGACAATACCAGCACCCGCAAACAGCGGCGCAACGTTCACGCCCAATTCCGTCAGGACAATCAGTCCAATGATCGCAACGACAACAAGCAAAGTGAAATTTCGGAACAACGGCAACAATGTCGCCAAGCGCGAGGCCGATGATCCACCTCCCTCGTCTCCGGGTTCGGCTGCGACCTCATCCTCGGTCTCTTCTGCAATCTTGGTATCGATCCAAATTCGGAAAGCATGGTAGACCACATATCCCACAAAGATGATGATGACGACGTCCAGCACACGGTCAAAGGCGTTTTCAACCATCCGCGCGCTGTCGTTGTCCCAAATATAGAAAAACGCATATGCGCCTGTGACAAAAGCCAAAATAGCCGCAACCCGCCGCGCCAACGCCTCAAAGCTATTGAGCACATGAACGGGCTGCCCCTGCGACGCCGTATCCAGCATGTCGCGGTCGGCTTGGGTCAGATCCTCGACGGTGGGGCTGGCCACCGCCCTTGCAGGTTCAATACGTGCGGCCAATGGCCCCGCTGCTGTATCGCCTTCCAGCGCTGTTTCGAGGTCATCATCTCCGTCGGGGTCTGGGCCGTCCTCACGCAGCATTTTCAGGGCATGCGCTTCCATTTCAAGGCGTTCTTGTTCTGCGGCTTCTTGTTCAGCCTGCCTTTCGCGCAACAGACGCACAACCCGCGCACGCGCGAAGCCCCGTTCGATCAGATAATTCACAACCCCGTAAACAACGATAATCGAGATCAAAATGCCATAAGCCCCAGCAATCAGCGGAATGGAGCTGGGGATTTCAAAGGCCAGATCATAGGCCAGCTCAAACCAAGCGAATATGACATAGGCTATGACAACTGGCGCCCAAACGCGGCTCAGAAACCGCGACAACATCCCGACTTCTAGTGCGGGTTTCCCACCGCGCAAAGCATTGGAAACCGCCGCACCATTGGCCACCACCAATGCAATATTGAAGATCACAACAACCGCAGACATGACCGCAGCAACCAGCGCGTAAACATCATATGTCAGCCCCAGCTCTCCAATCCACAAACCGAAGACAATTGCGCAAACATCCAGCACGGTCAAAAAACACACCCAGCTGTACAGCCGTTTTGCATCCCGATCCGAAAAGGCAGGGATACGGTATTGCGACAAAAACGGTGACAAGATCATCCGCCACAGCGACGCAAGCAGGCGGCAGAAGAAATAGCCGATATTGATCAACGTCACGGTAAACCTGATCGCACTATCCTCAAGCGGGGGCAGGAACAGCGCACCAAGAGTATAGGCCACAGCCACTGAGACCAATATGCCAATGACCCCCATAAAAAACCGCAGCACCAAAAACGGCATTTTTTCGGCATAGCCCGCAGGCGCGTCCATGATACGGCTTGTGACAATCCGTTTCGCTATTCGTTTGCCGAACACAAAATATTCGACAAAAACACCAATGCTAAACAGCACTATGCACAGAAGCAGCACCTCTACAAATCGGAAAATTGTCCCATTCGGAGAAGCCGCCCGCAGAATGTACTGCACTTCCTCAAAGGCCTGCGGCAAGCTTCGCAAGCGGTCCAGAAGTTCGTTTCTGGCGCGATCCACATTCTCTTGGGTTTCCATTAGGCGCGAATAATCATCAACCGATGGCGCCGCCTGCTCGGATGGCGAAGTATCAGAAGATGCCCCCTCAGTGGCCTCTGGTCCGCCCTTTGTGATCACGCGCCCTTCTGTATCGATCACAATGATGTCAACGCCGTCTCGCGCGGCATTTCTCAGGGTCTGGGCCAAAGTTTCTTTTGCGATGTCATCGGCAGAGGCGTCAAGCGGCGCTTCTGCCGCGCCCTGAACCCCGCCCAGAAGGCTGCCAAGCCCTTGCGCGTGAACCCCAGCCGGAGGCCCAATACACACTGATAGCCAAACAAAAACGGTCAAAAGCAGCCGGTAGATCATCCAAATTTCCTTTTGCGCTTCTTAATTTAGCCAATACCTCAAACTCGGGCAAAGCTACGGCGTTATGAGGTGCATTGCAATTGCGCCCATGTTATTTGGATCACGCCTGAACATCATTACAATATCATTGATGGTGTTTTACAAACATTGGTTTTTCATGTCATAGCAAGCTTAGGGTCGCAGCTAAAATACCTATCTCTTTCACTTTCGAGGAACCCGCCATGACCGCAACAGCCTCCACCGACAAAATCGCTATTCTGGGCCTTGGGTATGTGGGGCTTCCTTTGGCGTTGGCTTTGGCACGCAAAGGATTTGACGTGCTGGGCTATGACATCCACAGCCCGATGATCGACGCGCTGTCGGCGGGGCGCGACCCCAACGGCGAAATAGCAGATGAAACAGTTGCCGCCTCCAAGGCGCGGTTTTCAGATGATGCTGCCGATTTGGCAGGATGTACTGCCTTTATTATCGCAGTCCCCACGCCAATCACCGATGCAAAAGCGCCCGATTTGGGCCCCGTTCTAGGCGCCTGTGCAACAATCGCGCCGCATCTGAAAAAGAACGACGTGGTGATCTTGGAAAGCACGGTCTACCCTGGCGTTACCGAAGATGTCTGCGGTCCGGCACTTGCCGCAGGCAGCGGCCTGACCGCAGGCACGGACATAAAACTGGCCTATAGCCCAGAGCGCGTGAACCCCGGTGATGCTGAACATTCAATGGAGAATGTCATCAAGATCATCGCCGCCCAAGACCCCGAAACCTTGGACCGTGTCGAGAAAATCTACGCCCCTGTTGTAAAGGCTGGGCTGCACCGCGCGCCCTCAATCGCCACGGCCGAGGCTGCAAAAGTCATCGAGAACACCCAACGCGATCTTAACATTGCACTGGTCAACGAATTTGCCCTGATCTTTGAACGTCTCGGGCTAGACACTTTGGAGGTCCTCGAGGCCGCCGGAACAAAGTGGAATTTCCTGCCCTTTAAACCTGGCCTTGTTGGCGGCCACTGCATCGGCGTTGACCCGTACTACCTTACTTACCGCGCCCAGCAGTTGGGCTATCACCCCGAGGTCATCCTTGCGGGACGGCGGATTAATGATGCAATGGGCGCGCATGTGGCTCAGACATTGGTCAAAGCAATGATCAAACGAGACGTCAGCGTGCGCGGCGCACGCGTGTTGATCTTGGGCTATACGTTCAAGGAAAACTGCGCCGATACCCGAAATACCCGTGTCTCCGATATCGTGGCAGAGCTGTCAGAATACGGTGTTCACGCGGTTGTGCATGATCCTTGGGTTGGCAGCGACCGTTTGCGCAGTGATCATGGTGTTGAAGCCGTAGAAACGCCCGAAATCGGCACCTATGACAGCATCCTTGTGGCTGTTGGGCACCGCGAGTTTGTTACCTTGGGCAGCGATGCCATTCGGCGCTTTGGCAAAGAGGGCGCTGTGCTTTATGACATTAAGGGAATATTCGGCAAAACAGGCAGCGACCTGAGGCTCTGAGCCCGCTAAGACAGACGGAAAGACACGTTATGAGCCAACAGGTAAACGCAAATGCCACGCCCGCCGCCCCGCCGCGCAGGGTGATGTTCTATAGCCATGATACGTTCGGGCTGGGCCATTTGCGCCGCTCGCGGGCGTTGGCGACCGCCCTGACAGCTGGGGATGATCGGGCCTCTGCGATCATTCTGACGGGGTCTCCTGTGGCGGGCCGGTTCACCTTTCCAGAGGGCGTCGACCACATTCGCCTGCCCGGTGTGACCAAACTGCCGGATGGGTCCTACGTCAGCTCGACCCTCGGTCTTGATATTGACGCCACCACAAACCTGCGGGCTGGCCTGATCCAATCCGCGGTCGAACAATACCGCCCCGACCTGCTGATCGTTGACAAAGAGCCCACAGGCTTTCGCGGTGAATTGCTGCCCACGCTGGAATGGCTGAAATCTGCCAGCGACTGCCGTATCGTGCTGGGATTGCGCGATGTTTTGGACGAACCTGACGTCCTTGCTGCTGAATGGGAACGTAAAGGCGCCGTAAAGGCCGCCGAAACATTCTATGATGAATTTTGGGTCTATGGGCTGGAAGACATCTATGACCCCACCCGCGGCCTGCCCTTCAGCGACGCCACCCGCGCGCGGATGCACTACACAGGCTACCTGCGCCGCACCCTGACCGACAACGCCGAAGTGCCTGAGGACCCCTATATCCTGATCACACCCGGCGGCGGCGGGGACGGCGCGGCAATGGTCAGCCTTGTGCTAGATGCCTATGAAGCAGACCCAAGCTTGGCGCCAAACGCGCAACTGGTCTATGGGCCGTTCCTGTCGGGTGATATCCGCGACGCGCTGGATGCACGGGTTGAGGCATTGGGCGAGCGTGTGACCGCTACAGGTTTCGACAGCCGTATCGAGGCGCTCTTTGCCAAGGCTGAAGGCGTTGTTTGCATGGGCGGGTACAATACCTTTTGCGAAGTCCTCAGCTTTGATCAACGCGCGGTGATTGTGCCGCGCACCGTGCCACGGCTAGAGCAATGGATCCGCGCCAGTCGCGCCGAAGAACTGGGACTGGTGCGCATGCTGGACGATGGTCGCGACGGCATGACCGTTGATGCAATGATCGCCGCAATTCGCGCGCTCCCTTCTCAGGCTAAACCCTCCCAAGCGGGCGCAGACGGGCTGCTAGACGGTCTGGATGTTGTTGTAAAACGTGGTCGCGCATTGATGGACCAAAAGGATAAATTGAAATGAACACGCCTCCCCTCGCCATTGTTGTCAAAGGCTGGCCGCGCCTGTCCGAAACCTTCATCGCCCAAGAGCTGGTCGCGCTGGAAGAATCCGGCATTGCCTTTGATGTGTGGTCTCTGCGCCACCCGACCGATAAAAAAACCCACCCGCTGCATGACCGGCTCAAGGCGCGGGTGCGGTATTTGCCTGAATACCTAAACGATGAACCCCGCCGCGTGCATGAAGCCATGGGCGCTGTTACGGCCCTGCCAGGTTTTGATGCCGCAGCCGAGGCCTATTCCCGCGATCTAGCCCGCGATGACACTGCAAACCGCCGCCGCCGCTGGGGGCAGGCTTGTGTTTTAGCACATGAAGCCGAAGGCAGCCTTGAGGCACTCTATTCGCATTTCCTGCACACGCCGTCCTCTGTTGCGCGCTATGCGTCCATTATGCGCGGTGTGCCGTGGTCTTTCGCGGCACACGCAAAGGACATCTGGACCTCGCCCGAATGGGAATTGCGCGAGAAACTGTCAGAATCCAGCCATGGCGCAACTTTTGGCGCGACCTGCACAGCCTTTGGCGCCGAGCATCTAAAAGGATTGGCCGACACGCCCAGCCGCGTTGATCTGGTCTACCACGGGCTGGACCTAAACCGCTTTCCCACCGCGCCAGATCGTACGTTGCGCGCGGCAGATGCCCCGTTCCGCATGATGTCCGTAGGCCGGTTGGTCGAGAAAAAGGGCTTTGACACGCTGATCGACGCATTGGCCCTGTTGCCCGCTGATCTTGACTGGCACTGGACGCATATCGGCGGCGGTGCGCTGGACGATGTGATGCGCGCCCGTGCGCAAGACGCTGGCGTTGCGGGGCGCATCACGTGGTGTGGCGCCTGTGATCAGCCCGAAGTCATCGCCGCAATGCGTGCCGCAGACCTGTTTGTTCTTCCCGCACGCATCGCCGCTGACGGGGACCGCGACGGGCTGCCCAACGTCTTAATGGAAGCGGCCAGCCAAACCCTGCCGATCCTGTCCACGCCTGTTTCCGCCATTCCCGAATTCATCACCGATGGCATCCACGGCATTCTGGCCAAAGACACGCCACAGGCCTTTGCCGACGGGATGCTGCGCATCGCGAGCGATCCAGCGCTTGGGGCCCAACTGGCCAAAGCCGCCCATGACCGGTTGCATGCGGATTTCACCATGGCCCCCGGCATTGCGCATTTGGCAAAACGGCTGCGCGGCATTTTGAAACCGCGCTGATGCGTCTGGCTTTCTACGCCCCGCTCAAACCCCCGACACACCCCGTACCCTCGGGGGATCGGGCAATGGCGCAGGCGTTACTGGCGGCGTTCAAACAGGCAGGGATACGCGCTGATCTGGCCTGTGAACTGCGCAGCCGCGACGGCGCTGGCAACACGCAGGTTCAGACCGAACTAAGGGCCCAAGCCACCGCCCTGCTGCCCCAGATCATTGCACAGGGCCGCACAAAAGGCTGGTCGGCTTGGGTCACCTACCACACCTATTACAAAGCCCCTGACCTTATCGGCCCCGCTGTTGCCCGTGCGTTGGGCATCCCCTATCTGCTGGTGGAAGCAACCCGCGCTCGCAAACGATTGGGCGGCCCTTGGGACGCCTTTGCCCAAGCCTCAGAGCAGGCCTGCGACCAAGCCGATGCCATTTTCTACCTGACCCAACGTGATCGAGAGGCGCTCGCGGCGTATGCACCCGTTGGCCAGCGCCTCATTCACCTTGCGCCTTTTCTGCCGCGCAATGATTTGCCCCCCGCAGCCCATGGAAACCACTTGTTGGCTGTGGGGATGATGCGGGTCGCAGCAAAATTGGCCTCTTATCAGTTGATTGCAGACACAATGGCCCTGCTGCCCGCGCATACAACCTTGGAGATCGCAGGCGACGGACCTGCCCGTGCGCAGGTACACGCAGCCATGGCACCGCTGGGCGGGCGCGTGACATTCCTCGGCGCCCTAGCGCCAGACGCCTTGAGCGCCGCCTATTCCCGCGCCTCCGCGTTGATCTGGCCAGGCGTCGATGAAGCTTTTGGCGTCACCTATCTGGAGGCCCAAGCCCATGGTCTTGCCGTCATCGCCCAAGACCGCCCCGGCGTGCGCGATGTCCTATTTCCCCGCAGCTACCCAGCAGTTTCCATGGGTGCGCAGGGTCTTGCTGATCTTGCCCAATCCCCTGCGCCTAGGGCAGAAGAAATTCGGGAATTTATGACAGAAAAACATCTTCTTCCGACCGCATCCAAGACACTGGTTGATGGCCTCAGACTGGTAGGTGCGCTGTGATCCGCCTCGCTTTGCTGCGCCACGGGCATACCGCGTGGAACCGTGCAGGCCGTGTGCAGGGCCGCACTGATATCGCGCTAGATCCAGAAGCAGTGGAGGGGCTGTCCGCCTTGCGCCTGCCTGCCCCTTGGGATCGTGCCGCGTTGGTGTCCAGCCCACTGGAACGCGCAGCCCACACCGCCGAACTGGTCGCGGGTATCCCCCCCCTAACCGACCCTGCCTTGATGGAAATGGATTGGGGCGATTGGGAAGGACGCATCGCCCGAGAGCTGCGGCTTGACCCCGATTGCGACCACCGCGACATTGAAAACTGGGGGTGGAACTATACGCCACCGAATGGTGAAAGCCCTGACGCCCTGCGTAGCAGGCTCATCCCGTGGGCCAAATCCCTGCCCCGCGACACGGTTGCTGTATGCCATATCGGGGTCATGCGGGTGTTGATGGCCCATGCGACCGGCTGGAATTTTGACGGACCCGCCCCGTTTGCGGTCAAGCGTAACAGATTATTTGTCATTGAAATCAATGATGAAAAATGGACACTGCAAACTGCCCCCATTCGATTAGAACCCCGCACACCATGAAGGCTGTTCCCGCATGAAAGTCATGATTGTTGTCACGCATCTACTGGGAACTGGGCATTTGGCGCGCGCGCTAACATTGGCGCGGGCTTTTGCAAAAGCAGGCGACACCCCTTGCGTGGTGTCTGGCGGAGCGCCTGTTCCGTTGTTTTCCCATACGGGGATGCGGTTTGAACAGCTACCGCCTGTCCGATCCGATGGCGTGGACTTCAGCCGCCTTTTATCCCCATCAGGCGCTTTGATGACAGAAGAAGACATGAACATACGCAAGCGTATGCTGTTGGGGATCTACGCCGATTTTTCACCCGACCTCCTGATTACCGAACTCTTCCCCTTTGGTCGCCGTATTTTGCGCGATGAGTTCCAAGCCCTACTGGCATTGGCCAAGACCAGCACAACGCCTCCCCTCATCTGCGCTTCTATTCGAGACATTCTAGCCCCGCCGTCCAAGCCCAAAAAGGCCGTTTTTGCTGATGATATGGTGGCGCATTTCTATGACGCCGTGCTGGTCCACTCCGATGCAGATTTGACACCGTTGGATCTCAGCTGGCCTGTCACCCCGACCTTGAGCCCCAAGCTGCAGTACACTGGCTTCGTCGCACCAAAAGCAGCAGCCCCCCATCCAAATGCCGCTGGCAAGGGAGAGGTGATCGTCAGCGCGGGAGGGGGCGATGTGGGCACCCCCGTCTACGAGGCCGCTGTCGCCGCGGCCGCGCAAATTGAACACCCTATGCGTATTCTCGTTGGTGGTGCTGCTCCACAGGCCCGTATCGCGGCGCTTCTTGCGGGTGCACCAATAAATGTCGTGATCGAACCCGCGCGAAAGGACTTTCGCCAAATGTTGACCCACGCTGCGGCTTCCGTTTCTCTTTGTGGCTACAACACTGCGTTGGACATTTTGCAGGCCGGTACGCCAGCCGTCTTCATTCCCTTTGACGAAGGCAATGAAGTGGAACAGGGGATTAGAGCACAGGCCCTTGCCCAAAAAGAAAATATCGTGAATTTGCAGCGTGCTGATCTGACAGCCGAGACGCTAAGCGCCGCCATCACCGCGGTTATTGCCGCACCACATCGCAACGACCGCCAGCCAAATTTCGATGGCGCGGAAGAAACCGTTCGAATGGCGCATAGATTGCGAGCGCAGCAATGAAAATTGATTGGTCTCCCTTAGAATCCGAGCTCCGCCTTTGGCGCAGTCAGGCGCTTTCGCTTCCCATTTGGTGGCGAGATGACGATGCGATTTCCCGCACGGATGCGCTTGATCAACTGGCCTCATTGGCCGCGCAAACCCAGATGCCGATCCACATCGCGGTCATTCCAGATCACATCACCCCATCCCTTCGCCCCCTGTTGGCGCAGCATCCACTGTTAGTTCCTGTTGTTCATGGATGGCGACATGTCAGCCATGCCCCAGATGGCCAGAAGAACGCGGAATTCGGCCATACCCGTCCTGACGGAGGCCCTGAATTGAAGCGCGCCATGGACGAGATGGACAGACATTTTGGCGCAGATTTAATCAAGATGTTCGTGCCCCCTTGGAACCGCATATCTGACGATTTGGTGAGTAAATTAAGTACCTTAGGATACAGCAGCCTATCCACATACGGGCCTAGAAAACAGGTCTTTGCCGCGCCGAAACTGATCCAGATCAATACCCACATCGACCCCATTTTCTGGCGTGGGGACCGCGGTCTATGTGATCCGGAGTTGCTGATTTCAGGCATCACAACCACATTGAAAGACCGCCGTGAGGGACGTACAGACGCGACCGAGCCGCTTGGCCTGCTCACCCATCATCTCGTGCATACAGCTGATATCTGGTCCTTTTCCGCAGATCTAATGCTGGTGTTACTGGAGGGCGGTGCCGTGCCTGCTGACATCCGCGCGTTGGCTCAACCCTCTCTTAGCCCCAACATCTGACGAGCTTGCTTAGGAGTGGCCACAGCACGGTCATATGTAGCGCACAGGTCCGCTGCGCGCTGAATCAGGGCCGCGTTAGACGGCGCGAGCGTGGTTTTATCCAACCGCACGTTATCCTCTAAACCAGCGCGCACATGCCCGCCCGCAGCGATGGCCCATTCATTCAGAACAACCTGATCTGGCCCCACACCTGCGGCGCACCACAGGGCATCCGGCGTCAAACGCTCAACGGTTTTGACATAAAAATCAAATACTTCCTTATCCGCTGGCATGGCATTTTTGACCCCCATCACAAATTGGATATAAAGCTGTCCACGGATGCGACCGTCGCGGTTCATTTCCGCCGCTTTAAGAATATGGGACAGATCAAAGGCCTCTATTTCAGGCTTCACATCGTATTTCACCATCTCCGAGGCGAGCCAATCAACAAGCTCTGGCGGGTTTTCGTATACACGCGTCGGGAAATTGTTGGACCCCACAGTGAGGCTGGCCATATCAGGGCGCAAGGACAGCATTCCGCCCCGCTCCTGCCCCGCCCCGGAACGCCCACCCGTCGAGAATTGCATAATCATATCAGGGCAGTGTGCCTTGATCCCTTCCTGAAGGGCTGCGAATTTATCTGGGTCTGAAGACGGCGTTTCATCCTGATTGCGCACGTGGGCATGGCAAATGCTGGCCCCTGCTTCATAGGCTGCGTGGGTGCTTTCGATCTGTTCTGAAATGCTGATCGGCACCGCGGGATTTGCGGCTTTGGTCGCGACGGAGCCAGTGATGGCAACGCAAAGAATGCAGGGGGTCATTGGCGCCTCTGAGGTCGGGAAAATTTCTTGTCACACAGTGTACACAGCCTGTGCACCGCGCGTACACAGGCCAGACAACTATTTTCCACAGATCATCGCGGTCTTTGCCCCCAACAAGGACGCCAAAAGCATCCCCGCGCGGGCCAGCTTGCCCCTGATCCATGGTTGTTGTCAGCCGCGCTTTTTCACGAATTCTGTCAGGATCACGATGCGCTGCCCTTCGACGCGGCCTTCGATATGGGCGGCATTGTCAGGGACCAGCGTAATCCGGTGAACTGCGGTCCCGCGTTTGGCCGTGAAACCCGCCCCTTTGACGTTGAGGTCTTTGATCAGCACCACAGTATCCCCCGCAGCAAGCGCCACGCCGTTGCTGTCCTTATGCACCACCTCAGCCGTGATATTATCGGCCCAAGCTTGCGTTTCTTCATCAAGATAAAGCTGATCGAGCAGATCGCGGGTCCAATCGGTGTCGAGCCGTTTGAGCGTGCGCGCAGCAAAAACCTGTAGCGCCGGATCCTCGGACCACATGGTGGAGGCAAGCGGGCGGAAGTGATCGGCGGGTGTCTGCGGATCGGTGCACAGCGCGCAGAGCGGCACGGAAGCGTCAGCGGAACCGCCGGAAACGGGCGTGTTGGTGAGCGGGGCATCGGTGGTGCAGAGGGGGCATGTCATGGGGATGGTGTAGGCTGGGTGGAATTCACGCGCAACGTTTTGTTAACCAAGATACGCGACGGTTTAGAAATGAGCAGATATCGCCGCATGTATGTGCCCGGAGGCACCTATTTCTTTACAGTCAATCTGGCCGTTAGAGGATCAAAGGTTTTGACGCGGGAAATTGATCTGCTGAGGTCGGCCTATTCTATCGTCACCAAAGAGCACCCCATTACGTGTGAAGCCATGGTCATACTGCCCGATCATCTTCATGCCGTTTGGACGCTGCCCAAGGGCGACGCAGATTTCTCGATCCGTTGGAAAAAGTTGAAGGCGTGCTTTTCACGGCATAGTGCGCATGAAGGGTACGCTTCGCCCAGCAAGCAGCGAAAAGGCGAACGCGGCATTTGGCAGCGGCGGTTTTGGGAGCATTGCATTCGGGATGAGGCCGATTTCAATGCGCATGTGGACTATTGCCATTGGAACCCAGTGAAACACGGATTTGTCGAGCGCCCGCAGGATTGGGCGTTTTCAACGGTGCATCGTAGGGTGGGTGAAACCCACGCGTTGCGCGAGGGGTGATAGGGGGGGGCGAAATTTCGATAGGGGGTACGCCTGGGTTTCACCCACCCTACTCGCCATTATATTTTCGCAAATTTATCAATGACAATCGCTAAAGCAAAAATCTGAAGCTCAAAAATACTGGTAAATTTTCTTAGTTTCCTCGTCATCAGACAGTTGAAGGCGAGCAATATCTCTCGGACCAATACTTGTAAAAGTATATCCAAGGTCGCGACGCATCGCTACTAGCACATTCGAAACAGCGGTCATCATCACAGCAAGGTTCTCTGCAAGAGCTTCAGGATCAGAACCCGCGTCAAATCTAATCATAGCATCTTTAAAATCAAGATACGCCCTGATGACAGGGTCGGTTCCCCAGAAGATCACGTTTTTCTGAAAATCCAACATATCCTTCGTCACCTTTTCTGGAGGCAATGGTTTTCCGTGGACTTTCTCATACGACATGATGTCGAAATAGAAGTCGAAAAATGTACGGTAAACATCGACCTTCGCCGCATTAATTCTCTGCTTGGCTTCACGGCGTTGTTCAAGATAGCGTCCAATAGTGAACACTAAGACCGACACAATCGCAGTGATCGAAGTTGCTTTGATGCTATCGCTTGCACCGCTAAATAAACCCAGGAATTTCCAAATTAAAAAAATGGCTCCGACGACTAGAGCCAATACCATTCCAGTTCCTAACCATTTTTTCTGCGATTTAGAACTCATTCACCCATCCATCTTCAGCGCTGAAATAAACGCTTCTTGTGGGATATCAACTTTGCCGAATTGGCGCATCTTTTTCTTACCCGCCTTCTGCTTATCCAGCAGTTTGCGTTTACGCGATGCGTCGCCGCCATAGCATTTGGCGGTCACGTCTTTGCGCATGGCGGACAGTGTCTCGCGCGCGATGACTTTGCCGCCGATGGCTGCTAGGATCGGGATCTTGAACATGTGGCGCGGGATCAGGTCTTTTAGTTTTTCGACCATCGCGCGGCCGCGCATTTCGGCGCGGTCACGGTGAACCATTGTCGACAGGGCGTCGACGGGTTCGTCATTGACGAGAATGGACATTTTGACCAGCGCATCTTCGCGGTAGCCGATCATTTGGTAGTCAAACGAGGCGTAGCCTTTGGTCACGGACTTCAGGCGGTCGTAGAAATCAAACACCACTTCGTTCAGCGGCAGATCATAGACCACCATCGCGCGTGAGCCCGCATAGGTCAGATCCATCTGGATGCCGCGGCGGTCTTGGCACAGCTTTAGCACATCGCCCAGATATTCATCGGGCACAAGGATGGTCGCTTTGATCCGCGGTTCTTCGATGTGATCAACGAAGGTCAGGTCGGGCATATCTGCGGGGTTGTGCAGTTGCTCTACAGTGCCGTCGCGCATGTGGATATCGTAGATAACGGAAGGCGCGGTGGTGATGAGGTCGATGTCATATTCGCGCTCAATCCGGTCGCGGATCACTTCGAGGTGCAGCAGGCCAAGGAAACCGCAGCGGAAGCCAAAGCCAAGCGCGGCGGATGTTTCCATCTCATAGCTGAAAGACGCGTCATTGAGCGCCAGTTTTTCGATGCTGTCGCGCAGGTCTTCGAATTCGGCAGCGTCAACTGGGAACAGACCACAGAACACAACAGGTTGTGAGGGTTTGAAGCCGTCAAGCGCTTCGGTGCAGCCTTTTTTCTCATGCGTGATTGTATCGCCCACGCGGGTGTCGCGCACCTGTTTGATGGAGGCGGTGAGGAAGCCGATTTCACCTGGGCCGAGCACATCAATTTCTGTCATGGCAGGGCGGAAGACGCCAATGCGGTCTACATGGTGGACCGAACCGTTCTGCATCATGGTGATGCGCTCGCCCTTTTTCAGCTGACCGTCCATAATGCGGACAAGCACGATCACGCCGAGGTAGCTGTCGTACCATGAATCCACCAGCATCGCCTTGAGCGGCGCATCAAGCGTGCCTGTCGGGGCGGGCAATTTGTGGACGACGGCCTCTAGTGTCTCAATAATGCCTTCGCCGGTTTTCGCCGAAACGCGGATCGCTTCGGAGGCATCAATGCCAATCACGTCTTCGATCTGTTCGGCCACGCGATCACAATCTGTTGCGGGCAAGTCGATCTTGTTGAGCACTGGCACAATATCGTGATCCGCATCGATTGCGTGATAAACATTTGCCAAAGTCTGCGCTTCCACGCCTTGGGTGCTGTCCACAACCAGCAGCGATCCCTCAACCGCGCGCATGGAGCGCGAGACCTCATAGGCGAAATCCACATGGCCTGGGGTGTCGATCAGGTTGAGCACGTATTCCTCACCATTGAGAGCAACATAGTTGATCCGCACGGTTTGTGCTTTGATGGTGATGCCGCGTTCCCGCTCAATATCCATATTATCAAGCATCTGCGCTTTCATATCGCGCGCGGCGACTGTCTTCGTCTCTTGGATCAGACGATCAGCGAGGGTGGATTTACCATGGTCGATATGGGCGACGATGGAGAAATTGCGGATATGTGAAAGAGGTGTCATGCTAGGGATATGCTGCGCTTTTGGGGGGCGGTCAAGGTTGATGATCGCCGTGCCCCCCTAGGCCTGTGTGGAACCCATCCAATTCAAGGGCTTGTGGCGGGCTTTTTCGCCGTCAGCACCGGTTCGTTCCAGCCCCTTCAGACGCAAGACGCCCCTCTTTCACGCGCTGTCACACGCCAGTGATTCACTGTGCAAACCTGTGATTTGCCCCTGCTGTCGCGGCAGGTCCATAGAGAGATAAGACCCAGCGACCTCTCGCTCTTACTTCTCTTCATAAGGACAAACTCATGCATCCGATTACGCGCCTTGCAGTGCCAGCGCTGCTTTCGATCCCGACCTTCGCCGCCGCTCAAGACGCCGACCCTGTTTGGGACTTTTACGGTCAGTTGAACCTTGGTGTTCTCAGTGTTGATAACGGAGCCGATAGCGAAACCGCCTTTACGGACAATGACAATTCCAACTCTCGTGTTGGTCTGGTTTTCCGTCAGGATCTGTCGAACGGCGGGCAGTTCCGCTTTCACTTTGAATCTGCTTTGGGTCTGACAGGATCCAGCAGCATCAACGGGGACGACAGCGATCTGGATCTGGATTACAACCGCCGCGAGCTGCGCAAGCTGGAGCTGATTTACCAGACGGCGACAATCGGTACTTTCTCCTTTGGTCAGGGGTCCATCGCGACCGACAGCGTGGCCGAGGCCGACCTGTCAGGGACAACCGTTGCCGCCTATTCCAGTGTTCAGGACATCGCGGGCAGCCAGTCGTTTGCGTTAAACGATGGGACGATCTCAGGCACCTCTGTGGGCAATGCGTTTTCGGCCTTTGACGGCGGCCGCCGCTTCCGCGTTCGCTATGACACGCCGACATATAAGGGGCTCGGATTTGCCGTTTCGGCAGGCCGAGAGGTCCTAAGCAGTGGGAATGATGACGAATTTTATGACTTCGGCCTCAGCTATGACCGCGACTTTGGCGATTATAAGGTTGTTGGGCGTTTGGGCCACTCTATCCGCGACAGCGCCGAGGCCTTCACCTTGGGGTCTACTTCTGTGTTGCACGAACCAACCGGTCTGAGCTTTGGCCTAGCGGCAGGGCGCGCGCGCGACTCCGGTGCAGAATATGTCTACGCCAAAGCAGGTCTTCAGCGTGACTGGACATCTCTTGGTCGGACCTACCTGTCTGCTGACTATTACGATGGGTCGGATTTCTCGGTTTCGGGCAGTGAATCGGAATCTCTGGGCCTGTCCGTGGTTCAGAAACTGGATGACTATAACGTTGAGCTTTACGCAACCTACCGCACCTTCGACTTCTCTGACAATGGCAACAGCTTTGAAGACGTTGACGTGACATTTGTCGGCGCGCGCTGGAAATTCTAACGCCCAAAGCTGCAAGATCGCAAAATTCCGCCACCGTAGAGGGTATCTGCGGTGGCGTTCCCAATTTGGGATTTGAAGAAATAGCGAAACTTGTTCATACTCACCCCAGAGCAGATACCGCCGCACCCAAGGGGAAAACCCCATTTGCGGCAAGAGACAAAGGCGAATGAGATGAAAACCACAGTATTGGCGCTGATGGCGCTGTCCACATTGGCCGCTTGCGGTGGCGGCGTGTCGAATATTGCATCTCGCGGGGTCTTTGCGCCGACCCAACAATTCGCGTCAGGCCCCCTACAGCGGGCTTGTTTGTCACAGGGACGCAGAGCGGCAAGCGCACAGCGCTGTGGCTGCATTCAGGCCGTGGCCAATCGTGAACTATCCTCCGCCCAGCAAAGGCGCGGCGTGAAAGTGTTCAAAGACCCTCATAAGCTTCAGGTTTGGCGCCAGTCGGACCGCGCGTCGGACAATGCATTTTGGGATGTTTGGAAGGCATTTGGGCAGACGGCTTCTAGAACCTGCAGCTAATCGGGGCTGCCCCCTGCCCCGCGACCGCGGCGCGCGCATCCATTGATATCAGACGTTAATCCGAATTGGATCGCCAAAGCGTTCCTTCAGCTTTGCTGCAATCTGATCGCGGGCCGCGCGAAACTGGGTGAGCTTGGCCTCACGCCCTTCGCCCAGCCCTGTCGGGTCGAGAATCGGCCAGTATTCCACATCAAGATGGAAAAACCGCGTAAGTTCCAGCGCGCGGCGTTGCGAAGCAGGAGACAGAGCGATCACCAGATCAAATGAGCTCAGATCATCGCCCCATTGTTCCATCTCGTCAAAGCTGCGCGAACGGTGGCGCGACAGCTCCACGCCCATTTCCTGACAAACCGCAATTGAGAACCCGTCGATCTCCAGATCATTTTTCACTCCGACCGACTGCACATAGACGTCCATCCCGTAGAACAGCTTCATCAGCCCCTCCGCCATGGGGGACCGTACAGCGTTGTAATCGCAGCAAAAGAGGACCGATTGCGGGAGCTCTTGCGTCAAACCCTAGCCCCCGAAATGCAAAACGCAAATGAGGGTAAAGAGACGCCGCGCGGTGTCGATATCGATCTCGGCTTTGCCCTCCAGACGTTCTTGCAGGACGCGACTGCCTTCCATGTGGATGCCGCGGCGGGCCATATCTATTGTTTCGATTTGGGCAGGCGGTAATTTGCGTACCGCGTCGAAATAGGATTCGCAAATCTGGAAGTAATCTTTGACCACCTGCCGAAACGGCCCCAATGACAGATGAAATTCAGCCGCCTTTTCAGCAGCTTCGGTCGTTACATCAAACACCAGCCGCTTATCGCGGATCGACAGGCCCAAATGATACGGCCCGTCTGGTGTTTTCCTGTCCTCCCGTTGAGGCAACACGAATGTGTTGTCCTCTAGCAGATCAAACAGAGCGACGCGGCGCTCTTGTTCGATTTCCGCCGTGGGCGGGGGCAGGTTTGCATCATCAAGGACGATATGTGTGATATGCGTCATGGCGCGTCTCCGGCGGTAGCTTGGATGCCATGCTAGACCAGCAGGTCTAGGGGGGCAATCGCAGGCTGGTGAGGGGGTTAATCGTTCAGCTTGCGCAGGCGCGCTGTGACGGACAGACCGTGGGCCTCAAGGCTTTCGGACGTGGCCAGTATTTCGGCGGCGGGTCCGATGGCGCGCAGGGCCTGTGGTGTCATCTGGGACAGGGTTGTGC
>JBDVSG010000005.1:0-12316 GCA_039967155.1 Sulfitobacter sp. | reverse complement strand
GTCTTTTGTCATGGCTGGAAACCCTTAAAAATATGGGCGAAACGAGAGGCTGCAAAAATACTGGGCCAGATGGGTATTTTATGCTTTTCAATCCTGATGGGCTTCGCTAAGTAAGCCTCAGTCGGGGCGTGGCGCAGCCTGGTAGCGCACCTGTTTTGGGTACAGGGGGTCGGATGTTCGAATCATCTCGCCCCGACCACATCTACAAAATCCCAATTTCTTGTTTGGCCTCTCTGCATCAGCAGAGGGGCCACAAGATGTTTTGGCGGGGCGTTTTTGATGGCTTCCGGATGGTCATGACCTGCAAAAAAACGAGAACGTTTAGATTCTATATATAGTGTCAGCCTTTGGGATGGTTTTGATTTTTTCCACAATCTATGGTGTGTGCTGCGACAGAAACCGTGGCGGAAAAGCGCTGCAAAATTCCCCTTTGAAGTTATCCCCAACTTTTTTGTGAGCTTAACTTTTCGTTAACTTTGGCCTTCTCAATTGCGGGCCAAATTTAATCACTTTGCAGCTAAAAACGCTAAGCCAGCCAAATTAAATATTTTTTCCCGCTCTATAAAAAGGCGCAAGCAATCGGGGGCGCGGGCGATTTTTTGCTTTGAATCGCTTGGTGCGGGAAAACAGGGTTAGGATTGGCTGCGTCAACCTTTTTGTAGATAAAACTTCATAAAAATTCCGTTGACCTGATAGGGGGAACTACGCCAAATTGTGCGGGCTGGTGATCATGCCACAAGATGTAGTGGTTAACGCTCGAATGGTGGATTGCGCAGCAAAGTACAGGCAAACGGTCAAACATGACTGAATTGGATGCGCGTGCGATGGTTTTTCCGTCTGCACGGGGCGGCTGGCTTTGCGAAAAGCGAATAGCGAGGCGCACAAAGATGCGTTTTCAAATGGTAATGCTGGATATGGGGCAGCGCGATGAAAATTGAACGGAATTTCACTACTCAGGGAAAAGACGCATACGCGGAATTGGATTTTGTGAAAACAGTCTCCGAAATTCGTAATCCTGACGGCTCGATTGTTTTTCACCTCGACAATGTCGAAGTCCCCAAATCCTGGAGCCAAGTGGCCTCTGACGTCATTGCGCAGAAATATTTCCGCAAAGCGGGCGTGCCCTCCAAGCTGAAGCGCGTGAAGGAAAAAGGTGTACCTGAATTCCTGTGGCGTTCCGAGCCTGCCGACGGCGCCGAGATGGGCGGCGAGACCTCCTCCAAGCAAGTGTTCGACCGTTTGGCGGGCGCTTGGGCTTATTGGGGCTGGAAGGGGGGGTATTTCTCCTCTGAGGAAGACGCGCGCAGCTATTATGATGAAATGCGCCATATGTTGGCCTCTCAGCGTGCGGCGCCCAATTCGCCGCAGTGGTTCAACACGGGCCTGCATTGGGCTTATGGCATCGATGGCCCTGCGCAGGGGCACTATTATGTCGACCACAAATCAGGAGAGCTGACGCGCTCTACCTCCAGCTATGAGCATCCCCAGCCGCATGCGTGCTTCATTCAATCGGTTGCTGACGATTTGGTCGGCGATGGCGGCATTATGGATCTGTGGGTGCGTGAAGCGCGCCTGTTTAAATACGGCTCTGGCACGGGCACGAATTTCTCGTCCTTGCGCGCGGCTGGTGAAAAACTGTCGGGTGGCGGTAAATCGTCAGGCCTGATGGGGTTCTTGAAAATTGGCGACCGCGCGGCGGGCGCAATTAAGTCTGGCGGCACGACACGGCGTGCGGCCAAAATGGTGATCGTCGATTCCGATCATCCTGACATCGAAGAATTCATCAACTGGAAGGTTCTAGAAGAGCAAAAGGTCGCCAGCATCGTTGCGGGCTCCAAGATGCACGAAGAAAAACTGAACGAGATTTTCAAAGCATTGGGCAGCTGGGATGGATTGGCGGAAGATGCCTATGATCCGGCCAAGAATAACCTGCTCAAGACGGCCATCCGTGGCGCGAAAAAGGTGGCCATTCCAGAGACATACATCAAACGTGTCTTGGATTATGCCAAACAGGGCCACACCAGCATTGAATTCCCCACCTATGACACGGATTGGGACTCAGAGGCCTACAGCTCGGTTTCGGGCCAGAACTCGAACAACTCGATCCGCGTGACGAATGCGTTCCTGACTGCTGTTGAAAAAGACGCAGATTGGGAACTGATCGATCGCACCTCTGGCAAAGTGGCCAAGACAATTCGCGCCCGTGACCTATGGGACCAAGTTGGCCACGCCGCATGGGCCTGTGCCGACCCTGGCATTCAGTATCACGATACTGTCAACGATTGGCACACATGCCCAGAGGACGGCGCCATTCGCGGGTCAAACCCGTGTTCTGAATATATGTTCCTTGATGATACGGCCTGTAACCTCGCCTCGATGAACCTGCTGACCTTCCTCAAGGATGGTGTGTTCCAAGTCGAAGACTATATGCATGCATCGCGCCTGTGGACAGTGACGTTGGAAATCTCGGTGATGATGGCGCAGTTCCCGTCCAAGGAAATCGCGCAACGTTCTTATGATTTCCGCACGCTGGGTCTGGGCTATGCCAATATCGGCGGCCTGCTGATGAACATGGGCTATAGCTATGACAGTGACGAAGGCCGCGCGCTGTGCGGTGCGCTGACGGCGATCATGACAGGCGTGTCCTATGCCACCTCGGCTGAAATGGCGGGGGAACTGGGCGCATTTCCTGGGTATGCGAAAAACAGCAAACACATGTTGCGCGTTATCCGCAATCACCGCAAAGCGGCCTACGGCGAAACCGAGGGGTATGAAGACCTCAGCGTGAAGCCGCTGGCATTGGATCATGCAAATTGCCCCCAAGACGGGTTGGTTGATGTTGCAAAATCCACGTGGGATGAGGCGCTTAAGCTGGGCGAGAAACATGGCTACCGCAACGCGCAGACCTCTGTTATCGCGCCGACGGGTACAATCGGTCTGGTGATGGATTGCGATACCACAGGGATCGAACCTGACTTTGCCTTGGTGAAATTCAAGAAACTCGCTGGCGGTGGATATTTCAAAATCATCAATCAATCCGTGCCCGCGGCCCTTGAGAAGCTCGGCTATGGATCTGCCCAAATCGAGGAAATCGTTGGCTATGCCGTGGGGCACGGTACCATCGGCAACGCACCGGGCATCAATCACACCACGCTGATGGGCCACGGTTTTGGCGCCAATGAGCTGGCCAAAGTGGATGCGGCCTTGGCATCTGCCTTTGATATCCGCTTTGTGTTCAACCAATGGACCTTGGGCGAGGAATTCTGCACCCAAGTGCTGGGCATTCCGGCCGAGAAGCTGAGCGACCCGACCTTTGATCTGCTCAAATCTCTTGGGTTCTCCAAGAAAGACGTGGATGCGGCGAACGATCATGTTTGCGGGACGATGACACTGGAGGGCGCGCCGCACCTGAAGGAAGAACACTACAATATCTTTGATTGCGCCAACCCATGCGGCAAAAAAGGCAAGCGCTATCTGTCGGTTAACAGCCACATCTACATGATGGCTGCGGCGCAGTCGTTCATTTCGGGCGCGATCTCCAAGACGATCAACATGCCAAATGACGCCACCATCGAAGACTGTCAAAAAGCCTATGAGCTGTCTTGGTCCCTTGGCGTCAAAGCGAACGCGCTCTACCGCGATGGCTCAAAGCTAAGCCAGCCTTTGGCGGCAGCGCTGGTTGAGGATGACGATGACGCAGCAGAGGTTCTGGAAAGCGGTTCTTTGCATGAAAAGGCAACTGTCTTGGCCGAGAAGATCGTCGAGAAGGTGATCGTCAAAGAAATCGTCAAATCTCACCGCGAAAAAATGCCACAGCGCCGCAAAGGCTATACCCAGAAGGCGAATGTCGGCGGGCATAAGGTCTATTTGCGTACAGGTGAATATACCGACGGCAGCCTCGGCGAGATCTTCATTGATATGCACAAAGAGGGCGCTGGCTTTCGCGCGATGATGAACAACTTTGCCATCGCGGTGTCCGTGGGTCTGCAATACGGCGTGCCGCTGGAGGAATTCGTCGATGCGTTTACCTTCACCAAATTTGAGCCCGCAGGCATGGTGCAAGGCAACGACAGCATTAAATCCGCGACCTCGATCCTTGACTATATCTTCCGTGAATTGGCGGTCAGCTATCTGGACCGCACCGATTTGGCCCATGTCCAACCACAAGGGGCGACATTTGATGATCTGGGCCGTGGCGAGGAAGAGGGCAAATCGAACGTTGCCGAAGTTTCAGAGAGTGCCGCGTCAAAATCTTTGGAAGTGCTGCGCCAGATCACCTCACCGGGGTATTTGCGCAACCGTGTGCCACAGAACTTGACCGTCCTGCAGGGGGGGCAATCGGCCGCAATGGATGCGCTGACAGATGTGCTGCCTGATGGAGACGGCGGCGTTGCAACTGCAATCGCGCCGTCTGTGGTCTCCGCTGCGGTGCCTCTGGATGCACGCGCAAAGGCTAAAATGCAGGGCTATGAGGGCGAGGCCTGCGGCGAATGCGGTAACTACACATTGGTGCGCAATGGCACCTGTATGAAATGTAACACCTGCGGCGGGACATCCGGCTGCAGCTAACACGAGATAGGGTGGGGGCGGTGCTTTGTTCCTTCCCACCTTAACACGGGGCGGGTGCGCTTGCCCCTGACGCTGACTGAGCCGCAGGCATAAAACAATAACGAGCGGTAAACTAATGAGCACAGTCATGCGAACCTCGGGGTGCCTTTCGGCGCCCCTTTTCTTTGGCGTTTGATGGGTGACCAAAGTCGTAGGCAGCTGTCGATGTTCTTGACAAGTTGGGGCCAGTAACAGAAGACTGCCGCCAATGTTGGTGCCTGTGAAAACAGGTGAAAAGGGAATGTGCAGCCGCAATTTTGGGGCCAAGCGCAGCCGCCCCCGCGACCGTGAACGGACAGGCTTTTCGTCGCCACTGGCTTTTGCTGGGAAGGTAGATCAGCCGCTTGACCCTGCCTGTTGGCAAATGGTCATCATGCCGCAAGCCGGGAGACCTGCCAGCAGGTGAGGACGAAACCGGACGGGGTGTTCCGGTGTCGAGGTTCCTGACAATGTCGGGGTGGCCTCGCCACCCATGCGCACCGCCCAAAATATAAGGGTAGGGACATGACTGATCAGGCCGAAACGCCACCACATCCCACAGAGCTATTGGTCTGCGTCAAATGCCGCCGCAGCGAAGAGACGTCAGCTGATGACCGCCGCTCTGGGCAGGCGCTTTTTGATGCGATGGGTGCATTTGAAGCGCCGCTAGGCGTCCGTGTGACGCCTGTCGAGTGTCTGCAAAACTGCGACAGCGGCTGTACAGTGGCGCTGCGCGGTGGTGATGCCCGTTGGACCTACGTTTACGGAAATGTGGATGAGGTCGCAGACCCTGCGATGATCCTTGAGGGGGCAGCGCGGTATCACGCGACCTCGGATGGGTTGATCCCGTGGCGCGAACGTCCCGACCATTTTAAACGCAATTGTGTTGCCCGAATTCCCCCATTGGATATCCCAAATGACTGATCTTGCAAAAGTTCCTGTTACGGTGATCACAGGGTTTCTCGGCTCTGGGAAAACCACGCTGGTGCGCCAGTTGATCCAAAACCCCGGCGGTAAACGTCTGGCGGTGATTGTGAATGAATTTGGTGATGTGGGCGTTGATGGCGACATCCTGAAATCCTGCGCAATCCCCGATTGCCCTGCTGAAAACATCCTAGAGCTGGCAAATGGTTGTATTTGCTGCACGGTTGCGGATGATTTTATCCCGACCATCGAGGCGCTGATGGCGCTTGAGCCGCGCCCAGAACACATCCTGATCGAAACCTCTGGTCTGGCACTGCCAAAACCGCTGCTCAAGGCCTTTGACTGGCCTGATATCCGCTCAAAAATCACGGTGGACGGGGTGATCGCATTGGCCGATGCCGAAGCCGTCGCCGCAGGGCGTTTCGCCACGGATGTCGCGCGTGTGGATGCGCAACGCGCGGCAGATGACAGTCTTGACCACGAGACACCGCTGTCGGAGGTTTTTGAGGATCAGATTTCCTGCGCCGATATCATCTTGCTCACAAAGCCTGATCTTGCAGGGGCAGAAGGCGTGGCAAAAGCCAAAGCAATCATCGAGGCCGAAAGCCCGCGCAACATCCCTGTTGTTGAGGTGGCCGAAGGTCAAATTGACCCGCGCGTGATCCTCGGGCTAGAGGCCGCCGCCGAAGACGATCTTGCCGCGCGCCCCTCTCATCACGATGGTCACCACGATCATGAACACGATGATTTCGAAAGCACCGTTGTCGACATCCCCGAGATCACGGACCCCGCCGAACTGGTCCGCGCGATTGAGGGTTTGGCCAAAGATCACAACATCTTGCGGATCAAAGGTTATGCGGCCGTAGCAGGCAAACCCATGCGTTTGTTGGTGCAGGCGGTGGGCGCGCGTGTGCGGCACCAGTTTGATCGCCCGTGGGCTCCGGATGAAGCCCGTGCGGGGCGGCTTGTGGTGATTGCAGAACATGATGACATCAATCTTGACGTTATTCGCGGCGCTCTTGGTGCCGTCACTGCAAACGCTGCCGAGTAGCTAAAATGCATGTCGTTTTCCGCGAAAGCCACGGGCTGGAAGAGACCGAAACACCAATAGATCTGGGGCAGGATGCCGCAGATTTGGTGGTGTTATCGCTGTCTGATTCCGACTTGGGCGCTTTTGCAGAAGGTTGGCATCGCGGTGGTGGCCCGCAGGGGCGCTTGCCCAGTTTGCGGCTTGCCAATATCGCCTCGCTCAAACACCCGCTGTCGGTCGATACGTATGTCGAACAGACCCTCAGCGGTGCCAAAGGCATCCTGATCCGCCTGATCGGGGGCGTGCCGTATTGGCCCTATGGGTTGCAACAAATTCATAGGCTTGCGGTCGAAAAAGGCATTGCTCTTGCGGTATTGCCTGCGGATGGGCGGGCGGATGTTCGCTTGGATGAGCTGTCGACATTGCCTGTCTCAACGCTGCGGCGGTTGGCCCATCTGTGCGGTACAGGCGGGGCGGTCTGCGCGCAGGCGGCTTTGGCCCAAATGGCGTTGGCGGCTGGGCTGTATGCAGGGCCAGTGCGAGGCGCCAAAGCTCTGCCGCCCGTGGGCATGTGGACGCCCGAACATGGCCTAACCTGTCCCGTGACGATGGCGCAGCCGCCTGCCCAAAACCCGCATGTGGCGGTGGTCTTTTACCGCTCCTATCTGGTGGCGGCGGATCTTGCCCCGATCAAAGCGCTATTTGCAGCCTTTCGCGCGCGCGGTTTCGAAGTTGCGGCGTATTTTGTGCCATCTCTGAAAACACCCGATGCGGCAGCGTGGCTGCGCCGTCAGCTGCGTGGCCTTGGCCCCGTTGCGATTGTGAACGCCACGGCGTTTTCTGGCAAAGGGGCGGATGCGTCTTCGCCACTTGATGCAGCTGGCGTGCCCGTTTTTCAGATCGGATTGGCGACTTCGACACGTGCCGCGTGGGAAGGATCGGAGCGGGGGCTTTCGCCTGCGGATCTGGCCATGCACATTGTCCTACCCGAGGTCGACGGGCGCATCATGGCGGGGGTTGCCAGTTTCAAAGATCCCGCCGCGCGCGATGAAGATCTACAATATGCCCGTACTGCCCATAGCCCCGATCTGAACCGGATTGAGGCGATCGCAGACCGCGTTCATGGCTGGATAAATCTGGCGGCGAAGCCAACGGATCAACGGCGTGTGGGTTTGATCCTGTCGACATATCCCGGCAAAGACTGGAATATGGGCCATGCGGTGGGGTTGGATGCGCCGCAATCGGCGGATGCGATCCTGCGCGATCTGGACGCTGCGGGATATGATATCGGTGCCAGCGTTCATCCACTGCAGGATGCGCTTCATGCGCGCAGCACCGTTTGGCCGCTGTCAGAGTATCATGCTGCGCTAGCCACTTTGCCGGAACTGTTGCGTGCGCAGCTGGAACAGGCTTGGGGCGCGCCAGAGGATGATCCAGACGTGCGCGACGGGGCGTTCCATTTCGCTGCCTACCAGCAAGGCGCGGCATGGGTCGCCCTGCAGCCAGAGCGTGACAGCCCAGAAGGGCGCGCAGACAGTTACCACGATCTGGCCCGCACGCCGCGTCACGCTTATGTGGCGTTTTACCTTTGGTTACAGCGCCATACAGATGTGATGGTCCATATCGGTGCGCATGGAACGCTGGAATGGCTTCCGGGTAAATCGGTTGCGCTCAGCGAGGTTTGCTGGCCCGAGGCCCTGACCGGCGCGTTGCCCGTGATCTATCCCTTTATCGTCAACGACCCCGGTGAAGCAGCGCAGGCCAAACGCCGCATCGGCGCCGTGACGCTGGGCCATATCCCGCCTCCTCTGCGGGAGAGCGGGACGCCAGATCGCCTTGGAGGGCTGGAGGCGCTGCTGGATGAGTTTTCAAACGCCGACGGGCTGGATCCACGCCGCCGTGACCGGTTGCAAGATGATATTCGCGCCCAAGCGCAGGCGTTAGGCGTAGAGCAGGATCTGGGATTGGATCGCGCCAGTTGCAGCGCTGAGGCGATCACACGGATCGATCAATTCGTCTGCGACATCAAAGAAAGCCAATTCGGCGAGGGGCTTCACATCTGGGGTCAACAGCCGCGCAATGAAGCCCCCTTTGCCACCACGCAATCGGTCGCGGGGGAAAAACAATCCCTGCTGGACGCGCTGGCGGGCCGCCGCATCGCCGCGGGCCCCTCAGGGTCGCCCTACCGCGGGCGCCGCGATGTGCTGCCAACAGGGCGCAATCTATTCACCACCGATCCGCGTGCCGTGCCCACCCGTGCGGCCTATGCCCAAGGCGGGCGATTGGCGGATGAGCTGGTGCGCCGCCACCTGCAAGACGAAGGCGACTGGCCGCGGGGATTGATCGTTGATCTGTGGGGCTCGGCCACCATGCGCACAGCGGGCGAGGAATTCGCGATGGCGTTGCATCTGTTGGGCGTGCGGCCCGTCTGGGATGACGGGTCCGAGAGGGTCTCGGGGATCGAAGTGCTGCCGCTTACCGAAATGGCGCGCCCGCGCATTGATGTGACCCTGCGGGTGTCGGGGCTGTTCCGCGACGTCTATCCAACGCTTTCGGCGCTGTTCGGGCAGGCTGTGCGCGCCTTGGCCACCCGTGAAGAGGCTGCCGATTGGAATCCCTATGTGGGCCGCGATGATCTGGCGCGGGTTTATGGGCCGGCGCCCGGTCAATTTGGTGTGGCAATGGGCGACACGCTGGATGAATACACCGAACAGGCGCGCCAAGACGCGGGTCTTGCGTGGCTCAACGCCAGCAGCTGGGCGCTGGACGGGGATGCAGCCATCGCTGCGCCTGCTGGCATACGCAACCGTGTGGCAGGGGCGGACAGCTTTGTACATCCGCAAGATTTGCCCGAAACCGATCTGCTGCTGGCCAGTGATTATGCGGCCCATGAGGCAGGTTTTGCAGCGGCGCAAAAGATCACGGGGGGCAAGGCCACGTTGTATCATCTGGACAATACCACCCCCGACGCGCCGCGCGCCCGTGACCTGAGCGAGGAAATCGCCCGTGTGGTGCGTGCGCGCGCGGCCAATACAGGTTGGATTGACGGGATGAAACACCACGGATTTCGCGGTGCTGCTGAAATTGCAGCGACCTTGGATCATATGGCCAGCTTTGCGCATCTTGCGGGGGCGGTGCCTGCGCATTTGTTCGATCTCTACCACGATGTCACCTTGGGCGACCCTGAAACGGATGGCTTTCTTCAAGACGCTAATCCTGAAGCGCACCGCGCTATGCAGGCGCGTTTTCGGGCGTTGCTGGAAGCGGGCCTGTGGAAAACCCAACGCAACAGTATCCTTGCGCATTTGGTGGCAGAGCAATGACCGCCCCCCGCGTCAAAGGCTGGTGCCCGGGCGCATACCGCCCGATGATGGCGGCAGACGGGTTGGTGGTGCGCATACGCCCCCGTTTGGCGCAACTGGACGCGCAGGCCGCCTTGGGCCTTTGCGACTTGGCACTGCGGTATGGACAAGGCGCGCTGGAATTGACGAACCGTGCGAACCTGCAAATTCGCGGCGTTACCGCAGATGACCACGAAGCGCTGTTGAAGGAGTTGAACGGGCTGGGCCTGCTGGATGCAGATCCGGTGGCGGAGGGGCGTCGGAATATTCTGGTAACCCCGTTTTGGCAACAGGGGGATGAAACAGATCAGATTGCGCAAACCCTGATGGCGAACCTGTCCAAGTTGCCTGATTTACCAGCTAAATTTGGCTTTTCGGTTGATTGCGGTCCAGCACCAGTTCTGCAGGCCGACAGCGCTGATATTCGGATAGAGCGTGGCAAGAGCGGCCTGATCTTGCGGGCCGATGGCATGGCCGCTGGACGGTTGGTGGATGTCAATACGGTGATGCCCGCCGTCATCGAATTGGCCGATTGGCTGGCGGTCCGAGTAACCACCAAACGCAGGCGTATGGCGGATATCGTGGTGGCCGACCCTTTGCCGCGCGCATGGTGTGATGCGCTGCCCTTACCGCCCGCTGCGCGGCCAATAGTGGGCGCAGGAAAAACGGGGGCGATGATCGGCGCGGTCTTTGGCCATGTGGATGCGGCGGCTTTGGCGGAGGTGATCCAAAAGCAGGGCCTGAAAGCGGTTCGCACAACCCCGTGGCGGATGATCTACCTTTCGGGCGGTGTCATGCCTGATGCGGCGGATTTTATCACCACGCCCGACGATCCGCTGATGCGGGTGGATGCGTGTATCGGCAAACCCCGCTGTGCTATGGCCAGCGTCGAGACGCGTCAACTGGCACGCCGTCTTGCGCCCCATGTGACTGGCAGGTTGCATGTTTCGGGCTGTGAAAAAGGCTGCGCGCGCAAGTTACCTGCACAGATAACATTAGTGGGTCGAAACGGAGCTTTTGACATTATACGGCAGGGCAGCGTAGGGGACACTCCAGACACATACGCCCAAAGCGCCGAAGACATCCTAGCCGGAGCCAAATAACAAAATGAGCTATACTTACGAAACCAAGGGTGCCGCGATCTACGCGCAATCCTTTGCCATGATCCGCGCCGAGGCCGATTTGGCCCGATTTACCGCAGATGAAGAACCGATTGCCGTGCGTATGGTGCATGCCGCTGGCATGGTTGGGCTGGAAGAACATGTGCGCATGTCGCCCGACTTTGCCGCTGCGGCCCGTACAGCGCTGCAAGCGGGCGCGCCAATTTTTTGCGATGCGCATATGGTCAGCGAAGGGGTCACCCGTCCGCGCCTGCCAGCCGATAACGAAGTCATTTGCACCCTGCGCGATCCTGCGGTGCCTGATCTGGCCAAACAGATGAGCAACACCCGCTCTGCCGCGGCGCTAGAGCTGTGGCGCCCCAAGCTGGCGGGCGCGCTGGTGGCCATTGGCAATGCGCCAACAGCGCTGTTTCATTTGCTCAATATGCTGCAGGACCCTGATTGCCCGCGCCCCGCCGCGATCATCGGTTGTCCTGTAGGGTTCGTCGGCGCGCGCGAAAGCAAAGATGCGCTGTGGGCGGATCAACCCGTGCCCAGTTTGATCGTTGAGGGACGATTGGGCGGCAGTGCCATTACCGTCGCAGCCATCAACGCCATCGCGAGCCGCGCAGAATGAGCGGCGCGATCACAGCAGGCACGATTCACGGTGTCGGTTTGGGCCCGGGAGACCGCGACCTGATGAGCGTGCGCGCCCACCGCTTGCTGACCGGCGCGCGCCATGTGGCGTATTTTCGCAAAGAGGGCCGCGCAGGTCGCGCGCGCAGCACCGTTGAGGGGTTGCTGCCCGAAGGTGTGATTGAGTTTGCGATGGAATATCCCGTCACGACAGAAATTCCAGTCAGCCATCCCGATTATAACGCTATGCTCTCGGCCTTTTATGCCGACTGCGCCGCCCATCTGAAAAAACTCGCCGAAGCGGGTGAGGATGTTGTGGTGCTCTGTGAGGGCGATCCGTTTTTCTACGGCTCTTTTATGCATCTTTATGAGCGTCTGAAGGTCCTCGTGCCTGTTGCCGTTGTGCCTGCGATCACAGGGATGTCGGCGGCGTGGACCGCGTCGGGGCAGCCGATCACGTGGGGGGATGATGTTCTTAGCGTGCTGATGGCCACCTTGTCCGAGCAAGAGCTGACCCAACATATGAAAGCCGCTGATGCGCTGGTTGTGATGAAGATCGGGCGCAACATTGAAAAAGTCCGCACTGCTCTGCGTGCTGCGGGCAAATATGATGCGGCATGGCTGGTCGAATACGCCAGCATGGAGGGCCAGACCGTCACGCGTCTGGCCGAGGCCGAGGGCCGCACGGTGCCCTATTT
>JBDVSG010000004.1:0-7140 GCA_039967155.1 Sulfitobacter sp. | reverse complement strand
ATAAAAACATGCCCGAAGAAGAAGAACGCGCCCAAATTGCCAAAGCCATTCGCCTGCATACACAGGTCACGGGCGCCGCGCCGCGCGGATGGTACACAGGGCGGTGTTCAAACAACACCGTGCGTTTGGCCGCTGAGACCGGTCAATTCGCCTATGTCGCCGATAGTTATGCGGATGATTTGCCGTATTGGTTGGATTTCGACGGCAAAGCCCAACTGGTCGTGCCCTACACAATGGATTGCAATGATATGCGTTTTGCCATCCAGGCGGGCTATACCAATGGTGACCAGTTTGAGAGCTATCTCAAGGACAGTTTTGATTGTCTCTATGAAGAAGGAAGCGAAGGCGCCCCCAAAATCCTGTCGATTGGCCTGCATTGTCGTCTGATTGGCCGTCCTGGGCGGGCGGCTGCCCTACGGCGTGCGATTGCGTATTTCATGTCTCATGACGATGTGTGGTTTGCCACGCGGCTCCAGATTGCCGAGCATTGGGCGCGCGAACATCCCCCCATTGCGGCCATGAGGCCCTCTGAGATGACCGCAGGTGAATTTGTGTCCCAATTCGGTGGTATCTTTGAGCATAGCGCTTGGGTGGCCGAAGGGGCCCACGGGCTAGAGCTGGGGCCAACCCATGACAACGCCGCTGGCGTGCATCAAATGATGGTTCGGGTGTTTCGCGCGGCAGATCAGGCGGCGCGGCTGAAGGTCCTCAAGGCCCATCCCGATCTGGCGGGCAAACTAGCAGCGGCCAAGCGACTGACTGCTGACTCCACGGCCGAGCAAGCCTCGGCAGGGTTGGACGCTTTGACGGACGCAGAACGCGCACAATTTACCGCGCTAAATAGCGCTTATACGGATAAATTCGGCTTTCCTTTCATCATCGCCGTACGCGACCATGACAAGGCCTCGATCCTGCGGGCCTTTGAGCAGCGGATCAAAAATGACCATGCAGCCGAATTTACACAGGCCTGCGCGCAAGTAGAACGCATCGCCGAATTCCGCCTCAGAGAGATCTTCGCCCCATGAGCACAAAGATCATTGCGCGCCCTCTTACGGCGGCGGCCTTCGCCCCATTTGGCGATGTGCTAGATGCCGCAGGTGCCCCCGATAAGATTATCAACCAAGGCCTGTGTGGCCGGTTTCACGACCGCGCTGATCTGGAATTTGACGAAGGTCGGGCAGGGATCAGCATATTCCAAGCCCAGCTGCGCAGCCTTCCACTGACCCTAGATCTGGTAGAGCGGCACCCCCAAGGCAGTCAGGCCTTTGTGCCCATGTCGGCCGATCCGTTTTTGGTTGTGGTTGCCACAGATCTGGATGGCGCGCCTGTCAATCCACAGGCCTTCCTGACTTCAGCGGGCCAAGCGATCAATTTCCACCGTGGCACGTGGCATGGCGTGCTCACACCGCTGCAGGGTTCGGGCATGTTTGCGGTGATTGACCGGATCGGGGCAGGTGACAACCTAGAAGAATACAGGTTCAAGACGCCTTATTTGATTGATATTGAAGGGAAATAGGAGCTTCGAAAGTTGCTGCAAACTGAACCGGTGCCAGTAGAGCGTTATCCGGATCAGGCGGTATGGCTGATCTAAGACATGCAAACATGGTAGGTGGAACGCGACGAAGAGCCACTGAAGCTATCCGGTTTGCAGCTGAGCACGCGGGCATGCTTGTGATTTTTGCGGCCCCTGATCCAGCCCATCATGTTGAAAAACAGTCAATCGGCACTGACCTGAGCCCCAAGCTTCCTCCAGCTTCGCACAGAGACCTTGGGGTTAAATCTTTGGCCTTAGGCAGCCATCTCATCCGTTGCCTTTCTGTGCAAAAATTCCATCGGTGTCAGGTTACCCAAGGCTGAATGTCGTCTTCGCCAGTTGTAATCGTCCTGCCATTTTTCAAGCGTTTCGCATGCGTCTCCTGATGTACAAAACAGCGTTTCATTGAGGCACTCATGCACTGCCCGGCAGTGCATGTTGACATGCATGAGAGGGGCGTAACTTGCCATTATAGCTTTCGATGAAACTGTTCTGCTGTGGCTTTCCAGGCGTGATGTCATGCCAATCGACGCCCGTATCCTGCACCCATTTGAGGATCTCCATGCTGGTGAACTCAGTGCCGTTGTCAGATAAAATCGTCTTTGGCATGCCCCGCTCAGCGATCACACGATGCAACTCACGCGCAATCCGCTGACCCGACAGTGATGTGTCCGCGACCAGCACTAAATTCTCACGGCTGATGTCATCGACAACCGCCAAGATGCGGAAGGGACGTCCGTCTGTCAGCGCATCGGATACGAAATCCAAGCTCCAGCGTTGGCTCGGACCATCAAATGCTCGGCAGTGGTTTGCTTGCAAACCATGAGAGGGAGGCAGCACCATTGGCTTTCTTGTACCCAAAGCACGTTTCCTGCCACTGAAGTGGTCCGGCAAAACTGGACAGTGTGCTAAGATGTATCCAACATTGACGACAGGGTACACAAATGACGAAGAGACGCAGTTTTTCAGACAAGTTCAAAGCTACGGTGGCGCTTGAAGCGCTTCGTGGAGACAAGACGGCGCAAGAGATTGCGGCCAAGCACAAAGCTCATTTATTATCGGCAACACATGCAAAGCATGTGTGAGAGGCAACGCAGGTGACGACGTGGAAACGACAGGCCATTGATCGCTGCCCGGCAGGGTTATGCGAAGCATGATCCCGAGAGGGGGCTGACTGGAGTATTTTCCGATAAGGTCAGGCGGATTGAGGGCAACGAAGCTGAGGGCAAAGAACTTCATGCGAAGATCGGCAAGTTAGCGGTCGAAAATGATTTTTTGTCACAAGGGCTGAAGGCAGGTGACATTTTCTAGATTAAATGCACCGAGATGAGCCCGAGTGAACGTAAGGCGATGATCAATCGAGACCGCACCGGCCTGAGCCTGACCAAGCAGTGCAAGCTGCGGAAGATCAACCGGTCATCGCTGCATTACGTGCCAGTTGGTGTGAATGCAGAGACGTTGGCGCTGATGAATGAAATCGACCGCGTGTTCACCAAATACCCGTTCTTTCACTGCCCGGCAGGGTTATGCAAAGCGTGATCCCGAGAGGGGCAGCCGCCAGATCGCGGCTTACTTGCCGAGAAATGGGTTCCATGCGGGTCGCCAGTGTTATCCGAAACTCTGTGTATGAGGCTTAGCCCATGCGAGTTTGGCGGCTCATTTGTTGAACCGTTCTGGCCATAGGATAGCGAACTGGTTTCGTGCGGCAACCCATTCTCTGACGGCCCTTCCTGTTTTCTCATAGTTGCGGATGGCCAGGTAGATCAGCTTGGTTGCGGCGTCATGAGTGGGGAATCTGCCGCGCGTTTTTGTAGATATGCACGGACTCGCGGGACTCCTCAGTTATAAGGGCGATGTCGAGCTCAAGGCCAAGCTCGACGAATGGGAGCAGTTCTACAACTTCGCCAGACCGCACGGCGCGCACAACGGTCAAACCCCTTACGAAGCGCTCAGAGATAAGCTACAGTAACCTAATAAGTGTCCCGCAGGTTCGTCTGGGCTACATGACCTGTTCCCCATTGAGTCCGCCAATTTGGGTTAGCTCTGTTCAGGTTTTGGTCCTTCATTGACCGGTTAGCATATTCCGCTGGCGTCAGGCCAGCGAGGCTTGTGTGTGGGCGGTGGTGGTCGAAGTCGGTACGCCATGCGGCGGTCAACCGGCGGGCAGGGCGCAGGTTGTCGAACAGGTGCTCATTGAGGCATTCATCCTGCATCCTGCCGTTGCAGCTTTCGACAAAGCCATTCTGCATCGGCTTGCTGGAGGCAATGTAGTGCCAGTGACCTTAGGTCAGAGGTTACCAAGGCAACTGCCAGCCCAAATGACAAACACATCGTGAGGCGAACTCATGCGGTAGACGCAGCCCAACCTGCTAGAGTTTGGTTGTTAGTCTTCTTTGCGGATTTCTCTAACAACACCTCGTTCCATTTGTCCAACTCTTGGTCCAGCCTTCGGGGTGGGCTCGAAAAAACCTCTCTTTAAAAACGATCAATCGGTGCTGTAAGCGGTACCGTCAGATAGCTTTCAGAGAATTCCTCTGAAGGGCATTCTACAGCTTGAAAACCGACATTTTGGCTTGGGTCATGTCGTGCATTGTATAACCGATACCTCCTGTTCCATACCCTGATTGGCGTCGCCCTGCGAAAGGCATCCAATCCACACGGAACGCAGTGTGGTCGTTTACCATCACTGCGGTCGCATCCAGTTTTTGGACCGCTTGCATCGCAATATCCAAATTTTTGGAATAGACCGAAGCCTGAAATGCGAACGGCAGACTGTTAGCTTGTGTGATCGCTGCATCCATATCCGTGTAGTCATAGACGCATATCACAGGACCAAAAATTTCTTGGCGCGAAACTTGTGCTGTCTCGGATGGCCGCACCAAAACCGTTGGTGCGTATGTGGTATCCCCCAACTTTTTTCCGCCTGTTAGAACCTGAGCACCTGTGTCCTTGGCTTGTTGGACCCATTGGGCAACGCGGTCCACTTCGCGTGGTCGGATCAGGGGGCCTGCATCTGTGTCTTCGTTCACAGCGTTCCCGACGATCAGTTTCTCTGCTTGATCGCTAATCATGCGCGCAATGTCATCCGCCATGCCTGAGGGGGCAAATACACGCTGCACCGAAACACAGACCTGTCCCGAATGGTAGAACCCCCCCTTCACAAGGCTGGGGATCATCTGTTCAATATCCGCGCTCTCGTCAATGATGACAGGTGCTGCGCCGCCATGCTCCAACGCGCAGCGCGTTCCTGGAGCCAGTTTTGATCGCAACATCCAACCGACTTTGCCTGATCCGATAAAGGTAAAGAAAGCGACGCGCGGATCGGTAACCAGTTTTTCGGCTGTCGGAATGTCGCAAGGCACAAAGCGACACCATTCCTCGGGCAGTCCTGCCTCGAGGAGAATATCAACAAAGGCTCTGCACGAAAGGGGGGTGTCATCGGCAGGTTTAACCAAAACAGGACAGCCTGTCGCAACGGCAGGGGCAACCTGATGGACGATAAGGTTCAAAGGATGATTGAAAGCGGAAACTGCAACAACAGGACCAATGGGTTCACGTTGGGTAAAGGCTGTTCGGCCCGCGCCTGCTGGGCTTAGATCCATCGGGATCTGTTTTCCTGCTAGGTTAGGAATTTCCTCGATACATAGTTTCACCCCGTCAATTGCACGCGTGACTTCCACCCGTGCATCGACCAATGGTTTACCGCCTTCATTGGCTATCAAATATGCCAGCTCATCAAAGCGGCCTTGCATCAACACAGCCGCCTTCTGAAGGATGCCCACCCGTTGATGTGCGGGCATCCAAGCCGTTCTGTTCTGGTATAACTGCTGTGCGGTATCCAGATAGCGGTCAATGTCGTTCCAATGTGCGAGAGGCACCGCGTCAATTGGTTTAAGATCGAAGGGATTGACGACTTCAAGCATTGCATTGTTCATAGCAAGCACGCTTTTTCTGCAAGTTCGTCGATCAGGACTTTTTGGTTTTCGGAATAATCCACGGGCAGGTCGATCAGATGAACACCGCCAGCCGTGAATGCATTTTCGATGGTTGGAACCAGATCGTCAGCGGCTGTAATCCGGTGGCCCGTTGCGCCATAACTTTCGGCATATTTGACAAAGTCTGGGTTGCCGAATTCGAGACCCCAATCCTCAAACCCTGCTGCGGATTGTTTCCAGCGGATCATGCCGTAAGAACTGTCATTCAGCACCATAACAACGAGGTTCAGTTTCATGCGGATCGCTGTTTCGATCTCCTGACTGTTCATCATGAAGCCACCATCACCACAAATGGCCATCACGCGGCGATCCGGATAGAGGAAGGCGGCAGCCATCGCAGAGGGCAGGCCGGCCCCCATAGTGGCCAGCGCGTTGTCCAGTAGAACTGTGTTTGGTTCGTAAGCCTTGTAGTTTCTTGCGTACCAGATTTTGTAGATACCGTTATCCAGCGCGATGATGTCCTTATCGCCCATGGCCTTGCGGGTATCCGCAACAAAGCGCTGTGGCGTGATTGGGAAACGCGGATCATCTACCCCCTCGGCCAGATGTTTTTCGACCTCGGCCTTGATGGTTTTGAAGTAAGAGAGATCAACCTCAAGACTCTCTCCAAGAGCGGCTTGCAGTTTTTTCACAGAGGCGGCCAGATCGCCGACGACTTCGACTTGGGGGAAATAGACTGGATCAACCTGTGCGGACTTATAGTTGACATGTATGACCTTTTTGCCACCCTTTTCCATGAAGAAGGGTGGTTTCTCGACGACGTCATGCCCGAAGTTAATGACCAGATCAGCGCGATCAATGGCGCAATGCATGTAGTCACCGTCTGATAGGGCCGCTGTGCCAAGGAAGAGATCGGACCGCTCGTCGACGACGCCCTTACCCATTTGTGTGACAAAAAATGGAATGCCTGTCGTGTTGATGAAACCCGAAATGGCACTGCGTACTGCCTTGCGGTTGGCACCTGCACCGATCAGAACCAAAGGCATCTTTGCATTTTTGATCAGCTCGGCGGCGTCCGCGATGACTGCGTCACCAGCCTCAGCGTAGTAGCGCTTGTGAGGCTCAATTACTGCCGTATCACAGTGTTCCTCGGCGATGTCTTCGGGCAACTCGAGCAGAACCGCACCGGGCCGTTCTTCACTGGCGACGCGAAAGGCTTCGCGGACAAGCGAAGGGATCGTATTGCCGTGAACAATCTGCTTGGTCATTTTGCAAATAGGGTCAAAAAGAGCGACAACATCTACGATCTGAAATTGACCTTGTTTGGATTTCTTGATCGGCTTTTGGCCTGTGATCATGATCAGAGGAAACCCACCCAAGTGGGCGTAGGCTGCAGGTGTTGCGAAATTTGTGGCACCTGGCCCCAAGGTTGCCATACATACACCGGGTTTGCCCGTAAGACGTCCGTATGTTGCGGCCATAAACGCTGCACCTTGTTCGTGCCGCGTTAGGACCAGTTTGATGCTCGATGTCCGCAGGGATTCTACCATATCAAGATTTTCCTCACCAGGCACTGCGAATATTTCCTCAACACCTTCTGCCTCCAAGGCTTGGACAAAGAGGTCGGTTGCTTTGATTGTATCGTTTTCTGAACGCGTCATTGTTTTTTCC
>JBDVSG010000003.1:0-7486 GCA_039967155.1 Sulfitobacter sp. | reverse complement strand
CTAGAAGGCATCACGATTGAACGCCTCGCCGCTGCGGATAGCGATCTGCATTGGGCTAAAAACCTCTACGGTGTCTTGGAAACGCGGGGCCAAACACCTGTTGCGCGCCCCTTGGCTGCGCTGAACACGGCCTTTGCCACTGACGGCGTTTTAATCCACGTCACGGGCAAGCCCAGCAAACCCGTTAGCATCGTGTACCAGCACAATTCCACAACGTCTGACGCGATCCTGCACCACTGCATCAAGCTGGACGCAGGTGCAGAAATGACATTGCTTGAAAATGGTCCCGCAGCGGCGCGTTTTAACAAAGTCATGGAAGTCGAAGTGGCTGACAAGGCCTCATTCCACCACATCCGCGCGCAAGGGCGGGATCACGAACGCCGTGCTGCCACGCATGTCTTTACCCGTCTGGGCACTGAATCCGCCTTCCGTTCGTTTACCATGACTGTCAACGGCCAGTTGACCCGCAATGACTGTGTGATTGAGCTGACTGGCGATGATGCGATTGCCCATGTTGGCGGCGCCTGTGTCGGCGATGGTGATTTCCACCACGATGACACGGTGTTCATTACCCATGATGCGGTAAATTGCCAAAGCCGTCAGGTTTTCAAAAAGGTCCTGCGCAACGGCGCTTGTGGCGTTTTCCAAGGCAAGATCCTTGTTAAAGAGGGCGCACAGAAAACCGATGGCTATCAGATCAGCCAATCTTTGCTGTTGGACGGCGACAGCCAGTTTCTGGCCAAGCCCGAGCTGGAAATCTATGCCGATGATGTGGCCTGTAGCCACGGGTCAACGTCTGGCGCGATTGATGAGGACGCATTGTTCTATTTGCGCTCGCGCGGTGTGCCTGCGGCAGAGGCAACGGATCTGCTGACGCTGGCCTTTCTGGCAGAAGCTGTGGATGAGATTGATGACGAAGCCCTGCGCGAAGACATGACTGACCGTCTGGGCGCTTGGCTGATCCGGCACAGGGGCTAGAAATGGCGCTTACTCAGGATATTCTTGCAACGTACAAAGGTCCGGGGCGGGTTGTTTCACGCTTTTTGGCACAGGGGCGGAACGAAGTGCGCGTTCTGCTTTTTGTGCTGATTGCGGGTGCTTTGATGTTCATCGCCGCCAGCCCCTATCAGGCCCGCGCGGCCGAGCTGAGCGAGGATGTGCCGTTCCTTGCGCGGATGTATTGGAGCGCGTTTTTCTACATTATGATCATGCCCATGCTGCTTTATGCATTTGCCATGATCATTTTGGGGGTCGCCAAAATTGCACGGCGTCAGGTCACGGGCTATGAAATCCGCTTTACGCTGGTTTGGGCCTTGCTTGCTGCATCCCCTGTGATGTTGATCATGGGGTTGGTTGCGGGTTTCGTGGGACCCAGCGTTGCACTGCAACTGATCGGCTTTGTCTGGATCGCGGTCTTTGGCTGGTTCTGGTCTGCTGGACTGCTCAGCGCGGATGGTAACACCGGATGATCCTACAAAACGACATCAAAGCGCTGGCATTGGAGACCATCCAGAGCCCGCGCAGCGCCGCGCAAAAAATCATGGGGCTTAATCTGAGCCGTGATGTCCTGTGGACCGGCATGGCATTGGTCGCCGCAATCAATGCCATCCTCTACAGTTTTTCGATCTTCTTTGCGGATACGACAGGTTTGCCTGCATTGTTCAGCAACCCAATCCTATTCTACGTTGTCGTGACTGGCATTCTGGTGGTCAGCGTACATGTCTTTCATTGGACCGGCCATGCGATGGGCGGCAGAGGGGATATGGGGGGATTGTTGGCGCTTTTTGTTTGGCTCCAAGCGTTGCGCGCTGTGGCCCAAGGGGTCATGTTCTTCTTACTGCTGCTTGCCCCTGTGCTGGGGCAGCTTTTTTCCTTTGGGATCGGGGTGTTGGGTCTTTGGATTACCATTAACTTCATCACCGAAGCTCAGAATAGACAAAGCCTCTCACACGGGGTCGGCGTGCTGGTTCTTTCGGCGGTCGGGATCGTGATTGGTTTGATGATTTTGGTGGGGCTGATCAGCGTCGCCAGCATGGGAGTACCTGCAAATGTATGATGTCGCCGCAATCCGTCGTGATTTTCCCATCCTCTCGCGGGAGGTGAATGGCAAGCCGTTGGTCTATCTCGACAATGGTGCCTCTGCGCAAAAACCAAAAGTTGTGATTGACGCGATCACCAATGCCTACGCCCATGAATATGCCAATGTGCACCGCGGGTTGCACTATCTGAGCAATCTTGCGACGGATAAATACGAGGCCGTGCGTGGTAAAGTTGCCAGCTTTGTGAATGCGGCCTCGGAAGATGAGATCATCTTCAACTCTGGCACCACAGAGGCGATCAACATGGTTGCCTACAGCTGGGCAATGCCGCGCATGCAGGCAGGGGATGAAATCATCCTCAGCGTGATGGAGCATCACGCAAATATCGTGCCTTGGCATTTTTTGCGCGAACGGATGGGGGTGAACATCAAATGGGTAGATGTCGATGCCACTGGGTCGTTGGATCCACAAGCGGTGATCGATGCCATTACGCCGCACACGAAATTGATTGCAATTACGCATATGTCCAATGTGTTAGGGACTGTTGTTGATGTGAAATCAATCACGACTGCGGCCCAATCACGCGGCGTGCCTGTTCTGGTGGATGGCTCGCAATCTGCCGTGCACATGCCTGTTGATGTACAAGACATCGGATGCGATTTCTACTGCCTGACGGGCCACAAGCTTTATGGTCCTTCGGGATCGGGCGCGATTTACGTCAAACAGGCGCGAATGGATGAAATGCAGCCCTTTATCGGCGGTGGTGACATGATCCGCGAGGTCACCAAAGACGCGGTCACCTATAACGACGCCCCGATGAAGTTCGAGGCCGGTACGCCAGGCATTGTGCAGACCATCGGTTTGGGCGTTGCGCTGGACTATATGACCTCAGTCGGATTGGAAAATATTGCCGCGCATGAAGCGAGCCTGCGCGATTACGCCGTGACCAAATTGGAAGGGCTCAATTGGCTGCAGGTGCAGGGCACCACGGCGAATAAAGGCGCGATCTTCAGCTTTACCATGGACGGCGCAGCCCATGCCCACGATATTTCCACCATCCTCGATAAAAAAGGTGTCGCTGTGCGTGCAGGGCAGCATTGCTGTGGCCCTTTGATGACCCATTTGGGCATCAACGCGTCCTGCCGTGCATCGTTTGCGATGTACAATACGTTTGAAGAAATCGACATTTGGATCGACGCTTTGGAACTGGCGCATGATCTTTTTGCGTGAAGGCATACTTTTCGCGTAAAGGCGCGGAATTTGAATTGCAGGGGCAGGGCGCGCAGACTATACCGCCCTTGTGGACCATTAGCTCAGCTGGATAGAGCGCTGCCCTCCGAAGGCAGAGGCCAGAGGTTCGAATCCTCTATGGTCCGCCATTTCCACAGCAAATTGTCCTTTTCTGGCCGGAACCTCTAGCGGCTGATGGGTACCTCGCGTTTTGGGATTTGAGCAGCACTGGCATCCAGCCGTATGATTTCATGGGGCGACTGGATGGTGTTTTGGGATCAGGCGATCGTCCAATCCATTGTCTTGTTGTCTTCGCGAAATGCAAATTTTTCTAGGTGGCGATCAATGACATTTTGCACCGCGGGAATTGCGGCGTCGTCTTTTACATCACAGGTCAGACTTAACCCCGTCTGGGTTGCCGTCATATGTGCCGTTCCCATTTCAAACGCGGCCCACCCTTTTTCAGTGTCGAAGGACACGTCGATTTTATGGCCGAAATGTTTGCAGAGCTGCTGCATGTATTTCGACGCGTTTTCAGTGGCATAATATCCATTTATTGTTGGCATCTTGGTCTCTTTCTTTAATGTTTATTGATGTTGGGCACACAGGAATGAGGATTCTCGAACATGAGGTTCTTAATCCGAGCAAAGCCACGCTTTGTGGGCCATGGGCCGATCGGGGGAGCTGTTTCATGGGCTGATCTATTACCGCATTGGCGCACTCGGCCAATGCCGTGATGGCGTCCTTTGCGACCTATCGCGGCGATGTGCTGTGCGTTCAGGTTGATAGGACGCTGCGGCATTCTGGGGCACAAATTGGGCTGCCAATTCATCTGGCTAGATACCCCAACACAGGTGATGGTTTTATGTCTCATTTCCGTTCCGATGAAAGAAGCGGCTGGCTGGGACTCATGAAACCACTGGCTCGCCTGAAGATATGACTTACTAAAATAGTCGGTAATGTACAGGAAGGAATTGCCGGATCATGCCGTCAGAGTGTTTATTTTTCGCAAAAGTCGGCTAATTCATTGTTCTCAGTCCGAATATCGGAGCGCAACCGGCGGTGCGGCCTAGTCCTGACGTGCTGCATTCACCCATGCAACGATAAGACCACGGTTTTCAGGGGTCATGGTCGCAATCGCATTTGGGGGGGGCATCGCGGTTGACAGCCCAGCATGCCGCAGGATTTGATCTGCTCGGCGGGCGACGTCGCTGTGTGTCTCCAGAACCACGCCTTTTGGCGGCCAGTGCATCCCCTCCCACGCGGGATCACGTGCGTGGCACATGGAGCAATTGCCAAGGACAACATCATAGGCAGCGTCAAACCCTGCCGCAGATACATATTTCTGCTCAGATGCCGTCAGAGGTCTATTTTCTGCAATTTCATAGCTATCAGGGCCGCGAACAGAAGACAGCCAAGCGATCACAAGCATCAGGATCGCTGTGACCGCCCATGTCCAATGGGGGCCCTTGCCTGTGGCGTGCATGGTGTTGAAATAATGTCTTATTGTGACGCCGGTAAGGAAAATCAAGCTGGCGATGATCCATGCATATGGGGTGCCAAACGCCAAGGGGTAGTGATTTGAAAGCATCAAAAACACCACAGGCAATGTCAGGTAGTTGTTGTGGGTCGAACGGAGCTTGGCGATCTTGCCGTATTTGGCATCGGGTTTGCGGCCCGCCATCAGGTCGGCCACGACAATGCGCTGGTTTGGCATGATCTGGAAGAACACATTACCCGTCATGATCGAGGCAGTGAATGCCCCCAAATGCAGCAATGCCGCGCGGCCTGTGAAGATTTGATTATATCCCCATGACATTGCAGTGAGAAGGATAAACAATAGCAACATCAGAAGGGTAGAATGATTTCCTAATCTGGATTTGCACATGAAATCATAGGCGATCCAGCCGATGGTTAATGACCCCGCCGAAATCACGATGCCTTGCCCAAGCGATAGGTCAGCTTTGGTTGGGTCTAGCAGGTAGAGTTCTCCGCCAACCCAATAGACAATCATCAGCAGAGCAGCCCCCGAAACCCATGTGATATAGCTCTGCCATTTGTGCCAGATCAGGTGCTCGGGCATGTTATCGGGGGCGACCAGATATTTCTGGATGTGGTAAAACCCGCCTCCATGTACCTGCCATTCTTCCCCAAACACCCCATGGGGGGCATCAGGGGCTTTGCGCAGTCCAAGATCCAGCGCGATAAAGAAGAATGACGCACCAATCCATGCCATTGCCGTGATGACATGTAGCCAGCGCACACAAAAAGCGATCCAATCCCAAAGGACGGCAAAATCATACATCGAAGGGCTCCTGATAGCGTGGGTTCTGGCAGACTAGGCGAGGTGCTATTGTTCTGGTATTGCTGATTATGACCAAGCAGCATCAAAAAAATCAAAACAATGTCTTACCTCGATAATATCCGAACCTTCGTGCGTGTCTATGAGTTGGGGAGCATGTCTGCGGCAGGGCGCGATTTGCGGATTTCGCCTGCGGTGACTTCCTCGCGGATTGCCCAGCTAGAGGACCACCTCAGTGTGCGTCTGTTCCAGCGCACCACCCGCAGCTTGACCCCAACCGAACAAGGGCGCGCGTTTTATGGCGGGGCGGCCAGCATTCTGGACGCGGTTGAGAACGCCGAGACACAAGTGGTCAACATGACCGATAATCCCAAAGGGTCGCTTTCGGTTGCTGCACCTTTGGGCGTTGGCAGGCGGCTGATCGCGCCCTTGGTGCCTGGGTTTTTGGCGAAATACCCGCAAGTAAATCTGCGTCTGCGTTTGACGGACCGTAAGGTGGATTTGACCACGGAGGGGCTTGATCTGGCGTTTTTTCTAGGCCAGCCCGAAGATAGCACCTTGCGCATTCGCAAGATCGCCGATGTCCGCCGCATCCTTTGTGCCAGCCCAGACTATATCGCAGCGCGCGGCATGCCGACCCATGGCGATGATCTGATCAGCGGTGCCCATGAATGCCTGAACCTGCGTTTTCCAGGCGCGACAGAGTTTCAATGGCGCTTGGCAACGCCTGACGGCGTGAAGCGCTTCCGCGTTAAGGGGCGCTTTGAATCGGATGACGGCGATGTGCTGACCGATTGGGCCTTGTCGGGAAATGGTATTGTGATGAAACCCGTTTTTGAGGTCGCAGATCATGTAAATGCAGGCCGTTTGGTCGTGGTTGCCCCGGGCGCGGCACCAGAACCCATCCAAATGGCCTGTCTGTTTACCCATCGTCGCCGACAGGACCCTAAAACACGGTTGTTTATGGACTATGTCATTGAGCGGATCAGCGACACGGTGCGCGGCAAAACCTTGAACGCCTAGCTGCCGCGGTAGGTGGAATAGCCATAGGGCGACAGCAGTAGCGGCACATGGTAATGCGTGGCCTCTGACATGCCGAAACGCAACGGGATCACATCCAAAAAACGCGGGGTCTCAGCGGGGGCGCCTGTTGCATCCAGATACGCGCCGGCGTGGAAGACCAGCTCATAAGTGCCCAATTGGAATGCGTCCTTGGGCAATATTTGCTGATCCGTGCGCCCGTCTGCGTTGGTTGTCAGTGTATTCAACAGGCGTCGGGTCTGTGCGGTGATCAGAAACAGTTCAATTTTCAGGCCTTCTGCTGGGCACCCGCGTGCGGTATCCAGAACATGTGTGGTCAAATAGCCCGTCATCTTGTTTCTCCTCAGCTCATATTCCTTATACACAAATTCGAGCAACCCATGCAAAGGACCGCCCATCAGAGGCTGTTTCGTGATTTTTTTGAAAAACAACGCTATTGTTTTGAATTACAAAAGTTAAAAGCCAAAAGGACCGCGCCCGTGCAAAGATACCCCCGCGACATGACTGGATATGGTGCGACCCCGCCTGCAGTCCATTGGCCCAATGGCGCCAAAATCGCCATCCAAATTGTCCTCAATTATGAAGAGGGCGGTGAGAATAACATCCTGCACGGCGATCCCGCCTCCGAGGCGTTCTTATCCGAGATCACAGGCGCCGCCCCATGGCCGGATCAGCGCCACTGGAACATGGAATCGATCTATGAATACGGATCGCGGGCGGGGTTTTGGCGCGTTCACCGAATGCTGAAAGACCTGCCCGTCACTGTCTACGGAGTGGCCACAGCATTGGCCCGCGCGCCCCAACAGGTCGCCGCCATGAAGGCCGCAGACTGGGAAATCGCCAGCCATGGGCTCAAATGGGTTGAGCATAAAAA
>JBDVSG010000002.1:0-8387 GCA_039967155.1 Sulfitobacter sp. | reverse complement strand
GATATGGGACGGGTACTGGAAGCTGCAGCAAGGCGCGGTTAAAGTGGTGGCAGGTTTTTTGCCATCTGGAGTGTGTTATGATCCGTGTGTTGAGTGTTGTTTTTTGTGCGGCTTTGGCAGCCCCTGTGGGTGCGGATACGGCAAAAGAAATGGATTGCGGGTATCAGGGGGATGTTGTGGCCGCAGTACAAGCAGCCCGTATCGCCCGCGTAAAAGAGAAAAAAGTCCCAAAATATGTTGCTGAGGCGACGCCGGATCTGCCCGAAAAATATAGCGCGGTTGTGCCGCTTGTGACGCCTTGGGTTTACGGGATGAAGATGGCCGAAGTGAAAGCCGCCGATCTGGCGGGGGCGTGGAAAGAGTTGTGTCTGACACAGTAAGGTCTGCACAAGGCATGCAGCAGCTTATGGACTCTTGCCGCGCGCTGACCATATTAGAAGAATGAGCCTCCCACCCGGTTTCCTTGATGAATTGCGCACGCGCTCCAGCCTGTCTCAGGTTGTGGGGAAAAAGGTCATGTGGGATGCGCGCAAATCCAATCAGGGCAAAGGTGACATGTGGGCGCCATGCCCGTTTCACCAAGAAAAATCAGCCAGCTTTCATGTGGATGACAGCAAAGGGTTTTATTACTGCTTTGGTTGTCATGCCAAAGGCGATGCAATCACATTCATCCGCGAGACCGAAAACGTAAGTTTTATGGAGGCAGTAGAGATTTTGGCGGGAGAGGCCGGCATGACAATGCCCGCCCGCGACCCGCGCGCCGCTGAAAAGGCCGATAAACGCACCGAACTGGTGGATGTTATGGAGCTGGCGGTTAAATGGTTCCGCCTGCAATTACGCACCGGTGGCGCCTCTGCCGCGCGGGATTATCTGGATCGGCGCGGCTTGGGACAGGAAGTCTGTGACCGCTGGGAAATCGGCTTTGCCCCTGACAGTTGGCAGGGGCTTTGGGATGCGCTGAAAGGTAAGGATATCGCGGATGAGTTGATCATCGGCGCTGGGCTGGCAAAACCCTCGACCAAAGGCGGGAAGCCCTACGATACCTTCCGTGGTCGCATCATGTACCCGATCCGCGATGCACGCGGGCGCGCGATTGCCTTTGGGGGTCGTGCCATGGACCCTGCGGATAAGGCTAAATACCTCAACTCGCCCGAGACAGAGCTATTCGACAAGGGCCGCAGTCTCTATAACGTCAAAGCTGCGCGGGTGGCGGCGGGCAAGGGCAAGCCGCTGCTGGTGGCCGAAGGATATATGGATGTGATCGCGCTCAGCGAGGCGGGCTTTGGTGCCGCTGTTGCGCCGCTAGGCACGGCGATTACGGAAAATCAGCTGGCGATGCTGTGGCGCATCAGCGACGAACCGATCATCACGCTGGATGGCGATGCGGCGGGCCAGCGCGCGGCATTGCGGCTGATTGATCTGGCCTTGCCGCTGTTAGAGGCAGGGCGGTCCTTGCGGTTTGCGATGATGCCCGAAGGTCAGGACCCCGACGATCTGTTGAAATCATCAGGACCCAGTGCCGTACAAGCCCTGCTGGACGCGGCCGTGCCCATGGTGCAGCTCCTGTGGAGTCGTGAGACCGAAGGCAAGGATTTTGACAGCCCCGAGCGCAAGGCGGGTCTGGACAAGGCGCTGCGCGAAAAGATCAAGCTGATCAAAGACCCCAGTATCCGCAGCCATTATGGCCAAGCCATCAAAGATCTGCGTTGGAACTTGTTTCGTGCAAAATCCAAAGGCCCCGCGCGTGTAGATCGGGACTGGGGGAAGCAAAGCAAGCCATGGAACAGTAAGGCGCCTCAAGGGCCGTCGGCCGGGGCCAAATCGTCAGTGCTGGCAACGGCGCAGGATGATCAGGCAACAGATCATCTGCGCGAAGCCGTCATTCTGGCGGCTTGCATCAGCTGTCCAGAGGCGGTTGAACCCTTTGAAAGCGGTTTAGAAAATATGGCGTGCCGCAATGGAGATCATGCCCGCCTGCGCGACATCGTGCTGGGCCATGCTGTGCAAGGCAGTGCGCCGTTGCGCGACGCGATTTATGAAATGTTGGGGCCTGATGCCCTTGAAAATCTGATGTCGCAACGCCACGTGGCAATCACCCCCTGCATCCGCAAACCGGGTGATGTGGAAATGACGTCGATGACCATCGCTGAAGAATTGGCGAAACTGGCCGCCGTGCGCGGGCTGCAAGAAGAGGTGAGCGATGCCGCGGATGATTTGACGGGGGAAGCGGATGAAGGCGTGACGTGGCGTTTGGCAGAGGCGGCAAAAGCTGCCGATCTGGCGCAGCGGGCGGGCCAAGAGGACAGAGCTGAATATGTGATCGCCGACAACGGGGCGCGGTTGGACCGAGAAGAAGTCGCGAAAAGCCGTAACTTCTTCGACCAGATCGATTTCTCCAAGGGTGGGAAAAAGGATCATTGAACAGGACAGCCTGCGATCGTGACGGCTATTGTTGCGCGGGGGTGACCAATTTTCCGTAATTTAGCGGAAAAATAAGGATGCGGGTTTAAGAATCACCGCAAACCCCGCATGATTCGGAAAATGCGAATCGGGGCCACGTGATTCGCTATAGGATTAGGGGAGCTGCCAATGGCTGCTAAAGACACCAACGAAGACGCCAAAGCGAACGATCAGGACGGCGGTCACTCGCTGGACATGTCGCAGGCGGCTGTGAAAAAGATGATCGGTGAGGCCCGCGAGAAGGGCTATATCACCTATGATCAGCTGAATACGGTTTTGCCACCCGATCAGGTGAGCTCGGAACAAATCGAAGACGTGATGTCGATGTTGTCCGAAATGGGCATCAACATCATCGAAGATGAAGACGCTGAAGAAGAAGACAAAGGCAGCACCGATGTTGCCACCACTGATGGCCCCAAAGAAATCACGCTTGGGTCTGGCTCGTCTGAGAAGTTGGACCGCACCGATGATCCGGTGCGCATGTACCTGCGCGAAATGGGCAGCGTCGAACTGCTGAGCCGTGAAGGCGAGATCGCGATCGCCAAACGCATCGAGGCTGGCCGCAATACAATGATCGCGGGCCTGTGCGAAAGCCCGCTGACCTTTCAGGCGATCACCATCTGGCGTGACGAATTGTTGTCCGAAGACATTCTACTGCGCGATGTCATCGACCTAGAGGCGACATTCGGCAACACCATGGGCGAAGACGGCGAGACGACCCCAGTTGTGCCCGCAGGCGGCGTTGCACCTGCCACGGAAACCAAATCCGAGGATAAGCAGGAACTGGACGCTGACGGCAATCCAATCAGCACCGATGACGATGATGATGATGAAGACGAACAGGCCAACATGTCGCTTGCGGCCATGGAAGCGGCCCTGAAACCGCAGGTGCTGGAAGCGCTGGACATCATCGCGGATGATTACATCAAGCTCAGCCAGATGCAGGACAACCGTATTTCTGCAACTTTGAACGAGGATGGGTCTTTCTCATCCAAGAACGAAGCGGCTTATCAAAAACTGCGGTCTGAAATTGTGCTGCTGGTCAACGAATTGCACCTGCATAACAACCGTATCGAAGCCTTGATTGACCAGCTTTACGGCATTAACCGCCGCATCATGCAGATCGACTCGGCGATGGTGAAGCTGGCAGACCAAGCACGCATTAACCGCAAGGAATTTGTGGATGCGTATCGCGGGTATGAGCTGGACCCGAACTGGATGGAACGGATGAGCGAAAAGCCAGGGCGTGGCTGGCAGATGTTCATTGAACGCTCCTCTGAAAAAGTGGACGAGCTGCGCACAGACATGGCTCAAGTTGGCCAATACGTGGGGCTGGATATCTCCGAATTCCGCCGCATCGTTCAGCAGGTTCAAAAGGGCGAAAAAGAAGCGCGCCAAGCCAAGAAGGAAATGGTCGAGGCGAACCTGCGCTTGGTTATTTCCATCGCCAAGAAATACACAAACCGAGGCCTGCAATTCCTTGATCTCATTCAGGAAGGTAACATCGGCCTGATGAAGGCTGTGGATAAATTCGAATACCGCCGCGGCTATAAATTCTCGACATATGCAACATGGTGGATCCGTCAGGCGATCACGCGTTCGATTGCCGATCAGGCACGCACGATCCGTATTCCGGTGCACATGATCGAAACGATCAACAAATTGGTCCGGACAGGCCGTCAGATGCTGCATGAGATCGGCCGTGAGCCGACCCCAGAAGAGCTGGCAGAGAAACTGCAGATGCCACTTGAAAAAGTGCGCAAGGTGATGAAAATCGCCAAGGAACCGATCAGCCTTGAAACGCCAATCGGCGATGAAGAAGACAGCCAGTTGGGTGACTTCATTGAGGATAAGAATGCTGTGCTGCCGCTCGACAGTGCCATTCAGGAAAACCTCAAGGAAACAACAACACGCGTCTTGGCCAGCCTCACACCGCGCGAAGAACGCGTTCTTCGGATGCGTTTTGGCATCGGCATGAACACGGATCACACGCTGGAAGAAGTCGGCCAGCAGTTTAGCGTTACGCGCGAACGTATTCGCCAGATTGAGGCCAAAGCGCTGCGCAAGCTCAAGCATCCCTCGCGCAGCCGCAAGTTGCGCAGTTTCCTTGATCAATAACGCATCCAAATAACTAAAAAAGCCCGCCTGATATTTTTATCCGGCGGGCTTTTTTTGTGCGGTGTCGGCGGGGGGCGGGCAGTCGCCAGTCACGCTTGTTTGATTTTGCAGTGAGTGGGCTCAGGCGTAAGGGTAATGCGTGATAAGGAGAACCATCATGCGAAATTTCTTCGCCGCAGTTATTGCTGTTGCTGTCCTGCCGGCAGCCGTAAATGCCCAAAGCTACCAAGCCGTAAACCGTCTGAACGTCATTCCGCTTGAGCGTTCGGTCTTCGAAGTGATTCAAACGCGCGGCGAGGGCCCGCGCGGGATTTGGTGTGCCGCAGCTGAGTACGCAGAGCGGCGTTTGGGTGCCACAGGTCGCATCTATATCCAAAAGCCGCGCGGCGCAGCCCAACGCGTCAAAGGCAGAAAATCGGTCACGTTTACAACGGATGCAGGCCGTTTGTCACAGGGTCCGTCACAGTCAATTTCCCTGAGCATAACGCAGGTCGGGGTCGGGTTGCCCGTCGCGCATGCCATACAATTTTGCCGACGCGTTGATTATGAGATCAACAGCTGAACATTCATTCGAAGATTAAATTGAAACAAGCAATCGTGTGAACAATGCTGGCAGCGGGGATTGAGCTGCCAGCACATGCACAGAACTTTTGCGCTGGAAATGATGCCATCGCAGGTCCCACCGCCGCGGGATCTTGTGTGGCAAGGGATGCGGATTGGGGCGCGCGCGACATGTGGTGGGCTGCGGTAGGTAATGCGCGCTGTGTTGGGCAGGCGTCGGGGGCGCCACGCGTCTATGGCGGAAAGATGCGCAAGACCGGAATGGGCCAGCGCAGCACCGTAGTATTTACCGCCAACTCCGCTGGTGTGACGTACATGGCAGCGACTTTTCTTGGGGCCCTGAGCAATACCTCTGGTGGGACCCTAAGTATAGGACATGCCTTTAGCTTTTATATTGTCGGGGGGTCATGCTCGGACAGGGGCCGCTAAAAGGGGGGGCTGACTGCAAGCTCTTGAGGGACCCCATCATCTAGTGGTGTAAATCTGCACTACCCAAATCAGTAGGGGTGTCGTATACCTGTGGATAAGTGGGGCGGCGATCCCACAATAGAGGCGGATCAAGGATAGGGGGACACAGCCAATGCGCTGCCCATTTTGCGGACATTTAGATACCCAAGTAAAAGACAGCCGTCCGGCGGAGGACCATGTGTCCATTCGCCGACGCAGATTTTGCCCAGCCTGTGGCGGGCGGTTTACCACTTATGAACGTGTGCAGTTGCGCGATCTGGTGGTGATTAAGACTTCTGGCAAACGCGAGGACTTTGACCGCGACAAGCTAGAACGCTCCATTCGTATTTCCATGCAAAAACGCCCGATTGAGCCGGATCGCATCGACCAGATGATCAGCGGTATTGTGCGCAGGTTGGAAAGCATGGGCGAAACGGATATTAGCTCCAAACATATCGGCGAAATCGTAATGGAAGCATTGGCGCGGATTGATACCGTTGCTTATGTGCGCTTTGCTAGCGTGTATAAGAATTTCCAAGCGGCCGATGATTTCGATAAGTTCGTGGCTGAGCTGCGCCCAGACACCCCAACTGACGGCTGATCGCGGATGTCTGATATGCGCTATATGGCGCTTGCGCTGTCTTTGGGGCGGCGCGGGCATGGGAACACGTGGCCCAATCCGGCGGTTGGCTGTGTGATTGTTCGTGATGGCTTGATCGTTGGGCGCGGCTGGACCGCCCCATCAGGGCGGCCCCATGCCGAGGTGCGCGCGCTGATGCAAGCGGGGGACAAGGCGCGCGGGGCAGATGTTTTTGTCACGCTTGAGCCGTGTTCTCATTTTGGCAAAACGCCCCCCTGCGCGCAGGCACTGATCGACGCAGGCGTGGCCCGCGTTGTGGTCGCGGCGGGCGATACGGACGCGCGGGTCGCGGGGCGCGGATTGGCCATGCTAAAGGCCGCAGGCATCACCGTTGTCACGGGTGTCTGCGAAACCGAAGCTCAGGCGCAAAACGCTGGTTTCTTTAGCCGAATTGAACAGGGCAGGCCAATTGTCACCCTGAAGCTGGCAAATTCATTTGATGGGCGTATCGCCACCGCAACGGGTGAAAGCCAATGGATCACATCCCCACCAGCACGGCGTATGGTGCATGCCATGCGCGCACGTCATGACGCGGTGATGGTGGGCGGCGGCACTGCGCGGGCAGATGACCCCACGCTGACCGTGCGCGATTTGGGCGTGCAACACCAACCTGCCCGTGTTGTGGCGTCGCGCCGTTTGGATGTGCCGCTGACGGGAAAATTGGCCCAGACGGCCAAGGACATCCCGCTGATCCTATGCCATGGGGCTGATGCTTCGCCCGATCTGATCTCGGCTTGGACAGGGATTGGGGCCACGCTGCTGCAATGTGGGGTCGCAGGGGGGCAGTTGGATATGGGTGATGTGCTGCAAAAGCTAGGCGATCACGGTTTGACGCGTGTGTTTTGTGAAGGCGGCGGCGCTGTTGCGGCGAGCCTGTTGCAAGCTGATCTGGTTGATAGTCTGGTGGGCTTTTCTGCAGGGGTTGTGATCGGGGCTGAAGGTTTGCCAGGTATCGGCGCGATGGGCGTGTCACGGTTGGCCTCAGCCCCCCGTTTTGATCTGGCAGATACTGTTGCTGTGGGACCGGATGTGATGCACCGCTGGCGCCGCCGCGAGCTGTAGCTGGCCTTATCCTCGTCGCCAAAGATGGGATTTGCTTGCAAACATTCCTTGAAGCTTTGACAAGATCCGGTTGCTGGGGGCGGGCACTGGCACGTCGCCTGCGGCCAGACGCGCGACAGCGGTCTCGACAGGGCAGGGCAGCTTGGATTTTGGATCATAATAGCGCGGATAATCGATCAGCGCGGCATGGACCAACCCGTGCAAACTGGGCTTTGCGCGGCGGCGCGGTGGCACATCGCCGAGATCGGTCGGCAGGCCCCAGCCTGCGTAAAACGGCGCGCCGTAGGTGGTTACGGGCAGGCCGCGCAAGAGGGCCTCGAACCCGATCAGGGACGTCATCGTGTGGACTTCGTGGACTTGCTCTAGCAGCGCGGCGGGATCTGTGCCCGAAATAATCTGGTCAGCGGCGGATGGATCGGTCAACGCGCCTTCGCGCAGGCCTGCCTCAACATCTGGATGGGGTTTGAACAAGACGACCGCACGGGGATGGGCTGCGCGCACAGCGTCAAGCAGGGCCTGATTGCTGGCAACATCGGTTGTCCCTGTGCGGATCGAAGCGTCATCCGCTACTTGCCCACAAACAAGAATGCGGTGCCCGTCTGGCAGAGTTTCCGGGGCTGTGCCGGTGTTGTATTTGCTCAGGCCTGCTTGGGTGAGGCTGCGGATCAGGCGGGTCACGCGGATGTCTTGATCGGGGCGCAGAGTTGCGCGGGTTTCGATCCATTTCTCCAGACGGGAGGGGCGCGAGGGATCGTAGTAAATGCCCAAATCATCAGTGACCAAGGACAACGGCGGGGTGAGCGCCGCGCCAAGACCACGTGAGCGTAGAAAGCCGTCCTCGACCCGCATGATCTGCGTGTCGACAGTAGCTTTGCTGGCCCAAATCATCTGGGGGCGGTCGGAGATGTCCAAGGGCGCATCGGGAAACGTCAGTGGCCGGTGCGCGCCGAAGAATTTTTGCAGGTGAGGTCGCTTCCAAAGGCTCATCCCTGAGGCTGCCCAGCCTTTGCGGTCTTCACGCCAGCTGCGCGCCTGCGCCTCCAATGTGTCGATCACAGTCTCAAGTGTCGACAGCGTATCGCGGTAAGGATCGTACCAC
>JBDVSG010000001.1:0-7638 GCA_039967155.1 Sulfitobacter sp. | reverse complement strand
CGGTGCGCCTGTGCGGCCTGTATCTGCCCAATGGCAACCCGGTTGAGCTGGAAGACAACGGCACCCCCGTTGCTGGCGGCAAATACGCGTATAAATTGAGATGGATGGACCGCCTGCAAGCGCGCGCCGAACAGCTACTGGCCGAAGAAACGCCGTTTTTGATGGCGGGTGACTATAACATCATTCCCCAACCAGAGGATGCCGCAAAACCCGAAAGTTGGGTTGGCGATGCCGCCTACCGCCCAGAAAGCCACGCAAAATGGCGCGCGCTGCTAAACCTTGGCCTGACAGAGGCCTTTCGCGCGCGGGTTCAATCGGCTGGCCACTATAGCTTCTGGGACTACCAAGCAGGCGCATGGAACCGCAACAATGGCATCCGCATCGACCATTTCCTGCTGTGCCCCTATACGGCCGACCTGCTGCGCGATTGCCAGATCGACAAGGACATCCGCGGTTTTGACAAACCGTCTGATCACGTACCTGTCTGGGTTGATCTGGCGCTGTAGCGGGGCGCAAATCGCGCAATCCGCCAGCCCTGATGTGCGGATTTGCGGCGCGAGGGGGTCAATGGGGCGGCTCCTATTGAAACCGCCCCTCTGAGTATGGCGCAAAGCCCCTACGACGGTGGCTTTGGCGGGACTATCATTTTGGGTCGACCGCTTCTGTCGACACTTCTGGCCCGCCGCAGCCGTGAGGCTTCATTTCACGATGCGTTCGAGATGCCAGATTTTTGAGACGATTTTCCACCCCTCAGTCCCTTTGACAAAGCCAAGGTGATCGACAAAAACATTTTGATGCGCCCGAATACGGATTTTCACTGTCGCGCTGCTTGGCGATAGGTAATCGATCATCAAAATTTCTGCGTCCAAATATTGGCCTGCGGCATGCGGCGAATGGCGCTGCCCCACATCTGCGCTGAAGCTTTTTAACGGCTCGACAAAGATCTCCCCGTTATCCGCATCAAAAAGACTGGCGGTTGGGTGAAAGACGTCGTTCAGCTTGGTCACATCGCAGGCGTGAATGGCGTCGAAATAGGTCTGAATGGCCGCATTTAGGGCGGTAAGTTGTGTCATGATACCTCATCTCCGGGTCTAAATTTCGCTAAAAATGCTTCTTATTTCTGTGAGTTGAAGCCAACCACATTGCCTTCGGTATCTTGGGCCAACATCACAAACCCGAATTCACCAATGGAGAATTTTGGCCGAATGATCTGACCGCCTGCGGTCTCAATATTTGCCTGTTGCACAGCACAGTCTGCCACTGAAAAGTAAATCACAGTGCCGCCTTGTCCCGGTTTGGCATAGGGCGCTTTGACCAAGGCACCTGCGGCCCCATAAACAGCCATGTCACCGACAAAGCTCATCATCTCTGTTTCGCCTGTGGGGTCTATCATGACCTCCATCTCGCATCCCAGAACCGCCTTGTAGAAGCTTTCGGCACGCGCCATCTGATCCACGTAGATATCGAACCAACCAACTGGATTCATCTTTGTCATATCTGTCCCTTTCATTTTCCTGCCGCATCCCGTCCACCCGTTATGCGGTACGAGACAAAGGTTAACTGGAGGGCGGAGTGCTCGAAATCCCCCCAAATGAGGGGGGTTCTTTAGCAGGATCTGGGGGGAGGTCGTTGGTGAAACGGCCGCCGCGCGTGAAATCAAACGTGCTAAATCAACCCCAAAGACGATGCTTTGGAGACCGCCTGCGCAAGGCTTACACTGTCGAGTTTTAACCGCGCATCCTTGAGGTATCCGCGCACAGTGTGGTCGGACAGCCCAAGGATAATGGCAATTTCAGTATGTGCTTTGCCATCGGCTGTCCATTTCAGGCATTCGATCTCACGCGGGGAAAGCTGTGGCAGGCCGTCATTGCCGTCATAAATCTCAGCCAACGCCATCAGATGAATGTGATAGGCGAGGGAAATCAGCTCTTTGCGTTTTGTGTCAATATAGGGCTGCCATGTGTCCCCACCTTTGGCGGTTTGCGCGTTGAAGGACAAAACACTGCGGCGCCCAATTGAATCTACATGACGAACGCTAAACCCCGTCTGCCTGACCCCGTGTTTAATAGCTGTTTCCATAAACTCCCGCTGCTCTTGTCGCGGGTTGATCTTGGTCCAGCAAAAAGGTCCGGCAATCTGTTCGGCAAGCTCCAAAACAGGGTCAACGCGTACATAATCATTAAGCAAATAGTGACTGACCCATGCGTCGGGGTAATTTGTACGCACATAGGGTTTATTTTGCGCATCCTCACCGCCGCGGAAAAGATGCAGCGTGACAAAATCAACCTCATAAAAGCGGGCAATTCGCAGAACAGCCTCCTGAACAGTGCAGCTGTCTAGGTTGAGAATATCTGGTTCCATGGGCGCTACTTGCGGCCTAGGAGGTCTGGATTACGCGTGGTCATGCACAGATCATAGCCATCGAAAGACCAGTCAGCAACACAAACGGCCCCGCGCGGCAACCCGCCCGCCTATGTGGCCCTTGTTCATTCAAACCATTGGTGCAATCAAGTGTTAGAAAACGTCAGCCCATCAAAGGGCGCATTCCTTTTGGGCAAGTGGAGCCACTTGGAAATCATGGTGGGTGATTGCCTGCCCTGTCACTTCGATCGCTGTCCCTGCTGGGACCTCCACCCAGTTCTCCCTGCCATCATCCAGCGGCTCGGAGGACACGATATGACCTGTTTGACGCGCGTTGATGTAGAGGCTTGGCGCAAACCGGTCCGACGCCATCCGCGCCGCAAACAAACGCCTCCCATCTGACCAACATGCCGCGAACCGCATGAAAGGCGTCTCGCCAAGGGCTTCGGCCAACTGCTGGACGTCATAGACAGCGCGCGCCATTGCCCCCACCGGATTGTCCTTCAGCCCATGCCCTAATGCGATCAGAAAGATTGCTTCGCTTTCCGTTGCGCCATAGCGCCATTCATACAAGTGCGCAGGAATTAATGCGTCCAGCGCCTGCCTGAACCTTGCGTGGCCCCCTGCCTGACCGTTGTGCATGAAACACCAGTTATCAACGGCAAAAGGATGGCAATTGTTGCGTGACGTGGCCATCCCAGTCGAGGCGCGAATATGCGCCAGAAACAGCCCCGCTTTGACATGCTGTGCCAGCTGCTTGAGGTTTGGGTCAGACCACGCGGGATAGGTGTCTTTGTACAGGCACGGCGTCTCGCGGTCTGTATACCATGCCAATCCAAACCCATCGGCATTCACCGGCGTCTTACCGATCAACGCGTTGCGGCTTTGGGCGATTAGGGACTGTTTTTGATCGAGAACCAACTCATCCAGAAACCGTGGCTGGCCAACCCATGCGAGAAAACGACACATTATGCGGCCTCCAGTGAGAACCGCGCGGTGGCCTGATCGACGCGGTAAAGGCATTGGTCCGCCCCTGCATGCCGTGCCACTTGACTGACTGCATCGATGATCCGGTCTGCTTTGGCGTCGCTCATCAGGGCCGAAAATCCCAGACGCGTCCAGCCCGGTTTTTCAATCTCGTTTCCCGCCTGAATATCAGCGCGCAGCCTTTCTGATTGCGCCTGATCAATTCCCAGCAATCGGTGCGCATAAGGGCCTGCGCAGGCACAACCGCCGCGCGCCTGCACGCCGTGGAAATCTGAAAGCATGCGCGTCACAAGCTGTTGGTGAACGGGCGTGCCATCCGCTGCGGTAACAATGAACGAAAAGATCGGCATGCGCCGCGCCGCAAGGTTGCCAAGAATGTGCAGGTTGGGAACATCTGCCCATGCGGTCTGCGCCCGCTGGCGCAAGGCCTCCAACCGCTGGCGATGATAGGTCTGCCCCATGGCGTCCTTAACCATAAAACACAGCGCCGCGCGCAGATCACCGATCACATTTGGCGTTCCTGCTTCCTCTCGCGCGGTGACATCGTCGGAGTATTCATGCCCCCAAGGAGAGACGAATTTCACCGTGCCGCCCCCCGTCACAGTCGGCGTCCTGCGCGCAAAGCCATCGCGGCGCAGGATCAAAATGCCCGATGCCCCAGGACCACCGATGAATTTATGGGGCGATGCGACAATCGCATCAATCTGCGCATCCCCGTCCCCCGTCAAATCAATCGGCAAATACGGCGCGCTCCCCGCACAGTCCCAAATGCTGAGCGCGCCATGGGCCTTCAACACCCTTGTCACCTGCTTCACATCCGTAACAATGCCCGTCACATTCGACATAGCCGAAAATGCCCCAACGATTTTGCGCCCCCGATGGGCCTGCAACGTGGCGCGCAATATGTCTAGGTCGGGGCCTCCGTCATCGGCTTCAGGGATTTCAACCACCTCGGCGCCGCTTTCGCGCCATGGCAGAATATTGGAGTGGTGCTCATAAGGGCCGATCAAAACCAATGGCTTTTCGGGTGTTCGCGCCGCAGCCCCTCCCCCAAGCAACCCAACAAGCCGATTAAGCCCCGCCGTCGCCCCAGCACCTGTGAAGATCACGTCATACTGATCATCAGCGCCGCAACTTTTTAGAATGATCTGCCGCGCGCGGTGCCGCAGGCGTGTCATCATCTGCCCGCAATAGGAGGCTTCGGTATGGCTGTTGGCATAAAAGGGCAGGATCTGCGTCCTGATGAAGTCTTCGACCTGCGTCAACGCCCGTCCCGATGCAACATAATCAGCATAAATCAGCGGATTGGAGCCGCGCGGACCTGGTATCTGAACCCCTTCCCCGATCAGGCCACTGCGTAGTGTTTCAATGAGGTCTGGATGCGCAAGCGAGGCTGCAAAGCGATCAAAAGGGGTCATTTGGGTCATCTGTGGGGCACTTTCCGAGATTTCTGACGTTTCTCAGATTGATACCACCATGAATGCGGATAAGACTTACTCAAATTCCTCTCAATTATCAAAGGATGTCTATCAAATGACAACGCAAACGCTTGATTCAGTCGACAAGTCCATCTTGCGCGCGCTTCAGCGTGATGCATCCCTGTCGCAACGCGATTTGGCCGAGAAAGTCTGTCTTTCGCCGAACTCTTGTTGGCGCAGGGTGACACGGTTGCGCAAAGAGGGTGTGATTGCAGGGCAAACCATTCGCGTCGACATGCACGCCGTGGGTCTGGGGCTGACTGTTTTCGCCATGGTCCGCACGCGGCATCATTCAGCCGACTGGCTGGACCGCTTTCGTAAAACCGTGTTGGCCATCGACAATGTTGTCGATTTCTTTCGGATCACGGGGGAATATGACTATATGATTAAAATTGTCGCCCGAGACATGAACGACTTTGACCGCATTTACCAAAAACTAATTGGCCAAGCGGATCTGGAAACCGTCACCTCTTTTATCGCCATGGAGGCGATTGCCGATGGCAGGGATCTTCCAACTTAGGGCCGAAACACAGCAACAGTCAGGCCGCTGCCTAGCCCATGTAACTGTTGGGGGACAAAGTATTGGCAAGGAACTGCAGGTTATCGCGAAGGGCTTCGCGCGTGCTGGGACCGCCTAAGTTCACGCGCAGCTGTTCGCCCGGGGTCCCCCGCACCGTAAATGCGTCCGAGGGCATCAGCCCAATTTGCCGCCGCGCCATACGCGCCACCACATCCGCACGGCCAAGGCCTTCGGGCAGGTCTAGCCAGATGTTGAACGCATTTTCAGCACTTCTAAAGCTAAGATGTTGCAGCGCCTCTTGCGCAATCGCTTGGCGCGCCGCGCTTTCTGAACGGATAAAGCGACGGATGCCGTCAGCGGTGCCATCCTCTATCCATTGGGTGACCAGCGCCATCGACAGCGGCGATGGCATTACTGCCAACGCACGAATGGATTCTGCCAAATGGTAGGCACATCGCGGCGTCGGAGCGATGGTAAAGGCCAGCCGCAGCCCCGCGCCGATACATTTGGCCAGCCCGCCAATGTGCCATGTCAGATCAGGCGCAGAGAGCGCAATCGGCGCAGGCCCTTTGGCGGGAATAAACCCGTAGGCATCGTCTTCTATCAGCGTCAGATCGTGCCGCCGCAGGATTTCAGCCACTTCCACGCGCCGCGCCTCGGGCATGGTCAATGTGGTGGGGTTCTGCAGTGTCGGGTTCAGATACAATGCCTTGGGCTTATGGGTGCGGATCGCCGCCTCCAGCGCGTCAGGCAGAATGCCGTCGGCATCCATTTCGATGCCAACAAGGTTCAAACGGAACCGCCCCGCCACATTGCGAAACCCAGGATAGGTGATCGCTTCGCATAAGACCGTATCGCCATGTCGGGTGATCAACGCCAAGATCGCTGCAATTGTCGCATGAGCTCCCGGCGTCACCGCCACACGTTCCAATGCAGGAACCATGCCGCGCATGCTCAGCCAGCTAGAGGCCGCAAGGCGGTCGCGCTCGGCCCCGATGGCGGTTTGATAGCGCAACAAATCAATCAAGTTGGCCGACACATAGCCCAGCCCCTCTTGCATGCGGCGGCGCAGTTCGGGGTCTGCGGGTTCGGGTGGCATGTTCATCGCCAGATCAGCCTCCCCCGATCGTGACGGATCAGGCCGATCCGCAACCACGTGATTTTTAACAAAGGTGCCCCGCCCGACATGGCTTTCGATATGGCCACGGGCCTGTGCCTCGGCGTAGGCACGCGACACGGTGGTAAAGTCTATTCCCAGCGCGGTGGCCAACCGCCGCTGCGGTGGCAAACGTTTGCCATCACTCAGCGCGCCACTTCGGATGTCATCAGCAATGGCATCGGCAATCGCCAGATAGCGTGGCTTTCCAGTGTCGAGATATGTCGGTGTCCAGTCGATCATAGTACCTGCCTTCAGTTTTCATCTGTTTATGTCAGGCGCGGCAAGAATTGAAGGTTAAATTGTATGGAGGATTCGGAAACATTGACGGCACCGCAGAGAAGGGCCCGCTGATTGATACATAAAATGCACAATATCTCCCTCATTTTTGCCCGAATTTTCATCTTTACCCCAAATACACATCCCTCAATGCACATTATATTGTATGCATATTGAACTGCTTATTGATCCATTCAATTTACGCAGTCCATCCCTATTGGCATGATCAAAAAGGAGACCATCATGCCAGAAGTCACAAAAGAAGCTCATAAGGACGGGGATTTCTTCGTAAACTACGAGGAAAAAGTATTCGAAGACGTTAAAGCCGAAGAAGGTGAAAAGGCGCTTGTCACCTTTCACACTGTGGCTTTCGAAGGTTCCATTGGCCTTGTTAACATTCTCAATGCCATTCGCCTGAACCGAAAAGGGTATGAGACATCAATCTTGCTTTATGGTCCCGGTGTCACGTTGGGCATTCAGCGCGGCTTCCCGACGCTGGGCGATGAAGCCTTCCCAGGCCATCAGAACTTTGCCGTCAACCTGAACAAATTCATGGCTGAGGGCGGCAAGGTCTACGCCTGCCGCTTCGCGCTTCAGGCTCTTTACGGGCACGGGGAACCTTCCCTGTTGCCGGGCATCACGCCAATCGCTCCGCAAGACGTTCTGGATTGCATCTTGCTGCATAAAAAAGCCGATGCCGTCATTCTGGACACTTGGACGGTTTAAAACCCTGTCCCCAATTGTCGGGCCGCCCGTGATAGCGGCCCGACCCCTTTGTTCCCCAAGGGAGATCGCCATGCGAACAGAAACCATCCGCGCCGCTGCCGTACAGATCGCGCCCGACCTTACCGGTCGCG